>NZ_QJSA01000001.1:0-427024 GCF_003586265.1 Pseudomonas jilinensis | reverse complement strand
AACATGGCTTCAATCCTTGAAGTTGAGCTAATCCTTTGAGATAGCGCCGCAGTATAGGGGCAGCAATAAACCTGGCAACCGTGGCCCGTATTGAGAAATTTGAATGGGGTCACGTCAAAAAAGCCCCACACCGACACAGCATCAACAAAAGCAGCCCGCCTGACCAACCGTCGGCTTACAGAGGCCTCGGCTTGACTTATCAGCCTGTACTGGCCATGTTCATTACAGGCATTAATAGCCTTTTGACTTATGCCATTTCACTGATGAGTCACTCGCTTTTATGGATGCGTCCTGGCTGCCTTCATCACCCGTCGCCAGTATGGCGGCACTGATTTGCTTCCTGCTCTGGGTGCTCACGCTGGGCTATTGTCTGAAACTCATGGCCCGCATACGCCGCCTGGGGGTGCAGAAAGAACAAGCCTGTGAAGCCCAGCTCCATATCCAGCAGCAACTGCACAAACTGACCCGTACCGATGCCCTGACCGGCGTCTGGAACCGCCAGCGCTTTGGTGAAAACGCCGAAGCCGAGCTCAAACGCTGCCAACGCTATACCCACCCACTCAGCGTGCTATGCATTGACCTGGATCACTTCAACGAGATCAACAACAGTTATGGCCATAGCATCGGTGATGAAGTACTCAACGGCGTGGCCCGCCTGCTGCAAAGCGCGATTCGACAGTCCGATGCCCTGGGGCGCTGGTCCGGCGGCAGCTTCATGCTGTTGCTACCGCATACTCCTCTCGAGCAGGCACTGGAACTGGCCGAGAAACTGCGCCGAAGGATTGCCAGCAGCAACCTGCTGGTCGATTCGCCAGTGGCCGTCAGCATAGGTGCGGCCAGCCTGCAACCGGATGAAGCCCTGGAAACCCTGTTCCAGCGCGCAGAAATGGCCCTGTCCCAAGCCAAACGCGAGGGCCGCAATCGCACGCTGGGCTGTCTCAGCGAACTGCCGCTGGCGACCCAACGGGGCCGTCAAGCGGTCTAGCTGTGCGATTGCGCACAACCACACCATGCTGTCATGGCAGCATCATCCGAGCCTGCTAGAGTTCAGCCAGGTACAACAAGAATCAGGGTGATTAGTCATGCGCAGTTTTCACCGCAACCTCTGTCTAGGGGCGCTGCTGGCTTGCAGCTCGCTCACCCAGGCACAGAGCACCGCCGATCAACCAGAAACCGTAGAAGAAGAGCAACTCAGCCAGAGCCAGGCGGATTCTGCAGCGGGCACCCAGAGCGCTCCTGCGTCCCAATCTACGCAAGCAGCACGCAAAACTGGCAATCTCGGCTGGATCGCCGGCGGGGCTGCCGTAGCGGGGCTGGCCGCAGCTGCTGGCGGTGGTGGCGGTGGTGGCGGTGGCGGCGGCGGCGGCGGCGGCGGCAATACCAGCAGCCCGCCAAGCGCACCACCGCCAGAGGAAGACAACTCCGCCAAGCTGTTGCCTCTGGGTGCCGAATACCTGTTCACCAATGGTTACAACATCAGCTATGGCCATGTAGCCCATGATCGCGACTTTACCGGCGCAGGCCAGCGGATAGCCCTGATCGACAGCGGCATACGCAGCAGCCACACCGAGCTGGATGGACAGATCGCCGCTCACTACAACGTATTCAGCGCCAGCAATGCCCCTGCCGATGCCCAGGACAGTGACGGTCATGGCACCCTGGTCGCCGGCGTAATCGCCGCCAAGCTCGACGGATTCGGCAATGTCGGCTATGCCCATGGCGCACAACTGCTCAACGTGCGCTTTACCGATGATATCAACCAGATTTCCGCCACCGAGCAGCAACTGGCCAATGGTTTCGCCTGGGCGCGGCAACAAGGCGCCCGCTGGTTCAACAACAGCTGGAGCATCAGTGTTGACGCCAGTCAGTTCAGCCGCACCCAGGTGGCCAACAGCTACCCAACACTGCTAGCCGAGTGGCAGCACGGTGTCAGTCAGGGGCATGTGTATGTCTGGGCCGCCGGTAACAACAATGGCGGTCAACCACTACTGTTCGCCGCCCTGCCAATCCACTATCCGGAGCTGCAAAGTCACTGGTTGGCTGTGGTCAATGTCGATCCGCAAACCGGGCAACTGCATGCCAGCTCCAGCCGTTGCGGCAACGCGGCAGCCTGGTGCCTGGCGGCGCCCGGGACCAATATCAACTCCAGCTACAACAACAGCGACACTGGCTATGCCACCGCGACCGGCACCTCGGTGGCCGCACCGGCAGTAACCGGGGCACTGGCCGTAATCAGCGAGGCGTTCCCGACCTTGAGCGGGGCCCAGGTGGTCGAACGCCTACTCAGCACCGCCGAGAAAACCGGCGACTACGCCAATCAGACCTTGTACGGCCAGGGACTACTAGACCTGGAACGTGCTACCCGGCCGGTCGGCAGCCTGCAACTGCTGGCTAGCGACGGACAGCATCTGAGTCTGGAAAGTGCCGTTCTGAGCCTGGGCACGCCCTTCGGCAACATCAATCCTCTGGCTGGCCAATCGGCCATGGCGACCGACAGCCTCGGCGCCGGGTTCAGCATTGATCTGGGTAGTGCAGTACATCACCAGGCTTACCGCTTTGTGGCCAGCGATGCGCTCAATCGGCTTGGCCGTCATCAGCAGTCCGAACAGCAGGGCGACTATCAACTGACCTGGCATAGCAGCCCGAGCGGCGCAGGTAGCCGGGTACTGCACATTCAGCAAGAGCTGGGTCGCTCGCTGCATCTGGGCCTGGTCGAGGATTTTGCACTGCTCAGCGCTCATCCCGTCAGCCATGGGCAAGGCCTGCTCAATATCAGCCTGGCCGCCCCTTTCTGGCTGCAGCAACCCGGTGAAAGCAGTTTGGGGCTCCGCCAGCGCCTGCCGTTGGGCAACGGCCACCTGGAGCTGACCAGCAGCGCCAGCTCGATACGTCAGGGTGGCGCTCTGGGCTACCAGCGCCACATCGGCGAGAACTATCAGACTACTTGGGAGCTGGGTTACCTGCGCAGCCGTGACGGCCTGTTCAACAGTCGCGGACTGGGCCTGTTTGGCCTGGATGATCGTAGCGACACCTGGTTCAGTGGTCTCTACGGTCACTACCAGAACGGCCCCTGGCTACTGGGACACGCTGCCTGGATTGGCCACAGCCAGGTCTCAGGCCAGGGGCTGTTACGCGATCTGGGCCGCGTCACCACCAGCAGTTGGCAGCTCAACGGCCACTACCAGCAGCAGCTCAACAGCTGGGGCCTGGCCTTGCAGCAACCGCTGCGCGTTGAGCGCGCCGATACCCAGGTCTGGCTAGCCACCGGCTACAGTGGCAATCAGTTCGCCTGGCAGCCGGTCAAGCTGGATCTGGCGCCCAGCGGCCGCCAGCTCAATCTGGAACTGTCCTGGCAGCGCCCGCTGTGGGCTAACAGCGACCTGAAACTGTCCTGGCTTGGCATCCACCAACCCGGCCATCAGGCTGACGCAGCGCCCATGCAGGTGGTCATGGGGCAGTGGCAGCAACGTTTTTGATACTGGCGGCCGAGCCTTACTCGGCTGCCAGGTACGAAGAGCGAGTCAGGCCCAACCGCAGGGTATCGAGAATACGGGTGCGCTCAGCCTGACTAAGACGCGCACCGGCCACCTTGTCGCGGTAGAGGGTGACCAGCTCATCCGGGGCAAAATGGACATAGCGCAGCATGTCCTCGATGGTGTCATGGGTTTCGATGCCACCATGCACCACCCGACCATCCTCGCGCAGGTAGACGTTGACCGAGTCGGTATCACCGAACAGGTTGTGCATGTCACCTAAAATTTCCTGATAGGCCCCAACCAGGAAGATGCCCAACAGGTAATCCTCTCCCTCTCTGAGCTCATGTACCGGCAGGCTGCTTTCGATGCTCTGCTCATCGACATAGTGACGGATCTTGCCGTCCGAATCACAGGTCAGATCCTGCAGCACCGCCCGACGCAGCGGCTCTTCCTCCAGCCGGTTGAGCGGCATGATCGGCAGCACCTGATCGATCGCCCAGGTGTCGGGCAGACTCTGGAACACCGAAAAGTTGCAGATGTACTTGTCGGCCAGCTTGTCGTTAAGCTCATCCAGCACCTGACGATGCGAGCGCTGGCGCGCCTTGAGCAGGGTATGCAGGCGATTGCACAGAGCAAAATAGCACTGCTCAGCCAATGCCTTCTGGGCCAGGGTCAGACGCCCCTCGGCATACTGGGCCGCCACATCGGCCATGTAGTGGGTCGCCCGCCAGTAGGTCTCGGTCACCAGCTCAATATCATTGCGATCCAGCAGACCCACCAGGTTGCGCACTACCTGCGGCTGGCTGTCGAGATCTTCCAGTGGCGGAATTTCGGCATTTTGCCGCTCGACATCAGTCACCTGCACGACCAGTACAGCATGATGGGCAGTCAGGGCCCGGCCACTTTCGGAGAAGATGTGCGGATGCGGCAGGCCCTGCTGATCGCAGAAGTCCTTGAGCATCGCCACCACAGTGTGGGCATACTCATTGACGTCATAGTTGATCGAGCTGGCGTTGCGCGAGTGGGTACCGTCGTAATCGACCCCCAGGCCACCGCCAACGTCGATATGGTCAACCGGCAATCCCAACCCACGCAGTTCGCCGAAATAGCGGATCGCCTCGCGGAACCCATGCTGGTAGTCGGCCAGATTGGCAATCTGCGAGCCCATGTGGAAATGCAGCAGACGCACCCCATCCTGCAGCCCGGCCTCACGGAAACGCTCGACCACCCGCAGCAACTGCGCGGCCGACAGGCCGAACTTGGATTTTTCTCCGCCAGTATCAGCCCATTTGCTCGAAGCCAGGGACGACAGCCGGACCCGTAGACCAATCTGCGGCACCAGCCCAAGCCGGGCAGCCTCTTCAATAACCAGCTCGACCTCGGATTCCTTCTCGATCACGATAAACACCCGGTGACCGAGCTTCTGGCCGATCAATGCCAGGTGAATGAATTCGCGATCCTTGTAACCGTTGCAAACAATGGTCCCGCCCTTAGGTGCCAATGCCAGCACAGCCATCAGTTCAGGTTTGGAGCCGGCCTCCAGGCCAATGGAGACATTTTCAGTGGCAATAATATTTTCAACCACCGCCTCCTGCTGATTGACCTTGATCGGATACAGCGCGGTATAGCCGCTGGTGTACTCCAGTTCGGCAATATTATGGTCAAAGGCCCCGGTCAACTGCCGCACCCGATCCTGCAAAATGTCCGGGAAGCGCACCAGCAAGGGTAGATCCAGACCGCTGTCACGCAACTGGCCAACCAGCTCATGCAGATCGATAGCCGCCCCCTGCTCGCCCCTGGGGGTAACCTGGACATGGCCCTTGTCATTGACATTGAAGAAGCCCGCACCCCAATGACGTATGCCATAGACACTACGGCTGTCGGCGACCGTCCAGGCCGAAGCGTCTTCCTTGCGCGAACGTCGTTGTGACCCCATCCGGATACCCCTTCTCAGCAACTCGATAGTGTCCACAGGATAAAGCAAAACAACGCTGACTGCCGAACGAGCAACGGCCCGGGACGGTCGTTTTAGCGACACATCGGTGACTCTGCCAGCGCTATGGCGGGCCATTCCAGGCTCTGATAAGACCTGCCAGAACTTGGCCGGAAGCCCCGATAGCACTAGGGTCCACTAGGTTATCTATATTCACAACCTATCCTATGGAGCATCTCATGCAGGAATATTTCAGTCTGGCCGGACGCACAGCCCTGGTCACCGGCGGCAGCCGGGGAATCGGCAAGATGATCGCCAAGGGCTTCGTCCAGGCCGGCGCTAACGTCATCATCTGCAGTCGCAAACTGGAAGAAGGCCAGGCTACCGCCAGCGAACTGAGCCAGTACGGCCAATGCCGGGCCCTGGCCGCCGACCTGTCCAGCGAGGATGGGGCTAAGGCCCTGGCCAACGAACTGAGCCAGCATATCGAGCAACTGGACATTCTGGTCAACAACGCCGGCACGGCCTGGGGCGCACCACTGGAAAGCTTCCCCGCCGACGGCTGGCACAAGGTCATGCAGCTCAACGTCACTGCCGTATTCAGCACCACCCAGCAGTTGTTGCCACTACTGCGCAAGGGTGCCAGCGATGACAATCCTTCAAGGGTGATCAATATCGGCTCGGTGGCCGGCATTACCACCATGAACGAAAACGCCTGGTCCTATGGCCCGAGCAAGGCCGCTGTTCATCAGCTCTCACGGCAATTGGCCCGGGAACTGGTTGATCAGCATATCAATGTCAACGTCATCGCCCCCGGACGCTTCCCGAGCAAGATGACCCGGCATATTCATCTCGACCCCGAGGCCCTGGCCAAGGACTGCGAAGACATTCCGATGCGCCGCTGGGGCCGCCCGGAAGAAATGTCCGCCCTGGCCATCATGCTGGCCAGCAGCGCCGGCGCCTACATGACCGGCAACATCATCCCGATCGACGGCGGTTTTACCCTCTAAAGCCACCCGTGAGGCGGGAGCATCCGCTCCCGCACGAACTACCCTGCAACACCGGCCTTGAGCAGATGCTCAAGGCTCCCAGAAAACTCCAAATCCACTGCCAGCCCAGCCTCCCTCAATCCCCCGCCATCCCTGCTCTGCACCCTTTTCATGACAAACATATTTAACAGTTGAAAATATTTGATGAGCAACGACATACGGTCAAGACCTGCATTAATGGCGGGTTGAGATATTTTTTTGGATATGTTTATTATTTAAAAAGCATTTACACATAAATATCAGGATGACGTTTTGACAGACCTTACACCCGTGACTTTGCGCCAGCCGCGCGATACTGACGGCTACGCACTGAATCAACTGGTCGAGCGCTGCAAACCACTGGATACCAACTCGGTTTACTGCAATCTGCTGCAATGCAGCGACTTTGCCGATACCGCCATCGCAGCTATTGCTGCCAATGGCGAACTGGTCGGATTCATTTCCGGCTATCGCCCACCAGCCCGCCCGGACACCCTGTTTGTCTGGCAGGTCGCGGTCGACGACCGCATGCGTGGCCAGGGGCTGGCCCTGAAGATGCTGCTGGCCCTGACCGAGCGAGTGATGGCCAACGGCGTGCAGTACATGGAAACCACCATCACACCGGGCAACGAAGCCTCGGAAGCCCTGTTCAAGCGCGCCTTCGCGCGCCTCAACAGTGACTACCAGACCCGGGTACTGTTTTCCCGCAGCAATCATTTCAACGGCCAGCACGACGATGAAGTGCTGTATCGCGCCGGCCCTTTTTCACCATCTGCCAAGGCATGAAGCCAGGAGCACCCATGAACACCTTCGAACAGTTCGAACAACATGAATCCGGTATCCGCAGCTATTGCCGCTCGTTCCCCGTGGTCTTCAAACAGGCGCGCGGCGCCGAACTGATCACCCGCGAAGGCAAGTCCTATATCGACTTCCTCGCCGGTGCCGGTACCTTGAACTACGGACATAACCACCCGGTTCTGAAGAAAGCGCTGATCGACTATCTGGAGAACGATGGCCTGACCCATGGCCTGGACATGTACTCCGATGCCAAGGAACGGTTCCTGGAAACCTTCCACCGGGTCATCCTTGAACCGCGCGGTCTGGGCGATCATGTCATTCAGTTCAGCGGACCGACCGGTGCCAACTCGGTTGAAGCTGCCCTGAAGCTGGCGCGCAAGGTCACCGGCCGCAGCAATATCATCAGTTTCACCAACGGCTTCCATGGCTGCACTATTGGTGCCCTGGCCGCTACCGGCAACCAGCACCACCGTGGTGCCGCTGGCGTACCCCTGGCCGAAGTCAGCCGCATGCCCTACGCCAATTACTTCGGCAAGGACGTCAACACCATCGCCATGATGGACAAACTGCTCAGCGATCCGAGCAGCGGCGTCGACAAGCCGGCAGCCGTCATCGTTGAAGTGGTCCAGGGTGAAGGCGGCCTGAACACCGCGTCAGCCGAATGGATGCGCAAGCTGGAAAAGCTCTGCCGCAAGCACGACATGCTACTGATCGTCGATGACATTCAGGCCGGTTGCGGCCGTACCGGCAGCTTCTTCAGCTTCGAAGAGATGGGCATTAAGCCGGACATCATCACCCTGTCCAAGTCGCTCAGCGGCTTCGGTCTGCCGTTCGCGATTGTGCTGTTTCGCCGCGAACTGGACCAATGGGAGCCAGGCGAACACAACGGCACCTTCCGCGGCAACAACCATGCCTTCGTCACTGCCACGGCAGCGCTGGAGCACTTCTGGACCAATGACGAATTCGCCAAGTCGATCCAGGCCAAGGGCAAGCTGATCAAGGAACGGATGCAGAAAATCGTCCGCAAGCACGGCCCTGACTCGCTGTATGTCAAGGGGCGCGGCATGATGATCGGCATCAACTGCCCGGACGGAGACATCGCCGCCGCGATCTGCCGCGAGGCCTTCGAGCGCGGCCTGGTGATCGAAACCAGCGGCAACCATAGCCAGGTCGTCAAATGTCTGTGCCCGCTGATCATCAGCGAAGAGCAGATCGCCAAGGCCATGGACATTCTTGATGCAGCCTTCGCCAAGGTCATGACCGAGCAGGTCGACAGCCAGGCCTCCTGACCCCTTAATCTTTGATGATCCAAGGAGATCCTCGAATGATCGTACGCACCCTGAAAGATTGCGAAAACTCCGAACGCCGCGTGGCATCGGAGAACTGGGAAAGTACCCGCATGCTGCTCAAAGATGACAACATGGGGTTCTCATTCCACATCACCACTATCTACGCCAACACCGAGACCCACATCCACTACAAGAACCACCTGGAGTCGGTCTACTGCATGAGCGGCAATGGCGAGATCGAGACCCTGGCTGACGGCAAGGTCTATCCGATTGAGGCCGGCACTCTGTATATCCTCGACCAGCACGACGAGCACCTGCTGCGTGGCGGCAGCGAAGACATGAAGATGGCCTGCGTATTCAACCCGCCACTGTCCGGCAAGGAAGTGCACGATAAGGACGGGGTTTATCCGCTGGATTAAGTGCCGCAGATCCACCCTGGAACTTGTGTGCAGGCGGCATTGGTGCTGGCCTGTCCCAGACACGCTGTGAACCCATCCCTGGGAGCTCGACGATGCCCGTCCAGGGCATCGACGGTCTGGAACAGGCCAGCACCAACACCGCTAGTGAACTCCGTGCACTCAGCCGACACAACCCAACACACCCGGGACGGTAACCAGAATTATGCATACAGTAGAAAAGATCGGCGGCACTTCAATGAGCCGCTTCGACGAAGTACTGAACAACATTTTCATTGGCCAACGTCAGGGCGCAGAACTGTATCAGCGCGTCTTCGTAGTCTCTGCCTACAGCGGCATGACCAACGCCCTGCTCGAACACAAGAAAACCGGCGAGCCCGGCGTGTATGAGCGCTTTGCCGATGCGCACAATGAGGACGCCTGGCTTGAAGCGCTGGATGCCGTACTGGAAAAAATGAGGGCCAAGAACGCCGAACTGTTCAACAGCGACTATGAACTCCAGGCTGCCGACCGCTTTATCGAAAGCCGGATCAGCGATGTGCGCGAATGCATGGTCAGCCTTCAGCAGCTGTGCAGCTACGGACACTTCCAGCTCAGCGAACAGCTGATGAAGGTGCGCGAAATGCTTGCCTCGCTCGGCGAGGCGCACAGCGCCTTCAACACCGTACTGGCGCTCAAGAAACGTGGCGTCAGCGCCCGCCTGGTCGACCTGACCGGCTGGAACCAGCCCCAACCCAAGCTATTCCAGGACATGATCAAGGACAGCTTCGACGGCATCGACCTGTCGCGTGAACTGGTGGTTGCCACTGGCTACACCCACTGCCGCGAAGGCCTGATGAACACCTTTGATCGTGGCTACAGCGAAATCACCTTCGCCCAGATCGCCGCCAGCACCGGTGCCCGCGAAGCCATCATTCACAAGGAATACCACCTTTCCAGCGCCGACCCGAATCTGGTCGGTGTCGATAAGGTGGTGACCATTGGCCGTACCAACTACGACGTTGCCGATCAACTGTCGAATCTGGGCATGGAAGCCATTCATCCCAAGGCCGCACGCACCCTGCGCCGGGCCGGCATCCAGCTGCGAATCAAGAACGCCTTCGAACCGGAACACGGCGGCACACTGATCAGTCAGGATTATCGTAGCGAGAAGCCCTGCGTCGAGATCATCGCCGGACGTACCGACGTGTTCGGGCTGGAAGTGTTTGACCAGGAAATGCTCGGCGATGTCGGCTACGACATTGAAATCACCAAGCTGCTCAAGCAGCTCAAGCTGTATCTGGTGAACAAGGATTCCGATGCCAACAGCATCACCTACTATGTGGCCGGCTCGCGCAAGATGCTCAATCGTGCATCGCGCCTGATCGAAGAAAGCTACCCAATGGCCGAGGTCAACGTACACAACATCGCCATCGTCTCGGCGATTGGCTCGGACCTCAAGGTCAAGGGCATCCTGGCCAAGACCGTAGCGGCACTGGCCGAAGCCGGCATCAACATCCAGGCCATTCACCAGTCGATTCGCCAGGTAGAAATGCAGTGCATCGTCCATGAGGATGACTACGACGCCGCCGTGGCAGCATTGCACCGTGCCCTGATCGAGCCGGAAAACCATGGGGATGTAATCGCCGCCGCCTGATCCCTGCCTTGATCCTCAAACCAGCAGAATCAGATCACTTACAGGAAGCAATTACCTGCAAGTGATCTGGCTCAATAAAAAGATACCGGTGTGTGCAATACTTGCAATGTCGCCTCTTGCACAGGATTAGGTGTTATGGACTTCAAGTTGATAATGGTCTTCGTCGACAATGAACGGTCTGAGTCAGTACTCGACGCAGCCAGGGAAGCTGGTGCCACTGGAGCGACCATCATCAATAACGCTCAGGGTCAGGGCCTCAAGATGCACAAAAGCTTCTTTGGCCTAGAGTTCTTGGGCTCTCGCACAGTAATTCTGCTCCTGGTTGAGGCACGCCGAAGTGACGCCATCATGGAAGCTGTACTCAAGGCAGGGAAACTGGATGAAAGCCTGCAGACCGGCATTGCCCTGGAGCTTGATGTTACACGTGCCGTAGGCCTCAGCGCCCATATCGAGGCATTGAACCAACAGCACCCGGTTACAGACTCGTAGCCCCACCGGTCAACCGCACTTCAACGCTCCGAATATCCTCCGTCGCCCCAAGCAACACCAGAACATCACCAGCCTGGAGGCGAGTTTGTGGCGCTGGGTAGCGAGTGCGCTGCTCATCCCTGACCAGAGCCGCAATCAGCACATTCCCCAAAGGCAGCTCCCCCAGAGCCTGCCCCAGCAACGGACAACTGTCATCAATCTGGATTGAATGCAGGCGCTCGATGCTATGCGTATCCGATAGTTTTATCTCGTCCAGCTGGCCACGAAATAACTCACGTAGCATCGGGTAGCGCTGACGGCGCTGCTCCTGAAGATAATCTGTCACCCGGTACATCGGAACACCAAGCGTCAACAACGCATGAGATGCCAAAGTTAACCCGGCTTCAAGAGTCTCGGGGATAACCTCAGCAGCCCCCTTAGCACGCAGCTCATCGGCCATCGACTCATCACGCGCCCTTACCAGCACCGGAATCCTGTGCTCAAGGCGCGCCACACAGGCCAGCGTCATAATGGCGGCGGTTCTGTCATTGTGACTGATAACCAGCAGACTGGCCTGCCCCACCCCCGCCGCATCAAGGACCGCAGCCTCGGTCGAGTCGGCAAAATAAACCGGGCTACCCGCTAGGCGCGCCTCACGCACCAATGAGCTATCGGTATCAAGGGCCACAAATGGCACGCCTTCACGTTCCAGTAGCCGCCCAACCATTTGACCAGTTCGACCGAAGCCACAGATAACCACATGCCTTCCAAGCTGAACGCTCCCACTGAGTCGAAGCGACTCGTCAGCATCCTGCTGTCGAGCTTCATGACGACTCAGCCAGGCTGAAAGACGCAAATTATTCCGAATAATGAAAGGAGCAATAATCATTGATAGCAAAACGCTGTACAACAGAATCTGAGCCAGTCGCGGATCGATAATGGCGCCATCGAGCGCGATTGCAATGAGAGCAAAACCAAACTCACCACCAACAGCCAGAATCAGAGCAGTACGCCAGGCAGTTGTGCTATCGATACCAGAGAAACGAATAATAAGAAAAACCAGCACCAGCTTGCTCGACAGCAACAACAGTGCCCCAATCACTACTTCGATCCAGACCTCTGGCAGCAGGGCCGGTTGAACCAGCATACCGATACTGACAAAGAACACTCCCAGCAAGACATCACGGAAAGGCCTGACAGTCGCTTCCACTTGGTGCCGGAACTCGGTTTCCGCCAGCACCATACCTGCCAGAAAAGCACCAAATGCCATGGACAGTCCCATCAGAGCAGTAACGCCAGCCGAGGCCAGCGACACAAACAGTACAGTCAGAGTAAACAACTCAGGCGAACGACTTTCAGCAACCAGATGAAAAAACGGCTTGAGCAGATAGCGCCCAACAAGCAGCACCGCGAGCATGGCTATAAATGCCTTTAGCAAAGCCCAGGCCAGCTCCCCAGCCACTGCCGTGGCCACAGCAGTACCCAAAACCGGGATAATGATAACGAAGGGGACGGCAGTGATATCTTGAAATACAGACATGGCGGTACCCAGACGGCCATGGCGCGTGTTGTCCTCCCCTTGCTCAAGCAACTGCTTGCTGATTACAGTCGTCGAAGATTGCGCAAACACAGCCCCCGCCACAAAGGCCATCGCCGCCGGCATACCTAGTAGCCAAGCCCCCATACCCACCAGCGCAGTAGTCAAAGCTACCTGCGCGGTTCCCAGCCCCAGGATGGTATGGCGCATCGCATAAATCTGCGAAAGGCTGAAGCTGAGCCCTATCGAAAACAACAGGAACACAATGCCGAACTCGGCGATGATGCGAATGTAGTGATCATTGATCACAGGACCGGCCGTATGGCTGCCCAACACCACCCCGACCAGTAGGTAGGCAAGGCTGCTCGGCACACGCAGGCGCTGGCATAGCAACACGACAAACACCGTAACGCCCAGGAGCAACAGTGTTTGTAACAGTGCCTGCTCAATCATTCATTCACCTTATCGCAAGTTTGCTTGCTAGCGACTTTACTTATCGCTCGGTATCAGAACAACAGCAACACCCAATATACTGAGCAGCAGTCTCTGGCCTTACTTCCCGAAACCGAGAGCTTGCGCATCAATACGGAAAACTACTCGGTTGCTCGAGGATGGGTTGGATGACGACAGTCGGTTACAACCCCAGAAAAGCCAACACCTCGCTGGCAGCAATCTGTGGCGCTTCCTGCATGAAACAATGCCCACCGGGCAGATTCTGCACCCGGACCCGACTATTCACAGCCTTAAGCCTGTGCGCGGCCTGAATGACAAAGGGATAGGTCTTGTCACCATGAATCAGCAGGGTTGGGGTTTGAATCCGTTTGAGTAACGGCCACAGGCGCCTGGGCATGGAGTCGAATACCTCGGCTTCGCGGCTGGGCCGGCACTTGAGCTCCACACCTTGCTCGTGGTGATCCTGCAGGGCATGTTCGATGTGGGCACGAAATGCCGCCTCATCCCAGCCACGAAAGATCCCGCGACCGTGCAAGGCGCCATAGGCACTGTCACGATCCGGCCAGTGATGCCGACGCGCCCGCGCCGCCTGCGACATCGGGTTACGGCGCAGGCCGAGCAGGCTGAGACTGGTGCGCAGACCTATCAGGTGCATGGGAAACAGTACCGGATCAAGCAGCACCGCCCGCTCGAACAACCCTGGGTGAGCAGCCAGAATCAGGCTGGTTAACACCCCACCAAAGCTATGCCCGCAGGCCACTCTGGGTACTTCGCCGAAACGCTGGCGACCATATTCGAAGGCTTCCACTGCCAGCTCGGCATTGCGGTTCCAGCCAACAAAGCGCCCACCGTGGTCACTCTCACCATGACCTTGCAGGTCGCACAACCACAGGTCAAAGTGCTCAGCCAGCGGCTCCAGCATCGGCTCATAAGTCCGGGTGCAGAACCCGTTACCGTGAAGAAAATGCAGCAGCGGCTTGCCGCTTGGCGGAGTATGCCAGCCGCGCAAGGCAAAACCGGCAGAGGTATCATGGGACCAAGGCAACAATTGCATGACAAAACACCTGACTGAATCGATGCGCCAGTCTACACAGAGCCGGGCACGGCCCCCAAGCCGCTTTAGGGAACAGTGATGCTCAATATTGCAACACAGGGTGATGGCCCGGCACTGGTCTGGGCGCATGGGCTGTTCGGCAGCATGACGCTGGAGAGTGCCTGCGGCTGGTTCCACCCAGCCGCAGACGGTCAACTGCGACGGATCCGCTACGATGCCCGCGGACATGGACAGTCCTGCGCAGCCGACACGCCAGAGGTCTGCCAGTGGACACAATTGGCTACCGAGATGCTGCGGGTCGCCGAGCAAACCTGTAGCAGCGAGCCCTTTGCTCTCGGCGGTCAATCCATGGGTTGCGCCACAGCGTTACATGCAGCTCTGCAACAGCCGCAACGAGTCAGTCATCTGGTCATGGCGCTGCCGCCAACCGCCTGGGACAGTCGTCCGCACCAGGTTCTACGTTATCAGAAGATGATTGAACTGCTGCGCCGCCAGGGCGTAGCCGGACTGGTCAAGGCCTCGCGCCGCTTCCCGCCCTTGCCAACCTGGCTGCGAAACAGTCGCTCAGAGCTGGCTGGCCTGATGCTGGATGAGCTGGCCGGTTTTACCCAGAACAACCTGATCAACATACTGCAGGGCGCTGCCGCTTCCGATTTGCCATCACCTGCTGCACTGCAGCAACTGTCTATACCAGCCCTGATCCTGGCCTGGGGTGACGACGACATTCACCCGCTGAGTACGGCCCAAGGCTTGGCCCGATGGCTACCGAACAATGAACTGATAATCGCCAACTCAAATGCAGACCTGCAGCAGTGGCCGGCCCTGATTGACGCCTTCATTACCGGCCGTTGAGCGTGCAACCTTGCTGGATTGCCACGGAGGCTAAGCCACCTGCGTATGGATTGCTTCGTCGGCGGATGGCCGCCCCCTGCTTCTCGCAATGACAGTGGTGGGGGGCGCATGCCCGCGTATGGGCTGCTTCACCCCCGTCACCGTGCCCACGTCCCTCCCCCGTCATTGCGAGGGCCGCAGGCCCGTGGCAATCCATGAGTGCAAGCCGCCTTCACCCCAGCCAGTCGAGCGTCAACATCAGCCGTCGCTGACCTGCCGAGGGCTGCGGTGAACGATGCACAATACCTCGACCCTCATTGCCAGCCCAGCGCTCACCCTTGAGCAAGCCCACTTCACCCGGCTGCATTCGCCCGGCCGGCGGCAACTCATTGAACTCGTCGCAGCCGGGATGTCCCAGACGCCGGCGTGGCAAATCACCCTCAGCCAACCACTCTGAGCCGGGGCCAGCATAGGTGGTTATCAGGCGTACCGGCACCTGATCGACATGCCAGCGCGGGCACATGGCCTTGTCCAGCGTACGCACCCGCAAGCCAACCCGACGGGCATCGAACAGGCAGGCGAACATCCGTACCAGATAGGCCACATCGGCAACAAAGGCCGCATGATGAGCCAGATCCCGTGCATCCATCAGCAGCGTCCGCAAATCCGGCTCGGCATCACTGCCAGACTCCAACTCCAGCGTCATCGACTCGGCGACATCCCCTGGCTGGTTTAGCAGGGTCTCGGCAAAACGCTGCAGGTGCAATGGCAGGCCACGCTGCCAGAGCGCCAGATTGACATCGTCGGCAAAGATCGTCAGCAGACTGTCGACCTCCTGGCCCAGGACCTGACGCGGGTACAAGGCAATAACCGGGGCTAACATCAGGCTGCTGCCTCGGTCCATGGACCGAACGGGTCAGGCAGACTCAACCACTGTTCAGCGCCATAGGCCATTTCGGCATCCGTCAGCAGACAGGCCTGCAATTCGCGCTCAAGCAGTTCAAAGTCGATATTCTGACCAATGAACACCAGCTCCTGGCGGCAATCACCAAACTCACCCTGCCACTTGCCTTCGATCAGCGTTTGGCTCTCCTCATCCTGCGGCCAATACTGGCGTGGCACGAACCGCCACCAGCGCCCGGCATAGCCGTAACGCATCAGGCTACCAGCTTGCGACCAGCTCCCGGCCTCTTCCGGCCGGCTGGCCAGCCAGAAGTAACCTTTGGAACGCAGCAATCGGCCGTTTTCCCAGGTGCGGTTAAGGAAATTGAAAAACCGTTGCGGGTGGAACGGCCGCCGGGCCCGGAAGCTGCCAGAGGCGATGCCGTACTCTTCGGTTTCCGGCACATGCTCACCGCGCATTTCCTTCAACCAGCCCGGCGCCTGCGAGGCTCGCTCAAAGCTGAAACGACCGGTATCCAGCACCTTGTCCAGCGGAACCTGGCCCATCACCGCCGGCACTATCTCGGCTTCGGCATTGAGGCTGCGCAAAATGGCAATCAACTCCTCACGTTCAGCAGAGGAAATCAGATCCACCTTGCTGACCAGAATGACATCGGCAAATTCGACCTGCTCGATCAAGAGATCAGTCACCGAGCGCTCGTCTTCCTCCCCCAGAGTCTCGCCACGACTGGCCAGGCTGTCACTGGCCTGATAATCACGCAGGAAATTCAGCCCATCGACTACAGTGACCATGGTATCCAGACGCGCCAGATCGGACAGACTGCGCCCCTGGTCGTCACGGAAGGTAAAGGTTTCAGCGACCGGCAACGGTTCGGAAATGCCGGTCGACTCGATCAACAGGTAATCAAACCGCCCCTCGGCAGCCAGACGGGCCACTTCCTCCAACAGATCTTCGCGCAGAGTGCAGCAAATGCAGCCATTACTCATCTCTACCAGCTTTTCCTCAGCGCGATTGAGACTGACATCACGCTGAACTTCGCTGCCGTCGATATTGATCTCACTCATGTCGTTGACGATCACCGCAACCCGGCGGTTCTCGCGGTTTTTCAGAATCTGGTTGAGCAGAGTACTTTTGCCCGCCCCGAGAAAGCCGGACAGCACAGTGACCGGCAACGCTTTTACTGAAGTATTCATGGCAAATCTCACGGATAAAATTTGTTATAACATAACAAAAATATCAGAGACGCCTTAGAAGGTCGAGTACCGAACATCTACCAAGACACGGCGCCCCATCAAACGAGGCACCAAAGTCCGCGACCTGGAAATTCAGTCCAAACTGTAGTCAATACTGGTAACTACCCGCACGCGCTTGACTTCCGGGGTATAGGGGTCGACATCCTCAATCGAGAAATAACCCTGTGATGCCCGGCGAATACTTCCGACCTGGGCGTTGGCATCGCGGGCAAACTGATCGGCAGCAGCGCGAGCATCGCGGGTGGCGTCAGCAATCATGTCCGGCTTGATGGTTTCCAGCCGGGTGAACAGAAAGCGCGGCTGGAATTCATAGCTCTGGCTTAGCGCAACACCAGACTTGACCAGCTCCCCTACCCCTTGCATACCGGTTTTTACCTTTTCAACCTCAGCAGTTCGCACCAGCACGGTGACCTCAGCCCGGTAACGCTCCGGTGGCAGCGTCTGGCCATACACATTGGAATGCTGATCGGTGATCTTCGGCATCGAGAGCTGTACCTCGGTCTCGGCAAAGCCCTTGAGCAACAGGAACGACCGAATCAGGTCCTGTTGGGCTTCGATATCGGCCTGCAGGCGATCGAGACTGTTGCCAGCCACTATGAAATTGATCGGCCACAGTGCCAGATCTGCTTCAACGGTACGCTCGGCCAGACCCTTGACGCTGACAATGCGGTCAGCATCACGAAACTGCAAAAGGCCGGTCTTGATACTGATCGCCATAAAGGCCAGCGCAGCAGCCATAACCAAGGCTACCAGCAATGCCACCAGCGCAATTCGGGATTCCCTTTCCATCAATCACCTCGCTCCAAGTAAGTACAGACAATGTATACGACATCAACGACTAAAGCACATTTCCAAGAGCCCGGCAGGGCCTTAGAATAGTCAAAATTACGACAAGACCAGAACCAGACACCCTGCCCAACTCTCAACCTCTGCCAAAAGAATTTACTCTCCAGGAGATAGCGTGGATATCGCCACACTTATTGGCCTTTTAGGCGCAATAGTAATCATCGCTCTAGCCATCATTCTCGGCGCCTCGGCCGAAGTTTTCTTCAATGTTCCCGCGCTGCTGATAGTTATTTGTGGCAGCCTGTTTGTCGTTCTGGCCAAATTCAGCATAAGCCAATTTATTGGCGCCATTCGGGTAGCTGGCCGGGCCTTTTTCTTTCGCCTGCCGGACACCGAAGAAAGCATTGATGAACTGGTCGAACTGGCCGATATCGCCCGCAAGCGTGGGCTGCTGGCTCTGGAAGAGCGGGAAATCCACTCACCCTTTCTCAGAAGCGGCGTTCAACTGCTGATCGACGGCCATGCCCCGGAAACCGTCAAAGCGATTCTGGAAAAGGAGCGCCTGCTGACTCTGGACCGCAACCGCTGGGGCGCCAAGGTATTCAGCGCACTGGGTGATGTTGGCCCAGCCATGGGTATGATCGGCACACTGATAGGCCTGGTGCAGATGCTGTCGAACATGGAAGACCCCAAGGCCATCGGCCCGGCCATGGCGGTAGCGCTGCTGACCACCCTGTACGGCGCTATGCTGGCAACTATGATCTGTATCCCCATCGCTGACAAGCTCAACCTGCGCATGACTGAAGAAGCCCGCATGCAGGCGCTGTGGCTGGACGCCATCCTGGCTATCCAGGAAGGCACCAACCCCCGAGTGGTGGAACAGCTGTTGAGCAGCTACCTGCCACCAAACAAACGTGAGCGCAACGCTGACGGCGAACAGGACGCGGCCTGATGGAACTGCCCCCGGAAGAAGAAAAAACCGGCGTGCCGCCCTGGGTGGTCACCTTCGCTGACCTGATGTCGCTGCTGATGTGCTTTTTCGTGCTGCTGCTGTCGTTCTCCGAGATCGACGCCCAGCGCTTCAAGCAAATCGCCGGCGAACTGTCCAAGGCCTTTGGTGTTCAGCGCGAAGTGCCAGCGTTGGAGATCCCCATGGGTACCAGCCCGATATTCGACAAGTTTTCGCCTGGCATCCCCGAACCCACGCCGGTCGACAGTGTGCGCCAGCAAACCACCGAGCAGGCACCGCAACTAGAGACCCTGCGCGCCGAACTGGAGGCCGGTCTGCAAAGCCAGGTCAGCGATGTAACCCGCCAACAGCTCGAAATCACCCAGCAGGCCCTGGCACAGTTGCTCAGCCACGAAATCACTGAAGGCCGACTGCAACTGGAACAGGACCGTCAGCGTCTGGTAATCCGGGTCGAGGAAAAAGGCTCGTTCCCTTCTGGCTCAGCCGATATGACCCCAGCCTTTCTCGACATGCTCGACAAGGTAGCCGATGTGCTGGCCAAGGTACCGGGCGAAATCACCATTGAAGGCCATACCGATGACATCCCGATCAGCACCGCACGCTTCCAGTCCAACTGGGATCTATCGGCCGCTCGCGCCTCATCGGTGGCTAACGCCTTGCTCTACAGCCAGGCGGTGAACCCGGAACGCCTACGGGTTCAGGGCTATGCCGAAACCCGGCCGCGCGCCAGCAATGACAGTGCAGACAACCGGGCATTGAACCGCCGGGTTGAGATCATTATCGACCTGTCAGGACCGGCAGCCGAATATGAAGCCGAGCTGCGCCAGTTGATGGAAGAGGATCTAAGTGAGCTGGTACGTGAACTGGACGTGCAGCCGGCACCTTGAAAATACGCTGCGCGGGCGCTGACTGATCCTCACTTCGCCAAAGCACGAGGCCACGAGTCGCACCAACAAGCGGCTATTGATCACTCATCCCGACGCAGATCGTCAGGGATTTTCGGTTCAGGAATCGGCCCGGGGCGCTTGCCCTGGCCGGCCCGGTACTGACGCAACTGGAACACATAGGCCAGCACCTGGGCCACTGCCAGGTACAACCCGGCCGGTATTTCCTGCTCCAGTTCGGTACTGTGGAACACTGCACGCGCCAGCGGTGGCGATTCAAGCACCACAACGTCGTGCTCTTGGGCAATCTCGCGAATCTTCTGGGCCAGAAAGTCCGCCCCCTTGGCCACCAGCACCGGCGCCCCCGAGTTCAGCGGATCGTACTTGAGCGCCACGGCATAGTGAGTCGGGTTGGTGATTACCACATCGGCCTTGGGCACTTCACTCATCATTCGCCGCTCGGCCATTTCCCGCTGCAACTGGCGAATCCGCGATTTGACTTCAGGCTTACCCTCAGTGTCCTTGAACTCGTCCTTGATTTCCTGCTTGGTCATCCGCAGCTTTTTCTTGTTGTCCCAAAGCTGGAAAGGAATATCCACCGCCGCGATCACGATCAGCGAACAGGCCAGCAGCAGCAACGAGGTACCCAATACCCAGCCGGCATGCACGATGGCAATCGGCAAGGGCTCATTGGCCATGGACAGCAGATCCTCACGGCGCAGGTTGAGCACCAACAAGGCCACGGTCAGCACCACCAGGAACTTGGCCAGAGCCTTGAGCAGCTCAACCAGCGCCTTGAGCGAGAACATCCGCTTAAGCCCGGCAATCGGATTGAGCCGCTCAAACTTGGGCGCCATCGACTTGGCGCTGAGCAACCAGCCACCCAACAGAATCGGACCACCCAAGGCAGCGAACAGCAGCATCAGAAACAGTGGTCCAAGTGAGCGCAACCCCTGGTCAAGCGAGGCCATCAGGTGCCAGCCCATACTATCGGTGACGTACAACGCCTCACGCTCGAAGGCAAAGTTGTAGACCATGACATCCATCAGCCGCTGAGCCATTCCCGGCCCCAGCATCAGCAAACCCAATGCAGCCACAATCACCACTGCCAGGGTATTGAGCTCCTTGGATCGCGGGATCTGGCCTTTGTCCCGGGCATCCTTGAGCCGTTTGGCCGTGGGCTCTTCGGTACGTTCCTGGCTGCTGTCCTGTTGTTCAGCCATCAGCGCACGCCCACCATTTCACGCAGCCAGATCAGAGCCTCTGCCGCCAGCTCATGGTATTGCCCCAGCACATTGCCCAGCAGAACCCAGAGAATAAAGAGACCAAATACCAGCGTCAGCGGGAAACCGATGGAGAAGATGTTGAGCTGCGGAGCCGCCCGCATCATCACCCCGAAAGACAGGTTGACGATCAGCAACGCAGTGACCGCCGGCAGACCGATCAGCAGCGATGCCGCCAGTACCCAGGAAAAGCGCTGGACCAGAGTCAGAAAATCAGCCGCCACCAGCGACTGACCAACGGGCAAAGTTGTGAAGCTCTCGGCCAGCACCTCGATCACCACCAGATGACCATTCATCGCCAGAAACAGCAGGGTCACCAGCATAGTGAACACCTGGCTGATAACCGCCACCGATATCCCCATGCTTGGGTCGTTCATTGAGGCAAAGCCCAAACCCATCTGCATGGCGATCACCTGGCCGGCCAAAACATGGATCTGAAACAGCAATTGCAGCAGAAAGCCCATGGCCGCACCAATCAGGATCTGTTCAGCAATGATGACCCAGGTCGCCAATGACAGCGCATCCAGCGTCGGTACCAGAGGAACCTGCGGAGCGATCAGAATGGTCAAGGCAAGAGCCAGGTATAAGCGAATACGCATGGGCAGCAACTGAGTGCCAAGTACCGGCATGGTCATCAGCACCGCGCCGATGCGAAACAGCACCCACAGATAGCTGGCAACCCAGCGACTGATCTCGCTGCTGGTCAGCTCGAGCATTAGCCAATCAGCCCGGGGATTTCCCGATACAGGCGGTCACTGAACTCGACCAGCTCCCTGACCAGCCAGGGTCCGAGCCAGATCAGGGTCATGAAGGTGAACAACAAGCGCGGCAAAAAGCTCAGGGTCTGCTCATTGATCTGGGTGGCCGCCTGGAACATGGCGACAATCAAACCCACGACCAGACTCGGCAGGACAATCACTGCGACCATCACGGTGGTCAGCCACAAGGCCTGACGAAACAGATCAACAGCCACTTCAGGTGTCATGATTCAGACTCCTATGTCACGGCAAAGCTGGCCGCCAAGGTGCCGATGATCAGCGCCCAGCCGTCGACCAGTACGAACAACATGATCTTGAAGGGTAATGAAATGATCAGCGGCGACAGCATCATCATACCCATGGCCATCAGCACACTGGCTACCACCAGATCGATCACCAGGAATGGGATGAAAATCATGAAGCCGATCTGAAACGCAGTTTTCAACTCGGAAGTAACGAAGGCCGGGACCAGGATATGGAACGGTACTTCATCCGGCCCGCTCAGGTCATTGCGCCGGGCTAGCCGTACAAACAGTTCCAGATCGGTTTCCCGGGTCTGCGCCAGCATAAAGTTGCGCAGCGGAATGCTGGCAGCTTCCAGTGCCTGCTCGCCAGCCATTTCTTCATTGAGATAAGGCTGCAGCGCGGTTTCGTTGATACGCTCAAAGACCGGGGCCATAACGAACAGGGTCAGAAACAGCGCCAAGCCAACCAGGATCTGGCTGGACGGCGTCTGTTGCAGCCCCAGAGCCTGACGCAGAATGGCAAACACGATGATGATCCGGGTAAAGCTGGTCATCATCATCACCATAGCCGGGATGAAGGTCAGCGCGGTCATCAGCAGCAAAATCTGCAGGCTGACCGAATAGGTCTGCTGACCCTCGGCGTCGGTGCTCAGGGTGATCGCCGGCAGACTCAGCGGGTCGGCGGCCGTCTGCGCCAGCGCCGCTGGCGCCAGCAACAACAGGGCCAGCCCCAACCAGCGGCTCATGAGTCCGACTCCCGCTTCAACAGAGTTTGCAGGCGGCGGGCAAAGTCACTGTCAACCGGCTTGGCACTGGACAGGTCCGCCACCGGCTCATCGAATACGTGCAAGGTGTTGATGCGCCCAGGCGAGGCTCCGAGCAGCAGTTGCTTACCGCCAACATCGACCAACAGCAAACGGTCACGCGGCCCCAGCGCCATGCTGCTGACCAGCCGGATATGCTGGCCACCCTGTCCGGCCATGGGCCCGATCCGGCGCATCAGCCAACCCAGCACAAAGATCAACGCCACCACGACCATCAAACCAACACCCAACTGTGCCAACTGCGCAGTCAGGGACATCTGGGTGGCACTTGGGGCACTGGCTGCCGGAGTATCAGCCCAGCCGGCCAGCGGCAACGCCAACACCCCGGCCAGAACCAACAGCACTTTCAACCATGGGTTTGCCGCAGACCGACCGGCGGCACGGGCGGAGGATACGATTGCTGTTGGTTTCATCAACGCAGCTTCTTGATCCGTTCAGAGGGGCTGATCACATCGGTCAGACGAATACCGAATTTTTCGTTGACCACCACCACCTCACCATGGGCTACCAGGGTACCGTTGACCTTGACGTCCAGCGGCTCACCCGCCAGCCGATCCAACTCGACCACCGAGCCCTGGTTCAACTGCAGCAGGTTGCGGATGGTGATATCGGTATTGCCGACCTCCATGGAAATAGTGACCGGAATATCCAGAATCACATCCAGATTCGGGCCATCGACCGACTGGAACGGCCCATCATCGACATTGTTCGCAGAGGAGCTGAACTCTTCCATCGGTACCCGAGCGCTCTGATCCTGCGTCAGCAAGGCATCGATATCATCCTGGCTGGCGTCGCCAGCCTCCTCCAGCGCGGCCGCCCACTCATCGGCCAGCGCCTGCTCCTCAGGGGTGACTTCACCAGGCTTGCCGTCATCAGCCATCGTTTCGTTCCTCTAGTGTTTCGTTATTGTCCAGTGACACTCAGCGCGGGCGTGGCACCGGCCCCAGAATTTGCAGGGCCAGGTTACCCTTGACCGCACCCAGCTTGGCCTTGAAGGTGGGCACGCCGTTGGCGCACAACACCATGTGTTCGGGCAACTCGACTGGAATCACATCACCGACCTGCATGCTGAGCAGATCCCTGACCTTGAGTTGACGCCGAACCACAGTGGCACTGAGCGGCACCTTGACCCCGGTAATTTCCTCACGCAGGGCGCGCACCCAGCGCTCGTCATGTTCATCCACATCCGACTGCACCCCGGAATCCAGCACTTCACGCAAGGGTTCAATCATCGAATAGGGGAAGGTCACGTGCAGATCGCCACCGCCACCGTCCAGCTCGATATGGAAAGTCGAGACCACCACCACTTCGCTGGGGCTAACGATATTGGCCAAGGCCGGATTGACCTCGGAGTTGACGTACTCGAAATTCACTTCCTGGACCGCCTGCCAGGCTTCCTTGAGGTCGATAAAGGCCTGATCAAGTACCATGCGTACCACCCGAAGCTCGGTCGGCGTAAATTCACGCCCCTCGATCTTGGCATGTCGGCCATCGCCACCAAAGAAGTTGTCTACCAGCTTGAACACCAGCTTGGCGTCCAGAATGAACAGTGCGGTACCGCGCAACGGCTTCATCTTGACCAGGTTGAGACTGGTCGGTACGTACAGCGAGTGTACATACTCACCAAATTTCATGACCTGAACACCGCCAACCGCGACATCGGCTGAGCGGCGCAACAGGTTGAACATGCTTATCCGGGTATAACGGGCAAAGCGTTCGTTGATCATCTCCAAAGTCGGCATCCGACCCCGGACGATGCGATCCTGGCTGGTCAGGTCATAGCTTTTGACCGACCCCGGATCGGCATCATCATCGGTATCGATCGCACCGTCATCGACACCATGCAGCAGGGCATCGATTTCATCTTGTGAGAGCAGATCCTGAACAGCCATAAGGGTTTCCTATTGCAGAACCAGGTTGGTGAACAGCACCGACTCAATTACCGGGTTGCCCACTTCTTTTTCCAGCAGGGCCTGAACCGCCAGAGTTGCGCGCTGGCGCAGCTCATCCTTGCCCTCCGGAGTCAGCAATACCTCGAACTCCTCGCTGGAAAACAGCATGACCAGTTGGTTGCGAATCAGCGGCAAATGCCGGTTCAGCGACGCCATGCCGCCCTGATCTCGACCCAGCAAGGCCACACTCACCTGCATATAACGCTGCCGGCCGGCATGGCTGTAATTGACCACGAACGGCGGCTCCAGCGTTTGATACAGCGCCATGGCTCGCACCGGGGCCACTGGCTCGGCCGGTGCTTCGGTGGTCTCATCGCGATCACCGCCAAGCAGAAAAAAACCGACGCCCCCAAGGGAGACCAGCAGCGCCAGCAAGCCGACGCCAACCAGCACAAACAGGGTTTTACGGCTCTTTCCCGACGATTCTGCTGCGACCTGCGCCGCCGCTGCTTGCTGCTTTGCCATGCCAATATTCCGTCACATCGCAGGCTTGAACGCCCGTTTTAACTGAATTCAGCAACTCCCGTGCCAATCTGGGAGTTGTTGAAAGGATGTGTGTAGGATATAGGCCTGAACGGCAAATGTCTTGGGTCGCGCCAGCTATCAAATATAGAAATCAACCAGACGCTGATTGCTGATCTGCTGCACGACCTGATTGAGCAACTCGACTTCCGGTTCAGCATCCAGACCGGGCTGACTGGTCCCGGCATTGGCGGCAAGCCCTGAGCCGGTACCGCGGCCCTGCTGACCGTCGGGCGCCGAGTCGCCGACCGAAACGCTGTGCAACTCCAGCCCCTGCTGGGTGAAGAGTTCGCGCAGCCTGAAGACCTGCGCTTCCAGCGCCTCGCGCACCCCAGCATTCTGACTGACGAACTGCACCTGGTGTTCCTGACCACGGCTCTGGATGTGAATTTCCAGCGGCCCCAGCTCAGCCGGGTCCAAACGGATTTCCACACCCCGCAGATTCTGGCTGGACATCCACATCACCTTTTCGACCACGGAGTCCCCCCAGCCGCTCTGCCCAAAGGGAACACCCAGCGATTGAGAAGTCGCTGTTACCGCACGGCTGGTCAACGCACCTTGAGCTGCAGCCTGCTGCGCCGTCCCCAGGCGTTGAGCGGCATCACCCGTTTCGCTGTCACTGCGACCTGATCCCGACACGCTGTCCAGGCTATCGCCCAACCGCGCGGCGAAACTGCTCTCGGCGGTCGCAGGCTGGGCCGTGATTTGCCGCAGATTGAGCTTCATCTCGAGCAGATCCAGCGGCTCCTTGCCGACCGCTGAGCGGGAGTCTTCAGCAGGCTGTGCAACCTTGGACTGGCTCTGACTCGGGTCAACGGCCACTCCTGAGGCCATGGTGCGCGCATTGTCCAGCCAACGTACCCACTCATCGGCAATCGCGGCAATGACCTCCGGTGCGGCATTGGCCAGAGTCGGATCGGATACTTCCATCTCGCCGGCCTCGGTCATTTCCGCAGCCAGCGGGTCAACCGGCAACTCCTTGCCGTCGGCGGCAAGGGCCAAGGCTTCAATTGCCACCCTCGCCGCATCCGGATCATCACCATTCAGCAGCTCGATCAACGCCTCAAGCCGTTCAGGGTTCTGACCCGCCAGGATCTCGGCAAAGGACTCCGGGGTCTCGCCATCCAGTGATACTGCCTGGATCTGCTCATCACTGAACAGTCCTGCCTGGCGCAAATCCTGGCCAAGCGACAGCAGCAGATTCTGAGTGACATTCATTGCGCGGTCTCCGTAGGTTAATGCATGCAATCGGTAGCGTTACCGACTCCAAGCAAACTACGGGCCAGCTTATTGGAATAACGAAGCGATTCAGGGGGAAAGCAGTGGCTGCAGGCGTTGAAAGCACCTGCGCATGTCGGCCAGCGCCTGTTTGGCCCTGTCGCCATCCGCCTGCTGGCCAGCCAGCTCGGCAGCGAGGCAGGACTGCTCCAGCGCCCGGGCACCTATATTGCCGCAACTGCCTTTGAAACTGTGGGCCTGCTGGCGAAAACCTTCCCAGTCCTGACAATCCAGGCAGTAGCTCATCAGGTGCAAACGTTGCTGAGCGTCAGAACGAAAGGTGGCGAGCAATAACGCGAAATCGTCCTGCATCAGTTCACGCAGGTTCGCTTGTACCTCTTGATCAAGATCAGGCAATGTTACGGGCATACGATCCTTGTTTGTTAGTCAATTCCAGCGCATCAAGTCAACTAGGGAACCTCTGCAAAACGTAGGCGAGGCCGGCAAGACAAGGCAAAAACAGCCGAAAAAGCGGAGTTTACGTGGTGTAAATGAGCATTTTGAGGCTGTTTTTAACGCAGTATTGCCAACGCAGCTAG
This sequence comes from Pseudomonas jilinensis, assembly GCF_003586265.1. Lineage (NCBI taxonomy): Bacteria > Pseudomonadati > Pseudomonadota > Gammaproteobacteria > Pseudomonadales > Pseudomonadaceae > Pseudomonas > Pseudomonas jilinensis. Next base: position 399,907 of record NZ_QJSA01000001.1, on the reverse strand, counting down.
TTTTTCAGAGGTTCCCTAGTATGCCCAAGCCGCCACTCAAAGACCACCGCCACCCGGTTGCCGGCCGGGCTGAAGCTCATATCCCGCGCCAGCGCCCGGATCAGCGCCAGGCCGCGTCCGGCATAGCCATCGGTACTTTCTTCTGGAACTGGCGGGTTGAAACCCCGGCCACTGTCCTCCACCTCGATGAGCAACTCGCCCCCCTGCGCCAATGGCCGGTGATCCAGCGACACACGGATCCAGCCGTCATCAAGTTGCTGTAGGCGCCGATTACGTTCGGCGTAATATCGACTAAAGCCTGCTGAATCACGTTTCCAGCTGGAGTCCAGCGCCAGCAGGCCATGCTCCAGGGCATTGCTATACAACTCGGTGAGAATGGTGAACAGGCTGCCGGCGTGCTCACGCAGCCCCGGCACATCCATCAGTACCTCTAGCAGAAATGGCAAGGGGTTATGCTTACGAATCGAAGCCGCTCGAAACTGGTAGGACAATTGCCAGTCTTGCGCGGCCAGATGATCGCTGGCCAGTTGACGCTGAGCCGGCGGCTGAATGCCGTTCTCCCCCATGACCACTTCGAGCAGGCTTAGGTCATCCTCTGGGCTACCGTGGAACGCCTCGATATCTTCCAGCAACGCATCAAACACCATAGCCGGGAGCCCGGCCTGGCGCTCCAGCACAGCCATTACCCGCTGCTCGCCAAACTGCTCGCCGGCCTGATTGCGACTCTCGATCACGCCATCGGTCCAGCACAGCAGCCGCTCACCCGGAGCTACCGACAGCACCACCGGATTGGGGTCGAAACGCTCGGCACTGGCCACTCCCAGCGGCAAATGCGCGGAGGGAATCCGGTGTAGCAGTTCGGCCTGCGGGCCGATGATCAATACCTCGGGCAAACCACCGTTCCAGACCTCAACAAGACCTTTGCCTGGACTGATCTCAATGAGTACCGCGCAACAGAAAATGCCCACCGGTAAAATCCGCCCGAGCTTGTGGTTGAGTTCAAGCAGGATGTCACGCAGATGGAAGCCGCGCGCTGTCATGGCATAGAACACCTCGGCCAATGGCATGGCGCCAATGGCCGCCGACAGTCCGTGCCCGGTGAAATCGCCCAACAGAATATGCATACCTCCAGCAGGCTTGTAGGCCGCCAGCAGGATATCGCCGTTGAACATAGCGAAGGCCGATTGCAGATAACGCAGATTGGGCGCCCCCAGACAGCCAGCATGGGCCACCCGATCAAAGATGATCTTGGCCAGCTCCTGATCACGCAACAGGTTGCGATGCTGGCTAGCGATCAGGTCACGCTGGCTCTGCAGGGTCCGGTGCATCTCCTGCATGCGCTGGAACGCCTGGATTTTGGCTCGCAAAATGATCGGGTTGTAAGGCTTGGTAAGAAAATCGTCGCCGCCAGCTTCCAGGCACTGCACCAGCGCCGTCGTCTCGCTCAGACTGGTGAGAAAGATGATCGGGATCAGATCCTCGCCGGCGTCCTGACGAATCAGACGAGCCGCCTCGAAGCCGTCCATCTCAGGCATCAAGGCATCCAGCAGGACCAGATTCGGGCGCTGGCGAGCAAACTGCTCGACGGCCTCCCGGCCGTTCTCGGCACGGATGACTCGATGGCCCAACTGCTCCACCAGGCGGCCGAGAATCATCCGGTCGGAAGGATTGTCATCGGCGATCAGAACCGTCAGTGCCTGACTGGGACCGAGGTCTGTGGCACTGGCGCGACTGACCGATGACATGATTCACTCGATAGTGAAAAGCTGTTCGAAATTGGAAATGCTCAGAACCTTGCGCACATCGGCATTGCAATGCGTAATCTGGATATCGGCCATATCGCCGCCAGCATGATCACGCAACAGCAACAGCATACCCAGCGCTGAACTGTCGATATAGTCGGTGTCATGCAGATCGACTACATAACGCTCGGGGCTCAGCCCTCCGCGCTCATAGGCTTCGCGAAAATCCTGGTGAGCTCCAAAATCGAAACGTCCACTGACCTTGATGGTCAAAACCTGGCCATCAGCTGACATGTTGGCCTGAATAGGCATGCTGACACTCCCTTGGCGAAAAGCTGCGCCGCCCCGGTCGCCCGGAGTCAAGACGGCTGTCTCAACTATGTAGCACAGCATGTCACCGCTGTCATGGTGCCGGGGACCAGATTCAATAGTTACCGCGCGCCCTCTGAGATAGTTCGTCCAGCAGTTTCTGCTCCTGTCGATCTGCTCGGGCCCTAGCCTCCTGACGATAGCGTTCGATCAGCTTGCGTAGCGCTTCCAGCCGCTGGTAGCGCTGTTGCCACTGCGCCCTGGCCTTGTCGAGGCTTTGCCGATGCCAGGCCACAGTCTGGCCCTGCTGTTCGATAGCGCTCTGCATCTGACCCATGAAGCGCTGATAGTTAAGCAGCCAGTCCCGACCCACACCCTGCGCCCCTCGCTGAGACCAGCCTTTCTGATATTCACCGCTGTAGTATTCCAGGTCGCGCAGACGCGCCTCGGCATCATCCACCTGGCGCTGACACTGCCCGAGCATGGCCGCCGCCTTGCGTTCGTCCTCCAGCGCCATGTCCAGCACCGGGATCAGACGACGGATGCGGGTCTCACTCATGACTGATGATCTGCTCCAGAGCGCTGTGACTGTCGTTCAGATTGACGCTGACGTGCAGGCCCTGGCGCAGGAACGATTGCATAACCGGCATTTTCTCGACCGCCTTGTCGATCAACGGATCAGACCCAGCGGCATAAGCACCGACGCTGATAAGGTCGCGACTCTGCTGATAGCGGGCATAGAGCTGCTTGAAGCGTTGGGCCTGTTGCAGGTGTTCGGGACTGACAATCTGCGGCATGGCCCGACTGATCGAGGCTTCGATATCAATCGCCGGGTAATGGCCCTCTTCAGCCAGCCGCCGCGACAACACCACGTGGCCATCGAGAATAGCCCTGGAGGCATCAGCAATCGGGTCCTGCTGATCATCACCTTCGGACAGGACGGTATAGAACGCGGTAATGGAACCGCCACCCTGTTCGGCGTTACCGGCCCGCTCGACCAACTGCGGCAACTTGGCAAATACCGACGGGGGGTAGCCCTTGGTAGCTGGTGGCTCGCCAATGGCCAGGGCGATCTCGCGCTGTGCCTGGGCAAAACGGGTCAGCGAATCCATCAGTAGCAGCACATTTTTGCCCTGGTCACGAAAATACTCGGCGATCCGGGTGCAATACATGGCTGCGCGCAAGCGCATCAGCGGCGCATCATCGGCCGGCGAGGCAACCACTACCGAACGAGCCATGCCCTTCTCGCCAAGGATCTGCTCAATGAACTCCTTGACCTCACGACCACGCTCGCCCACCAGACCAACAATAGTGATGTCAGCATCGGTGAAGCGGGTCATCATCCCCAGCAGCATACTTTTGCCCACGCCACTGCCAGCGAACAGACCCAGGCGCTGACCACGTCCTACGGTCAGCAGGCTGTTGATCGAGCGGATACCGACATCCAGCGGCTCCTCAATCGGGTGGCGTTTGAGCGGGTTGATCACCGGGCCGTTGAGGTCGACCCAGTCATCGGCCTTGAACTGGCCCTTGCCATCGAGCGGTCGGCCAATGCCATCCACGACCCGCCCGAGCATGGCGTTACCCATCGGCAACTTGCCGCCACCGGCACTGGGTACGACCCGCGCGCCCGGTTGCAGACCCTGCATACTGTCGACTGGCATCAGGTAGATCTTGCTGCCAGCAAAACCCATAACCTCCGCCTCAATCCGGGTCTGCCCCTGCGGCGTGTCGCTGATCACCATGCAACGACTGCCCACTGGGGCCTTGCAACCCTCGGCTTCCAGGGTCAGGCCAACCATACGGATCAGGCGCCCTTCGACCACCGGCTCGGACGGCAACTTCAGTGCCTGCTGATAGCCTGCCAGACGTCGGGCAAAGCTGATGCGCTCAGGATTGTTCATCAAAGGGCTCCGGCCCAGGGCCCGAGACCGGCAGGTCCGCTGCCGGTGGATGTGCACGCTGCTCGCGGCGTTGCTCGAACAACTGGATGATCAGTTGCTCGAGCCGGGTTTCCAAGGTCGCATCGACCTGACTGTGTTCGGTCTCGATCCGGCAACCACCGGGCAACAGCTGCTCATCTTCGAGCAACCGCCAACGCTCCTCATGCCGCTCGCGCAAAGCCTTGACCGCCTCGAAATCGACAGGATTGAGGTAGATACGGATGTTTTCGGCCCCCATCGGCAGCACCTTGAGCGCCCCACGCAGTACCGTGAGCACCTGGCTGGAGTCGATTTTCAACTCGCGCTGCACAACCTGGCGAACCATATGCTCGACCAGATGCAGGAGCATGTCCTCGATTTGCTCGTCCTGCTGGCGCAGCGGTTCAAGCAAATGCCCCAAAAGCTGTTCAAATTCGGCAACCCGGGCATCCATGCGGTTGCGGGCTTCCTGCTGGGCCTTGAGTTGGCCGGCATGAAAGCCGTCTTTCTCACCGGTGGAAAACCCTTCGTTGTAGGCTTCCTCGCGAATCTGCTCCAGCTCTTCAACGGTAAAGGGTTTGGGCGCTTCGAGCTCGTCGGCCTCCTCAAGCTCAGACTGCGGAATATCCTCTGGCTCGTCTTCGGGCTCCTCACGTACCACCGGCACATGGTGCTCGGCCTCATCGAAGCTGGGCAGATCCCAGCGACTGAGCCCTGTCAGTTGATCGCCGCGAATCAGTTCCGAGTCGGGATTGCCGCCGGCCATTTAGATCATCTCCTCGCCACCCTTGCCGCCGAGCACGATCTCGCCGGCATCGGCCATGCGCCGGGCGATGGTCAGAATTTCCTTCTGCGCGGCCTCGACTTCGCTGATCCGCACCGGGCCTTTGGCCTCCAGATCGTCCTGCAACAGCTCAGAGGCACGCTTGGACATATTGCGGAAGATCTTTTCCTTGACCGGCTCGTCCGCGCCCTTGAGGGCAACGATCAGCACCTCCGAGGAAACCTCACGCAGCAGCGCCTGAATGCCCCGGTCATCAACATCAGCCAGATTGTCGAAGACAAACATCAGGTCTTCGATCCGCGCCGACAGATCTTCATCCAGTTCCCGGATTGCTTCGATCAATTGCGACTCTGTGCTGCTTTCCAGGAAGTTCATGATATCGGCGGTGCGCTTGACCCCACCCATGGTTGCCCGCGTGGTATTGGAATTGCCGGCAAACTGTTTCTCAAGAATCTCGTTGAGTTCCTTCAGCGCGCTTGGTTGAACCGTGTTGAGGGCGGCCACCCGCAACAGTACGTCGAGTCGCACCTTGTGATCAAAGTAGCTGACGACTTCAGCGGCCATATCCGGGTCCAGATAGGCCACCACAATAGCCTGAATCTGCGGATGCTCGTAGCGGATCACATCGGCCACCGCGCGCGGTTCCATCCACTTGAGGCTGTCCAGACCCGAGGTGTTGCCGCCCAACAGAATCCGGTCAACCAGGCTATTGGCTTTGTCTTCACCCAGTGCCTGGGTCAGCATCTTGCGAATGTAATTATCTGAGCCAACCCCCAGGCCCGTCTGCTCTCCGACGGTCTCGATGAAATCGCCCATCACCTGCTGGACCTGGTCGCGCTGCACTGTACGCATGGATGCCATGGCACTGCCGACCCGCTGTACTTCCTTGGGGCCCATGTGCTTGAGGATCGCCGCGGCGTCGGACTCACCCAGGCTCAGCAGAAAGATAGCGGCCTTGTCCAGCTTCGACAGCTTCTGGGGTTTTCTCGCTTCTTCAGTCATCGGCGTTGATCCACTCTTTCACCACCTGGGCGACACGGCCGGGGTCTTCAGCCACCAGGCCTTTGATAGCATTGAGCTGCTGCTCATAACCGGCATTGGGCGGCGGTAACATCATGGCCGAACTGGCCGGCCCGGACAGACTGACCTGATCATCACGCAGATCATCACCCAAGTCGATATCGTCAATTGATGCCGGGTAGCCCGCAGTTTCAGTCGACTTGCCTGCTCCGGCCAGATTCTTAAGTACCGGACGCAAGACTCCGAATACCAGCACCAGAACGAAAAGTATACCGAGAATCTGCTTGGCGATATCCCAGAACCAGGGTTCGGACCAGAACGGGATGCTGGGAATCTCAGGCACCTCACCCTCGGCCACGAACGCGGTATTGATCACGCTGACGCTATCACCACGACTGGCATCATAGCCCACCGCGTCCTGGACCAGACGAGTCAGGCGCGCGATATCCGCTTCGGTCAACGGAGTGCGGACCAGTTCACCCTCAGCATTGGGCAACAGCGGATCATCGACCACCACGGCCACCGACAGCCGGCGCAGGCGGCCCTGCTGCTGGCGGGTATAGCTGATCTGGCGGTCCAGTTCGAAGTTGCGGGTCGCCTGTTCGCGGGTATCGCGCGGCGGCGCCGGCACGACGGGCTGACCTGTTGCCGGATCGATTACCTGTTCCGGCGCTTGGGCCATACCTGGCGGCTGGTTGGTCAAGGCTCCGGGGATACCCATAGGGGCCTGACCACCGCTGCGCGCTTCGCTAAGCACCTGCTCGCTGCGCAGCGCCGCGTCCGGGCTGAACATTTCGGCTGTCGATTCGACTGCGCTGAAGTCGACATCAGCCGATACCTCAGCCTGATAGCGTCCGGAGCCGAGTACTGGTTGCAGGATACTATGGACCCGACGGGTATAGGTTTCTTCCATGCGCCGGGTGTAGTCAAACTGGCGACCGGCAATGGTCAGCTCACTCAACTCGTTCTGATCGGACAGCAGATTTCCATTCTGATCAACCACGGTGACCAGATCCTTGCTCAGCTCCGGCACGCTGGTCGCCACCAGATTGACAATAGCCATCACCTGAGCCGGCTCCAGTCGGCGCCCGGCATACATTTCCAGCAGCACAGAGGCGCTCGGTTTGCGGTCATCGCGGACAAATACGGTGGTACGCGGCATGGCGATGTGTACGCGAGCGGCCTTGACGTTGTAAAGACTGGAGATGGTACGAGCCAACTCGCCTTCCAGCCCCCGGCGATAACGAGTGGTCTCCATGAACTGACTGGTGCCCAGCCCCTGCTCACGGTCAAGAATTTCAAACCCAACATTGCGATCGCTGGCACTGACACCGGCGCTGGCCAGCCGCAGACGGGCATCGGCCAAGTCTTCGCTGCGCACCAGCAATGCGCCGCTGTTGGGCTCTACCCGATAACGAATCCGGCCCTGCTGCAATACTTCTACCACCTGCCCGGAGTCATAGCCTTCCAGACTGCCATACAGCGGCCGCCATTCCGGTTGCTGCGACCATAGTACAACGGCAAAACCAATAGCCACGCTGGCAGCCAGCCCCACCAGCAGGGCGAACTGACGCAGCATCGGCAGTTGCGCCAGGTTGTCGAGAAAAGCCAGGCCCAGCAAAGGCTTGCGCTGAGCCTCAGCGGACTCGACGCCGGCCCGGGTGGCAGGGGTATTGGCAGTGCTGGCGGTTTCCATGCAGCTATCCTCAGAACATCAGGGTCGGCGTTGGCTGATCAGATGGGCATCTTCATGATGTCTTCGTAGGCATTGATCAGGCGATTGCGCACCTGCGTCATGGCCTGGAAGGCAACACTGGATTTCTGCGCGGCGATCATCACATCGGTCAGGTCGATTCCCGGCACGCCGCGCTCGAAGCCGCTTTGCAGCTCACTGGTGGTCTGTTGCAACTCGTTGACCTTGTCCACCGCCTGCTTGAGCACGTCATCGAATGCCGGTGCATTGACGTTTTGCTGTACCTGGGCCGGTGCCTGCGGTTTGCCCATGGCTTCCATTTGCATGGAACGCATCTGCAGCATCAGTCGGTTGAATTCTACACCCTGGGTCATCGTAACCTCCAAGCCGTGATTTTTTTGACGGCGTGTATCGCTTTGAGGTTAGTTCAGCAAGATTGGTGCCAGGTTACCAAGCAACAGCATAGAGCGTGGTGTTCTGAACTGGGCGCGACACTCCCAGGGGATTACCCGGACTCAGTACGCCACCAGATCCCGCTCAACATCAAACCCGGCATCACGCATCTGCGCCAGCTTGTAGCGCAGGGTACGAGGACTGATACCCAGGCGCTCGGCGGCTTCCTTGCGTCGTCCACGCTCAGCGCGCAGCACGTCAATGATCAGTTGGTACTCGCGCTGACGAACGCCAGTTTCCAGGCGTTCAGGCCCGGCAGCGACAGGAACCGCAGGAATCGCCGGCGCTTCGGCCGTCGAGAACTGTACCAGCGGAGCCGCCGCCAGTCCCGGCGGGCCAGCCAGACAGAGATCCGCAGCGGCGATGAGCCCACCCTGTTGTAGAATCAGGGCGCGTTGTACAGCATTATCCAGTTCACGCACATTGCCTGGCCAGGGGTGGCTGCGCAAGGCCTGACAAGCATCCTCGGCAAAGCGCACACCAGTCTGTTTCATCTTGGCTGCGTGACGGGCCAGCAAACGTTCGGCAATTGGCAAAATATCGCCGGGACGAGCACGCAACGGCTGCCACTGCAGCGGAAAGACTCCGAGTCGGTAATACAGATCTTCACGGAAACGCCCAGCCGCAACCTCGGCAGCCATGTCCCGGTTGGTGGTAGCAATGACCCGGATATCCAGGTCAATCAACTTGCGCCCCCCCACCCGCTCCACTTCACGCTCCTGCAATACCCGCAACAGCTTGGCCTGAAGACCCAAAGGCATTTCGGAGATTTCATCGAGCAACAGGGTGCCACCATTGGCTTGCTCGAACTTGCCGGGCTGCGAGGCAACCGCACCGGTAAAGGCCCCCTTCTCATGGCCGAACAGGGTAGCCTCGAGCATATTCTCGGGTATCGCCGCGCAATTGATCGCGATGAAGGGCTTGTCGGCCCGTGGCGACTGCTGATGAATGTAGCGCGCAAGCACCTCCTTGCCTGTGCCCGACTCACCCGAGATCAGTACTGTCGAATCACTGACGGCAACCCGTTGCGCCAGCGCCAGCAATTGCTGACTGGCCGGTTCGACCGCCACCGGCCCCTGGTCAGCACTGGATTGCAACTGACCCTGAGCGTACTGGCGCACCAATGAAGTCAGAGCCTCCGGTTCGAAGGGTTTAACCAGATAATCCACCGCACCATCACGCATGGCGCCCACAGCCTGGTGTACGGTGCCGTAGGCCGTCATCAGCAGCGTCGGCACTTGCGGATAGCGGTTGCGCAGCGTACGCAACAGCGCGTGACCATCCATGCCCGGCATGTTCACGTCACTGACCACCATGGCCACCGGTTCACGCGCCAGAAGAGCCAGGGCGGCCTCAGCGCTTTCAGCCTCGCGATAGGCATAGCCTGCCAAGGCCAGGGTATCGACCAACGCTTCGCGCAGCGCCTGATCATCTTCCACCAGTAGAACTGGCAGCATCTTCTGAGTCATGATTACTCCTCCCCACCAAGCTGAATCGGCAATAGGACTTCGGCGCAGGTACCCCGACCGACCTTGCTGCGCAAATGAAACGCTCCACCGTGCGCCCGCACCACCGACTTGACCACCGCCAGTCCCAGACCGGTTCCCTGGGGCTTGGTGGTATGGAACGGCTCAGCCAGGCGCGCCAACAATTCGGCACTCATACCTGGACCGTTATCCACTACACACAGACTCAACTGCCCTTCCAGCCGCCGCGCCACCACCTTGAGCCCTGAGCTCATCGAACCGGCCTGGCAGGCATTTTCCACAAGGTTGAGCAAGGCACTGACCAAGGTTTCGGCATTGCAACGCAGCCACCCCTGCGGTGGGCACAGGTCAACCCAGCGGCACTTGATCCCGGCCTGCTCCAGCACCGGCTCGGCCTGCAGACGCAAGCGCTCGAACAATGCCGGCGGCGTCAAACGATCCTCCAACGGCAAGTCGCCTCGGGCGAACAGCAACATATCGCGCACCTGCTGCTCCATGGCCTGCAGCCGATCCTTCAGGCGCAGACTGAAACGTTGGCGTTGTTCAAGACTCAGAGCGTCATCACCCAGGTGACTGGCATACAGCAGCGCCGTCGACAGCGGTGTACGAATCTGATGCGCCAAGGAGGCAACCATGCGCCCCAGCGCCGACAAGCGCTCATGGCGGGCCAGACGAGCCTGCAACTCCCGGGTTTCGGTAAGATCGTTGATCAGAATCAGTTGGCCCGGCTCGCCACGCAAAGACCGGGTAGCAAGCGAGACCCGCCGACCACTGCGCAGCGAAACTTCATGGTAATCATCTTCGCGCGGGGCAAAGCGCTCTTGAATCAGGTCACGCCAGAGCTGACCTTCCAATGGTTCACCCAGCAGTTCACGCGCCACCGGATTAGCCTCGCGCACCACGCCCCGACCATCGAGTACCACCACGCCACCCGGCAACAGATCCAGGAGATTTTGCAGACGTGCCGTAACACAGGCTTTTTCCGCCAGCTCTTGGGTCCGCTGGGCATGCATATCGGCTAGTTGACGCTTGAGCGTATCAACCTGGGCCTCAAGCAAAGCATGGGATTCGATCAGTTGTGCAGAGACCTGCTCAAGCAGCGCGCGGCTCTGCTCGATACGCTCGGCCTGAACGGCCTCGGTTGGTGACTGCCTGTTATCAGGCAGCGAGTGTGCGGATACAGCCATGGGGCATCCCCTGATCGTTGAAACTCCGGTCAGGGAGGGCTTAAGCAAGCCCTATGCCACCAACTAATAAACAAGAAAAAACAACAAGTTACGAAAAAACAAGCAACTTAAACGTCAGTCTTCTGACGCATCGATTCCGCGATTTATGCCGTACTTGCGCATCTTCTCGACCAGCGTGGTACGCCGGATTCGCAAACGCTCGGCAGCCCGTGCCACGACCCCTGAAGACTCATCCAGCGCTTGCTGGATCAAGGTTTGCTCCAGACCACCCAGATACTCTTTCAGATCCAACCCTTCAGGTGGCAGGAAAGCTGGACTGTCCAGTCCAACCAGACCATTGAAGGCTTCACTGCGTTCATCTTCATCGTCACGCAGTTGACGCAGGTCCTCGTGATCATCTTCGACATAACGGAACTTTCGTGGCAACTCACCGACGCCAATGACCCCATGCGGATGCATGATCGCCATACGCTCGACCAGATTAGCCAGCTCACGTACGTTGCCCGGCCAGTCGTGCCGGCACAGCGACATGATCGCCGAGGTGCTGAAACGGATCGAGCCCCGCTTCTCGGTTTCCATCCGGGTAATCAATTCATTGAGCAGCAGAGGCAGATCCTCAATCCGCTCACGCATGGCCGGCATTTCGATCGGGAAGACATTCAGGCGGTAATAGAGATCTTCACGGAAGCTGCCCTGCTCAATCATTTTCTCGAGGTTCTTATGGGTCGCGGCAATGATTCGCACATCGGCGGTTTGTACCTTGTTGCTGCCAACCCGCTCAAAAGTCCGTTCCTGCAGCACCCGCAGCAGCTTGACCTGCATCGGCAGCGGCATGTCACCGATTTCATCGAGGAACAGGGTGCCCCCCTCGGCCAGCTCAAAGCGCCCGGCACGACTGGTAATTGCTCCGGTAAAGGCGCCCTTCTCATGACCAAACAGCTCGCTTTCAAGCAACTCGGCCGGAATCGCACCACAGTTCACCGGTACGAAAGGAGCATCCTTACGCCGTGAGTGGTAATGCAGATTACGCGCCACTACTTCCTTGCCGGTGCCTGACTCACCCAGAATCAATACGGTGGCTTCGGTGTCGGCAACCTGCTGCATCATCTGCCGCACTGCCTGAATCGGCCGGCTGGTGCCGACCAGACTACGAAACAGGTTAGGCTCGCGCTGACGCGGCCGGCTGCTGCGCTCATCGAAGACTTCGCGATAAACCTGGGCCCGGTGCAGAGTGTCGAGGAACTGGCTGTAGCTCAGTGGCGGCTCCAGCACCGCCAGCAGACGCTGACGCAGGTGCTCAGGCCAATGGCTGGCCTGGGCCGGGTCCAGCATTACCACAGGCAGGTTTTCATCCCACTTGTCCAATTGCCCAAGCAGGCCCTGAACACCATGGTCATGGTCACAGCGGCCGAGAATCACGCACTTGACCGAACCGGGCGACTCGAACTCGTCATTGACGTCGCGCTGCCAGTCCGAAGACGTGGAAATGACCGCCTCCTCCCCCAGGAACCCCAGAATCACACTCAAATCGTGACGATTCTGCGGGCAATCATCGATAAGCAAAATATGGCTATTGAGCAGCATAGCGTGGCAGACGTCCTGTTAACGCACGAGCGGCACCAGTGATTTTTGATAGCGGTGCGCCAGCTTTTTTTGAATGGCCCAAAGGTAGTCAGATTCGACACCAGAGTCAAATACTTGGCGCGGATAAGGTATCGCAAAACGCCCTTACCCGTTAGCCACACAGGACAAACGGTCAGGGCGAGCAACTAACGGGACAATTATAGCAATCGAGCGCAAAAATCCAGCGCTCAGGAGAACATCTGATAAACCTTGGCACCAGCCTTGCCGCGCTGCATGCCTTGCAGCTCCTCGGCCAGCTTGCCTTGGACCGCCTGGCACAGACCGATCACCTCCCGATAGGTGGCCAACAATCCGTCCAGAGTTTCCACCACCACCTGGTCATCACGCTCGGGCTGCTCCATGGCCTGGGCAACCTGCTGGCGGCACAGCTTGTCCAGTTCACCCACCTGCTCCCAGTCACCGGCACGCACCGCGGCGATCAGCGCTTCATGGGTCTGCTGCAACTGCTTGACGGCTTGAGCCATGACTATCTCCTTAGGCGGCGTGACGAATGCCATCCCAACCGATTTTGACTTCTCGCAACAACCCGGCCACTTCGTCGAGGATTGCCGGATCATTCTGCAGATTGGCAGCACTCAGACGCTGTTGCATGAATGCATACAAGTTATCCAGGTTTTCGGCAATCTCGCCACCCTGCTCCCGGTTCAAACCGTCGCGCAGGCCACCGATAATCGCTACAGCCTTGCCTACCAACTCCCCCTTGAGAGCCAGATTGCCATACTCCATTGCACCCTTGGCTTCAGCAATCCGGCGCAACCCACCCTCCATCAGCATCTGAATCAACCGATGCGGATCAGCTTCACTGATCTGGGCGTTGACGTTGACAGTTTGGTATTGCTTCATGGCGGCGTAGGCATTCATCGAGCACATCCTGAGTGAGTGTTGCACATACTTCCTGTATCGGCGGCCGGGAGAAAACTTTAGGGAAAATGTCAAAAACGCCGGCGGCGGAATCCTGCACGCCTTCAACCACGTCATCGCGAAGGCCGTAGGCCTGTGGCGATCCAACTGCCGGGGCGGGTACCGGTGGATTGCCACATCGGCGGATGGCCGCCTCATGCGACTCGCAATGACGAAATATGCTCAAGCCGGCTCGATGGCGTCCCAGCCGTCCTTGATCTGGGCCAGCAACAATTCAACCTCATCCAGGGTACGCTGCGTGTCATCCAGAGCCACACCTGCCAGCTTGCGAGTCATATAGTCGTAGAGTGCGTCCAGATTCTCGGCGATCTCACCGCCCAGCTCCTTATCCAAGGCTGCCTGCAAGGCACCAATGATGCTGATAGTGTTGCCAATAGCCACACCACGTCGCTCAACATTACCGGTTTCCAGAGCATGCCGGGCCAAACGTATCCGCTCAATAGCGCCAGCCAGCAACAGCTGGACCGCACGATACTGAGAGACTTCCTGGGAAACCTTGACCTGCTTGTAGGTGTCGATCGGATTGCTCATCGTTTCCTATCCTGTCTGACCACGCCCGGCAGATTGGACAACTGGTTTTCGAGATATTGGCTGGTCTGACTGAGCTGCCCTACCAGCATATCCATGGCGTTGAACTGCGCAAAAAGACGCGTTTCCATGGCAGACATCCTGCGATCCAGATCTTCACGCTGCTTATCGATATTCTTGAGAGTGGTCTGCAGCGACTTGGTACGTTGCTCGAGAATTCCACCGGTCTGTATATATGGCTCAGCGCGTGCTTCCAGGCGCCCCATCAAACCTTTCTCACCCGTCAGGAAACCCTGAACCTGATCGAAGTTACGCTCCAGCGCCTGATCCAGCTTATCGCTATCAATTTCCAGCTTGCCGTCCTGCTTGGTGGTAATCCCAAGATCGGCCAGAATACGAATATCACCAGAGCCTTGAGCATTGCCAAGCTCGGTGCGCATGGCACTGAGGAATGAACGTACGGTAGCGTCACCAACCAACGGTCCGGCCAGTGGCGTACCAGAATCACCGCCAACCTGGGTTACCCTGGTCAGCGAGTTGGTGGTATCGATCAGCTTGTTGTAGGCATCGACAAACTTCTGCAGGTTGGCCTTGACCCCGGCGCGGTCTTCAGCCACGGCCAAGTTGAAGGTATTGGCATTAGCAATATCCTCGGCCGACTGGGGTTTTTTGAGGGTCAGGCTCACACCTTCAATCACATCATCAATGGTGTTGCTGGCACTGCTCATCAGCAGGCCATCCACAGCAAAGCTGGCATCACGAGCAAAGCTGATCACCCTCGCGGCTCGCGGATCATCCGGATCCGCCGCAGGAGGCTGATAGTTGGTCGCAGTTGGATCAGGCGGGGTAAAGGCCAACCGACCCAGATCACCGGTGGCATTGGCCACTTCGACCTGGATATCTTTGCCTGAGCCGCTATTGGTAGAAGTCAACACAATGCGCGCCCCGCCAACCCCTGACGGATCATTGACGATAGCCGCGCTCAACCCTTTGTCGGCACCAGCGGCATTGATCGCATCACGGATCGCGCTAAGCGACTGCTTATCCTCACCGATCTGAACATTGATGACCTCGTCACCAACTGTGATGTTCAGCTCGCCCGTACCAACCTGGGTAGTGGCCGAATCGAACCCAGCCAGAGCCACCTTGCTGCTCTGGGCCAGGTTGAATACCTGAACACTGTAGTTGCCCGCTGCTGCGCTGGAAGTGGCCGTGGCGGTAAAATAGTCCGTGTTGGACGAGGTCGCGGTGCGCTTCTGGAACAACGCCGAATCATTGAGATTCTTCAGCGCAGTCTGAAAATCGGAAATAGCACTGCGGAACTGCCCCAGTGCAGAGAACTGTGCGGTGGTCTTGCTTTCCAGACGAGAGAGCGACGCGGCCTTGGGGGCACGTTCAGCGTCCATGATCGCTTTGACCATGGAGTTGATATCCAGCCCCGAACCAATACCGGTAATATTCATGCTACTCACCTCGTTGCCGTTTTCTTGACGGCATCAATGCCTGATGGGTTCACCCAGAGCTTTCAGGCAAGAAACGGGCCAGCTCAAGCCTCCGCTTCAAACAACAAGCTACGAATCTCCGATAGGTTCTCTGCCAGACGCAGAGCCTCCTCGGAAGGAATTTGACGGATCACATCACCAGTAGCCGCCTCGGTGACCCGGACTACGACTTGACCTGTGCCATCATCCAACTGGAAATTGATATCCCGCCGCACGCTCTGGACAAAGTCCTGCATGTCCGACACGGCTTTTTCCAGACTCTGGCGATCAGCCGGTTGGACATCAACTACTGCGGGAAGTGCAGTCTTGTTCTGATTATCTGGAGCCTCTGGCGCCTTGCCCGCTACCAGACTAATGACCTTACCGGCAGCCGCGCTGACAGCAGCACCTGCAGGCCGCTCAGCCCCCGGTGTTCCAAGCATTCCCATGTCCATGGCGGTATCCTCATTAAGGACAATGCGGGAGAAAGGCTAACACCTTTCCCCCGTCATTTCACATCCCGTCAATCTTACTGCAACAGGCTCAGTACCGCCTGCGGCAACTGATTGGCCTGAGCCAGAATAGAAGTGCCGGCCTGTTGCAGAATCTGATTCTTGGTCAGATTCGCAGTCTCAGCGGCAAAGTCGGTATCCTGAATCCGCCCGCGCGCTGCCGAGACGTTCTCAGCAATATTCTGCAGGTTGGCAATGGTATTCTCGAAGCGGTTCTGCACCGCACCGAGGTCGGCACGCTGGGAGTCGATCATACGAATCGCTTCATCAATCACCAGCACGGCAGCCTGGGCACCATAGGCAGAAGTGATGTCGATGGCACTGACAGTACTGTCGGCAGCCGCTGCGGCACTGGTGTCATCAAGCGCAATATCGCTCATCTCGACTTCGGCTGGCAGCGTGGTAAATTCAATATCCGTGACGGCCGGACCATCACCAGCAGCATTCGAGTTGGTAATTACCTGCCAATTATCATCCCCGTCTTTCTGCACACTCACACCCAGATTGGCGTCGTTAACAGCGGCCGCCAACTTGGCCGTGATAGTGTCGGCATCATCGGATGCATCCAGTTCAACACTCAGCTCCACTGGGTCAGCCACCCCATCCAGCGTCACCGCAATGACAGCCGTCCCCCCGACATAATCCGCCGGAGTATCGAATGTCGCAGCCCCAAAAGCCTCGGTATAAAAAGTTCCATTCAACGAACTCGAACTCATCTCGCCGATGCCGACACTGATAATCTCGTTAGCTGCGGAGCCAACCTGGAAGCTGGAAATACCAAAGTTGCCATCCAGCAGCTTGCGACCACCGAAGGTGGTGGTGTTGCTGATCCGGTCGATTTCCTTTTTCAACTGAGTGACTTCAGCATTCAGCGCTTCGCGCTCGGAAGTGCTGTTGGAGCCGTTGGCCGACTGCAGAGCCAGATCACGCATGCGTTGCAGAATATTGGTCGACTGCTGCAACGCACCTTCAGCGGTCTGCGCCAGCGAGATGCCGTCGTTGGCATTACGTACCGCCACGTTCAGGCCGTTGACCTGGCTGGTCAGGCGGTTGGCGATCTGCAGGCCGGCAGCATCATCCTTGGCGGAGTTGATGCGCGAACCGGTGGACAGACGCTGCAAGGAAGTCTGCAGTGAACTGGCCGAGCTGTTGAGGTTACGCTGGGTATTCAGCGATGCTACGTTAGTATTTACTGTCAAGGACATGGGTCGCCTCCACTGAAGCTATTTAAGGCTACTGCCTGGGTTGCGTCTCAGGCACCCACCACTTCCCAGGCACCGATAGAATCCGCATTCAGACAGGTTATCGACCAGGCTGGCTTAAGCTTTAGCCCAATAACGACTTTTTACTCATCCATGAGCAAGAAGCCGGGCATACGCCCGGCTTCTCAACATCAAAATGCTTAACCAGACTACTCAGCCCAGCAAACTCAACACAGCCTGCGGCAACTGATTGGCCTGAGCCAGGATCGAAGTACCGGCCTGCTGCAGAATCTGGTTCTTGGTCAGATTCGCAGTCTCGGCGGCAAAGTCGGTATCCTGGATACGACCACGGGCTGCCGATACGTTCTCGGCAATATTCTGCAGGTTGGCAATGGTATTCTCGAAGCGGTTCTGCACCGCACCAAGGTCGGCACGCTGAGAGTCGATAGTCTGAATCGCCTGATCAATGATCAGCACTGCTTTTTGCGCGCCATCTGCAGTAGTAATATCAATGTCTGAAACACTTTCATCAGTAATCGCCGCAGCAGCTGTATACGTACCAGCCGTTACTCCCGCACCATCAACCACAGCGAGTGAGGTAAGCGCATTAGCGCCATCGGTATCCTGCTGCGAGATGATGCTGATTGCATTGGTAGCCTCATCAACGAAGGCGCCCACTCCCATGTTGGCGTCATTGATTGCTGCGGCTATCTTGGCACTTACAGCCGCCACATCATCTCCCGCACTAATGGCGGCAGAAAAGCTGAAATTTTTACCACCTACTGTCGCAGTGATAGCCATCTCACCATCTTCGGCGGCAGTTGCAATAGTCGACGCTGCAATCGAGCCTTCATAATACGCCCCCTCAAGAGAAGAGCTGCTCATCTCACCGATGCCAACACTAATGATCTCATTGGCCGCGGAGCCAACCTGGAAGCTGGAAATACCAAAGTTGCCATCCAGCAGTTTGCGACCACCAAAGGTGGTGGTGTTGCTGATCCGGTCAATTTCCTTTTTCAGCTGAGTCACTTCGGCATTCAGCGCTTCGCGCTCGGAAGTGCTATTGGAGCCGTTGGCCGACTGCAGGGCCAGATCACGCATACGCTGCAAAATATTGGTCGACTGCTGCAATGCACCTTCGGCGGTCTGGGCCAGCGAGATACCATCATTGGCGTTACGCACTGCCACATTCAGACCATTGACCTGGCTGGTCAGACGGTTGGCGATCTGCAGGCCGGCAGCATCATCTTTGGCACTATTGATGCGCGAACCGGTGGACAGACGCTGCAAGGAAGTCTGCAGCGAGCTGGCGGAGCTGTTGAGGTTACGCTGGGTATTCAGCGATGCTACGTTGGTATTGACGGTCAGGGACATATAGTGCCTCCGATAGTGGCGATTGCCCAGTATCCACTCCATGGTTCGACCGAGGTCGGGCAACCATGAAATCTGCGTTCAATCCCTGTATCGGCAGCCACTGACAAAGCTTTAGGCCAGCACCGGCAATTCTTCGGTCAGCAAAAAGCCGGGCGCAGGCCCGGCTTTGCCCCACCACAAATACAACTTACTGCAACAGACTGAGTACGGCCTGGGGTAACTGATTGGCCTGAGCCAGGATCGAGGTTCCGGCCTGCTGCAGAATCTGGTTCTTGGTCAGCGTCGCTGTCTCCGCAGCAAAGTCGGTATCCTGAATCCGCCCGCGCGCTGCCGAGACGTTCTCAGCAATATTCTGCAGGTTGGCAATGGTGTTTTCGAAACGGTTCTGCACCGCACCCAGTTCGGCGCGCTGGGCATCGATAAGACGGATGGATTCGTCGATCACCAGAATTGCCGCCTGAGCTCCCGCCACATCGCGAATATCCAGGTCAGCAATAGTGTTGTCTGCCACCGGTGTAGCAGCCGACAGGTCAACAGTAGTGAATGTCGCACCTGAAGCTGGAGTGGAGTCACCAAAAGTGATGGTCTGCAAATCGCTGACCGTTGGATCATTGGCATCAGTGCGCGAAATCACCTGATAGTCACCATCAGCATCAAGGTGCACACCCACACCGATATTGGCGTCATTGATTGCCGCTGCCAGTTTGGCGGTAAGAAGATCACCAGTATCGCCAGCTTTCAGTTCAACCGTGATGGTTGTGTTCTTGCTGGTGTCAGTAAACACCAGATCAAGAGTAACCTGGGTATCGACAGTTACCGTACCAGCCGCATCACCAAAAGCTTCCGAGTAGAAGTTGGTTTGCAACGACTGAGCACTCATTTCGCCAATGCCAACACTAATGATCTCATTGGCCGCCGAGCCAACCTGGAAGCTGGAAATACCAAAATTGCCATCCAGCAATTTGCGTCCACCAAAGGTAGTGGTGTTACTGATCCGGTCAATTTCCTTTTTCAACTGACTGACTTCGGCGTTCAGCGCCTCACGCTCAGAGACACTGTTGGAGCCGTTGGCCGCCTGCAAGGCCAGATCGCGCATACGCTGCAGGATATTGGTCGACTGCTGCAGAGCACCTTCAGCGGTCTGTGCCAGCGAGATACCGTCATTGGCGTTGCGTACCGCCACGTTCAGGCCATTGACCTGACTGGTCAGGCGGTTGGCAATCTGCAGGCCAGCAGCATCATCCTTGGCGGAGTTGATGCGCGAGCCGGTGGACAGACGCTGCAAAGAAGTCTGCAGCGCATTGGATGAAGTATTGAGGTTACGCTGGGTATTCAGCGACGCCACATTGGTGTTCACCGTCAGGGACATGTCTTGCCTCCATTGTTGCCTGTTGCCCGTACCGCGATCACCAGGCAGCCATGCAATCTGCATTCAACGAATATTCGGCATCGATGCAGACGAACGACTGCATTGCCGCTTTTTAATGTCACAAGGTTGAATGAGCAGGAAGTGTGCCAACAACAATAAAGCGCCCAACCACGGCCACTTACAGCCAGCCAGACCGACTGACCAGCGAGATATTCCGGCAAACTTTTGCCGCGCAGGCAAGCGCCTGCCGCAAATACACACAAGCCGGGCATAAGCCCGGCTTGTGTTGAAAACCAACCCTACTGCCAGATCAGCCCAGCAGACTGAGTACCGCCTGCGGCAACTGGTTGGCCTGGGCCAGGATAGAGGTACCGGCCTGCTGCAGAATCTGGTTCTTGGTCAGGTTCGCAGTTTCCGCGGCAAAGTCGGTGTCCTGAATCCGTCCACGGGCGGCCGACACGTTCTCGGCAATGTTTTGCAGGTTGGCAATGGTGTTCTCGAAGCGGTTCTGTACCGCACCGAGGTCAGCGCGTTGAGAGTCGATCATCTTGATCGCATCATCGATAACCAGCACTGCTGCCTGCGCACCGGCTGCAGTAGTGATGTCAATGTCTTTGACACTGTTGTCAGTCGACACAGCAGGCGCTGCTGCTGTGACACCAATAGTGCCAACAGTCGTCGTACCAGCGTCCTGCACAGTCACACCAGTCAACAAACTGGCACCAGCGTCATTCGTCCTGGATACATAGTTGATCTGGAAGTCACCCGCAGTAGTACTCTCCTCAACGAAGGCACCCACACCCACGTTGGCATCATTCACCGCTGCGGCAATCTTTTCCAGAACCTGCTTATTAGTCTCACCCCCTTCAAAAGCAACTTTTACATCAACATTGCCAGTAGTAAGTGCAATCCTGAAAGTTGCCTCACCCTCGGTAACAGCACTAACAGTAGCACCAGTTAGCGCAGCGCTATTAGCGGTATAGTACGTACCTTCCAAAGAGCTGGAACTCATCTCACCAATGCCAACACTGATGATTTCATTAGCCGCAGAGCCAACCTGGAAGCTGGAAATACCGAAATTGCCATCCAGCAGCTTGCGACCACCGAAGGTGGTGGTATTGCTGATTCGGTCGATTTCTTTCTTCAATTGGGTTACTTCGGCGTTCAATGCCTCACGCTCGGAAGTGCTGTTGGAACCGTTGGCCGACTGCAGGGCCAGATCACGCATGCGTTGCAGGATATTGGTCGACTGCTGCAGAGCACCTTCAGCTGTCTGCGCCAGCGAGATACCGTCATTGGCGTTGCGCACCGCCACATTCAGACCATTGACCTGACTGGTCAAACGGTTGGCAATCTGCAGACCTGCGGCATCATCCTTGGCGGAGTTGATACGCGAACCGGTGGACAGGCGCTGCAAGGATGTCTGCAGAGAACTGGCCGAACTGTTGAGGTTGCGCTGAGTATTCAGCGACGCGACGTTGGTATTAACGGTCAAGGACATGTCATGCCTCCAGAGGACCTAATAATGTTTGCCTGAGCCTGCGCCTCCAAGGTGGGACTTGCCCAGGCACCCATAGAGTTCGCATTCGATTACTTTATCGGCGTCTGTTCGGGGAGCTTTAGGACCTTTTTAAGGATTTTTTTCTTTCTTTTTGACAGGCACTTGCAGCCAGTCATCGCCTCTCAAGGCTCTATTGACAGCATTTTGACATGCAAATTTAACCGTCATGAGGTTATCAGCAGGCAGGGGCGGGCTTGAGAGTGGCCTGGGGTTTCCTGGGAGCCTGGAGCATCTGCTCCAGGACAGGGATGCGGCGGGCTCGCTGCGGGAGCGGATGCTCCCGCCTTACAGGATTCATGAACAGCCAGTTACACCCGACCAACGGCTGCGGCCATGACACGCTGCTGTCATCTGGGTGCGGTTAGCTGGTGGCACTCTTCACCGGCGCGCTAAACGCTCGCCTTCAACATTCCGAGGTGCCCCCATGTACGCTGAAAAGGCAGTAATTCGCGTGCACCGAGATATGAAGGTGCACACCTGGTGTTATCCGAACCCCGACGCAACCGCTACCATCATTCTGGTCAACGGCTCGCTGGCCACCAGCGCCTCGTTCAGCCAGGCGTTGCGGTTTCTCCAACCACTGTTCAATGTGGTGTTGTTTGACCAGCCTTATGCTGGCGCCTCACGCCCGCACAACCCAATCCTGCCATTGATTGGCAAGGAGGACGAGGCACTGATTCTGCTGGATCTGATCGAGCACTTTAGTGCCGACCACATCTACTCGTTCTCCTGGGGCGGCGTCGCCACACTGCTGGCCCTGGCTCAGCGACCCGCACGGATCCGCAGTGCCGTGGTCAGCTCATTCTCGCCGATTCTCAACAGCGCGATGCATGACTATCTCAGTCGCGGCCAGACCCATCTGGCGGCCTGTGACCGCCAGGCGGTGGGCAATCTGGTCAATGACACCATCGGTGAATATCTGCCGCCCCTATTCAGGCGCTGCAATTTTCGCCATGTCAGCAGTTTGGAGGAGCACGAGTATGCGCAGATGCTGTTCCATATCCGTCAGGTACTGGGGCTGGATAGCGACAGCTATATGAGCTGCGTGACCAATATCGACCTGCCGCTGCTGTTCATCAATGGCGAGTGGGACCGTTACACCAGCCCGGATGATGCACGTGGCTTTGCCAAACTGGCGCCACAGGCTCAGTTTGCAACCATAGCTCACAGCGGTCACTTTCTGGAAATGGAACACAAGACGGCCTGGCAGGATACCCGCTCGGCGGTGGAGCGGTTTTTCCTGCGCCAGGGGGTGGCCGAGCAGCGATTGGCGTTGGCTGTGTAGATAAAATGACGAGGTGGAGGACGGGGAACGCCTGAGTTTGGCTCCCGCTCCCGTCATCGCGAAGGCCGTAGGCCT
The DNA here is from genome assembly GCF_003586265.1 of Pseudomonas jilinensis. Classification (NCBI taxonomy): domain Bacteria; kingdom Pseudomonadati; phylum Pseudomonadota; class Gammaproteobacteria; order Pseudomonadales; family Pseudomonadaceae; genus Pseudomonas; species Pseudomonas jilinensis. The sequence continues at coordinate 377,358 of NZ_QJSA01000001.1, read as the reverse complement.
GTGGCGATCCAGGGGGTGTACTGGCCCAGGCACTGATGGATTGCCACATCGGCGGATGGCCGCCCCCTGCGACTGGCAATGACGAGGTGGCGCAGGGAATGTCTGGCTTGGCTCCCCCCGTCATCGCGAAGGCCGTAGACCTGTGGCGATCCAGCTGTCGGGGGGAGCTTTTTACTCAGGGGTTGAGCGAATCGAACACGTCCTGCTCACGATCTGCCGCAGCAGCACGCAGCTTGATCAGTTCCTTGATCTTGCGATGTGGGAATACGTAGAACTGATCATTCTCCACCGCCCTGAGGGTCATTTCAGCGATATCGGCAGCCTGAATCTTGCCCTTGGCCACGGCGGCTTTGGTCAGCTCGGCACGCTTGAGCATGACGTCGCTCGGCGTAATGGTTTCAGCCTTGTCGGCCGGACGATTGCGGGCCGAGTCAGAGATGCCGGTGGGGAAGAAAGCCGGGCACAGGCAGGTCACGCCAACATTGGCACCGACATCACGCAGGTCCAGCGCCAGAGTTTCCGACAACGCGACCACCGAGTGCTTGGTGACGTTGTAGATAGCCATGCTCGGCCCATTGAGCCAACCGGCAGCCGATGCGGTATTGATGATATGCCCTTCGCCCTGCGCGATCAGCAGCGGTGTAAACACCTTGACACCCCAGACCACGCCATACAGGTTAACGCCCATGACCCAGTCCCAGTCAGCCACTGTGTTTTCCCACACCGGGCCACCGACGCTGACACCAGCGTTATTGAACACCAGGTGAACTCCGCCGAAGCTGCTCTTGCACAGATCGGCAAAAGCCTGAACCTGATCCAGACTGGAGACATCCAGGCGCATGGTTGTGGTTTCGGTACCCGGATGAGCGGCCTCGACCAAGCGCTGGGTTTCCACCATACCCTTCTCATCCACATCACCCAGCACCAACTTCATGCCCCGGGCGGCGCAGCACAGTGCCAGTTCACGCCCCAGACCACTGCCACCACCGGTAATCGCCGCCACCTTGCCCTGAAAATCTTTCATCGGCCTATCTCCTCAAAACTCGTGAAGTTGATATATTCCACACATCATCATAAATATGATGAATAGGATGCCTGTCCAGGATGGTCAGAACCAGCGCTATGCGTGACCGTGATCGCGATTTAGTAACAGAGCTTATGGTCGAGCGGCGCAGCAGGCCAAGCGATTCTATAGTGACTCCATACACCCGAAAGGACGCCCAACATGTTTCGCCTTACCAGCATCCTCATGCTGTGTGGTTGCGCCAGCCTGGCTGCTGCCTCTGATCCTGTCAGACTCAATACCGATATATTTCCACCTTACCAGGTAAAGGAAGGTGACCAGTTGGGCGGTAGTTCTGTTACGGCCCTGAGTTGTATCTTCAAGGCGCTGGCCCAGCCTTACGAAATTCGAGTGCTGCCCTGGGAGCGTGCGATTCATGAGGTCAGTCAGGGGCGAGCTGACGGTTTTTTCTCCGCCACCCGCACCCGCCGGGCCAACGAATTTGCCCAACTCTCGGCACCTCTGGCACTGGAGAAATGGTATTGGTACAGCAACAACCCCGAGCACCCTCTCGAGCCTCGCCGAACGAGCGACCCTCAGTTAAAGATTGGCGGCATCCGCGGCAGTAATCAGGTGGCTTGGCTGGAGAAGCAGGGAGTCGAGGTCAACACCCTGGTCGGCAATACCCGGCAATTGTTACAGTTGCTTGAACGTGGGCGTATCGACGCTTTCCTGGCCGATCAGCGCACCCTGCGTATTGAACTAACCCCGCTCCCGCTTGGACTGCGCCCCCGACATCAACACTTCCAGCAGTACACCAATCTCGGGGTGTACTTCGCCGATGACTTTCTGCATCGTCACCCGAGCTTTTTAAGCCGCTTCAACGACGAGGTTTTCCACTGCATTCCGGAAATGGCTACCCTCACCGCGGAGGAGCGTGAACGCATCCAGGTACTGCATCAACAATTGTTCGCCGACTGGCCCGGCAAGCCCGAAATTATTGAGGCGGTGCTGGAACAGAACCGCCGCCACCAGCAACTGGACGTCACCCGTATCATTCAGCTCGATCAGCAGTGGATCGCGGAGACCAGCCAGCATGAGCGTCCACTGATCAATAGCGTACTGGCTCACCCACTGTCACACTGGCTGACTGATCAACAGATTCGCCACAATGGCCTGATTACCGAGGTCATGGTGACTGATTATCTGGGCCTGAATGTCGCTGTCAGCGAGATCACCACAGATTACTGGCAAGGTGACGAAGCCAAGTTCACCGAGTCATTTTTCGCCAGTAACACCACCCCGTTCATGGGGCCATTGGAGTATGATCAGTCAACACAGGGTTTTCAGGTACACGTCAGCAGCCAGATCATCGACCCCATAAGCGGCAAGGTGGTTGGTGTTCTGGTCATTGGTCTGGATATCGAGTTGGCCCTACGCATGAACGGAATCAGTGGAGAGTTGTAATGTTTCCTCTCAAGGCCGCAGCCATGGGCCTTTTCTGCTGCACCTTGTCGGCTTGCGCCCAGCAGCCGACCCCACCGCTGGACAGCCAGCAGGTCAGGATCGAACAGCGCACCTCGATGCCGCTCGATCAGTTGCGCGCTTACCGCCTCAATGGCGAGTTGGTGCGTAGTCTGAGATTTCCCGACCTGCCGCCTGGCTCGCACGAACTGCAGGTTCGCTTCCAGTTCGAGGTACCCGGCGGCGGGCAGCGTAACGGTGGACGCCTGGAAAGTCGCGAGCGCACCTGCATTCTCGGCCTGAGCCATGATGACTTCCGGGCCGGTCAGCAGTATCAGATTTACGCTGAACGCAGGGGCTGGCAGCCCGCAGCCTGGCTACTGAATCCAGAAGGTGAACGTCTGACCAGGGCTCGAATCATTCGCTGCGGACCAGGACTCTGACTGAAGAATGTGTCTGCGCCACTCGTGATGACGCTGATGTGAAAACACTCCAGTGCTATTGCCACCGCGCCAGCCAGTCCAGACTGGCCGCTGTGCTGCTGGCTGGGCGATATTCGGCAGCAAGCCAGCCTTGATAACCAGCTCGCTCCAAAGCGGCCAAAGCGCCAGCAAAATCCAGCACGCCAGTGCCCGGCTCAGCCCGCCCCGGGCTATCAGCAAACTGCACATGACCAATCCGTCCGGCCAATCGCTCGATACTGTCCGCAGGCACTTCGTCCATCCGGGCCATGTGGTACAGATCCAGTTGCGCTGACAGATTGGCATGCCCTACCCGCTCCAGCATGGCCAGCAGTTCAGCCGAAGTAGACAGCACAAAACCCGGCATGTCGTGTCGGTTGATTGCCTCACAGGTCACCCCTACCCCAATCGTGGCAAAAGCTTGGGCAGCGCGTTGCAAACGTTCGGCCAGGGTTTCCAGAGCCGCCTCACGACTCAGCCCTTCGACCAGCCGCCCAGGCAGGACATTGATTCGCTGTGGCCTGACCTGCGCGGCATAAGCCAGCCCTTGTTCCAGCGCCTGCTCGAACTCGGCAGCTCGGCCCGGCGCCGCTGCCAGTCCCGGACCGCCTTGCAACAAGTCGGCCGCCGGCAGGTTGATCAGTACCAGCGGCATCCTGGCCGACTCCAGCCGGGATTTGAGCTCTTGCGCTGGCAGTTCATATGGGAACTGGATTTCCACGCCGTCAAAGCCTGCGCTGGCCGCTGCTTCGATACGCTCGGTCAACGGCACTTCGGTAAACAGCATCGACAGGTTGGCAGCTATCGGCCAAGGCATCAGGTGGCTCCTGAACGCTAAAAAAGAATGACAATCCTAACCGTCTGTTTGGCGGCAAGAAAGCCTGCATCGCCCAGACCGCCAGCCCCGTCATCACGAGCGGCGCAGCCGCGTGGTGATCCATGCGGCCTGTGGATTGCCGCGTCGCTGCGCTCCTCGCATTGGCAGAAGATGCCTTATCGAAGGCTCGGAGCCTGCCGCGCCAAGCATTTCCCGCTTGCTCCGCCAGTCGATTGCTCTAAACTTGCGCCACGCCCTGGCCGGTCTCGACACCCGGCCCGGAGTCATCCGCTATTGAACCGGAGAAACCACATGTCGATGATCAAACGACCGCTGGCCGTGCTGGCCGGCGCATGCCTGTCCGTTGCCACCCTGTTTTCCACTGCGCAGGCCCAGGACGTGCTGCGCGTCTCGGCCATTCCCGACGAAGCTCCGACCGAGCTGCTGCGCAAATTCAAGCCGCTGGGCGAATATCTCGAGCAGGAACTGGGCCTGAGCGTGCAGTTTCAGCCAGTTTCCGACTACGCCGGTGTAGTCGAGGCTCTCGGCGCCAAGCGCCTGGACATGGCCTGGCTGGGCGGCTTCACCTTTGTTCAGGCCCGCCTGCGTACCGGTGATGCCATCCCGCTGGTACAACGCGAGCAGGATGAGGTCTTCACCAGCACCTTCATCACCGCCGATCCCAAGGTCAACAGCCATGCAGACCTGGCCGGCAAGAGCTTTGCCTTCGGCTCGGTATCGTCCACCTCCGGGCACCTGATGCCGCGTTATTTCATGCAGCAGGACGGTATTGAGGTAGATAGCCATTTCAGCCGCATCGGCTTCTCCGGTGCCCATGATGCGACTGTCGCCTGGGTCGAATCCGGCCGGGTCGATGCCGGCGTCCTGAATGCCTCGGTCTGGGAAAAACTGGCTGACGAAGGCAAGGTCGACACCAGCAAGGTACGCGTTTATCAGGTTACCCCGACCTATTTCGACTACAACTGGACCGTGCGCGGCGATCTCGACCCGGCACTGGTCGAGCGGATCAAGGCCGCGTTCCTCAAGCTCGACCCGGCCAATCCTGAGCACAAGGCCATTCTCGACCTGCAGCGTGCCAGCCGTTTCATCGAAACCCGGCCGGAGAACTATGAAGGTATCGAGCAAGCCGCCCGAGCTGCCGGCTTGTTGCAGTGAGCATCAGGCTTAGTGGCGTGGGGCTGACCCACGCCAATGGCTTCGCGGCGTTGCAGGGTGTCAATCTGCAGATTGAGGCCGGCGAGCGGGTCGCCATCATCGGCTCTTCCGGGGCTGGCAAGACCAGCCTGCTGCGTCTGCTGGGCACCAGTCTGCTGCCCAGCACGGGCGAACTCCAGCTACTCGGCAGCCAGCCGGCTCGCCTGCGCGGCCGGGCACTGCGACATCTGCGTCGACGTATCGGGCTGATCCATCAAAGCCCGCCGCTACCACCGCGCCAACGCGTGGTGACGGCCGTGCTGGCCGGACGCCTCGGCCACTGGTCGCTGGGCAGGGCGCTGCTGTCACTGTGTTATCCCCTGGATATTGCCGGCGCCCACGCAGCACTGGCCCCACTGGATCTGGCCGACAAGCTGTTTGTGCGTTGTGATCAGCTCTCTGGCGGCCAATTGCAGCGGGTTGGCATTGCCCGGGTGTTGTACCAGGGCGCCGACCTGCTATTGGCCGATGAGCCGGTTTCGGCCATGGACCCGGTGCTGGCTGATCACACGCTGGGGCTACTCAACCGGCTGGCCAACGAGCGCGGCGTGAGTCTGATCGCCAGCCTGCATGCGGTCGACCTGGCCCTGCGTCATTTCCCTCGGGTCATTGGCCTGCGTGAGGGCCGGTTGCTGTTCGACAAGCCCGCCAGTGACGTCAGCCAGCGCGACCTTGAACAGCTCTATGTCAACGCCAGCCTGAATAGCGGTGAGCCACTTGCCACCTCCCAAAGCGGCGTCGAAGCGGTCAATATCCCGCGATGTTTCTGAAACCAGGCGCACAGGCGCAGCATTGGCGCGATCCTGCCGCCCTGCCACGGGCACTGGTGACCCTGGGCGTCCTGATTCTGTTATGGCCGGGGCTGGTGCTGACCGAATTCAATCCCGCTAGCCTGCTGGACTCGCGCAACCTGGATACCTTCGGCCGTTTTCTTGCCGGCTTCTGGCCGCCGGACACCTCCCCAGAGTTTCTCGCCCTGCTCGGCAAGGCCACGCTAGAGACCTTGGCAATGGCCACCGCCGGCCTGGTCCTGGCCCTGCTGCTGGCCATCCCGCTGGGGCTGATCGCCACCCAAGCGCTGTCGATCTCCGCCTTACTGCATGGCAAGCCGGCACTGCGCAGTGGCCTGATTCGCTACCCGGTACGACTGCTGCTGATCATCCTGCGCAGCGTGCCGGAAATCGTCTGGGCCTTGCTGTTTGTTCGCGCTGTCGGTCTTGGACCAACGGCTGGCGTGCTGGCTATCGCCATTACCTACAGCGGCATGCTTGGTAAGGTCTATGCGGAAATCTGCGAGTCGGTCGACCAGCGTCCAGCCCAAGCCTTATTGCAGGCCGGCAGTGGTCGCCTCGCGGCGTTCTGCTACGGCATCCTGCCGGCTGCCGCCCAGGAGCTGACCTCCTACACTCTGTACCGCTGGGAATGTGCGGTACGTGCCTCAGTCATCATGGGCTTTGTCGGAGCCGGTGGACTGGGCCAGATGATCGACCTGTCGATCCGCATGTTCGCCGGCGGCGAAGTGGTCAGCATTCTGCTGACCTTCCTGCTGCTGGTGCTACTGGCCGACCAGCTCAGCACCCTGCTACGCCGGAGGCTGGCATGAGCCGACGCGGGGAAGCCATAGGCTGGCTGCTGCTGATTGGCGCAGCGGTGATCGCCTCGTTCTGGTATCTGGATATGGACCTGAGAGGCCTGCTGCGCGGCGACAGCCCACAGCAGATGCAGGCCTATGCACTGTCTTTCTTCCCGCCCGACAGCTCCGCCAGCTGGCTCAGACAGATCAGTCGTGGCGCCCTGGAAACACTGGCTATTTCGGCCATCGGTACTCTGCTGGCAGCTCTACTGGGCGCCGGCCTCAGCCTGCTCGCGGCCGGTCGGCTAGGTCGGCTGGCCAAGGCAGCGGCCCGGTTGCTGCTCAATGCCCTGCGCTCAGTACCTGAACTGGTGTGGGCTGCGCTGATGGTACTGGCCGCCGGTCTCGGGCCCTTTGCCGGCACCCTGGCCATTGCCCTGCACACCGCTGGCGTGCTTGGCCGACTGTTTGCCGAGGCGCTGGAAAACACCCCAGCCGAACCGGCCAACGCCCTGCGTGAAGCCGGAGCCGGTACCGTGGCGGCGTTTTTCTACGGCACCCTGCCAGGCGTATTGCCGCAGTGGCTGGCCTATACCCTGTATCGCTGGGAAAACAATATCCGAATGGCAGCGGTGCTGGGATTCGTCGGTGCCGGCGGTTTGGGCCAGATGCTCTATGTGACCCTCAGCCTGTTCCAGCAACCGCGGGCGATGACCGTAATTCTGGCAATGCTGCTGATGGTGCTGCTGGTTGATGCACTCAGCGCCTGGCTTCGCCGGCGCCTATGACCTGACGCTCTTTATGGATGGATTGCCGCACCGCTGCGCGACTCGCAATGACGAAGCACGGCGTCTCTGCCAGTCTGTGACTCAGGCCCGCTCCTGTACCAGTACCCAGGGCCGGATAACCACGGCCCATAGGTTGTCGGGGTGGCGCTCGCTCCAGTCAATGGCCTGTTCATTGCTGATCGGGCCGAACTGCCCAGCATCCATCCAGCCCTTGACCGTGTCGGCATCATCGGCCGTCAGCGCCTGGGCTACCGCTACCAAATCCAGCGCAGCCCCCACCACCAGGACTTCTCCTCGGGCAAAATGCGGTTCCAGGGTTTTCCAGTCGATCCGACCGGTCGAGCCTAAAATGGCGGCGTAAGTTTCACTTGGGCTGGTCATCGACGGGCTCCCGGGGGCTGAAGGGCTCTGAAAACGCGTAGGGTAGCACCCGGAAAAAGCCTGACCAATCGGTCATTTGTCACTAATAGGTAATTTTGTTGCACTTTAAGGACATCTGTCAGCAAATTGAAACAGCTCGATTCCCTGTCTTATATCCCATTGCTAAACTGCTCCGGTACAGTTCCCGGAGAAGGTCCCGAGCCGCCAACCCTCGGCACTTTCATTTGTCGGACAACAACAAGTGAGCAGATAACATGAAGAAAATGCATCGCAAAGCACTATCCCAATTCATCGCCGCCACCGCTCTGGCCAGCATCAGTAGCTTTGCCCTGGCCGACACCATCAAGATCGCCTTGGCCGGTCCGGTTACCGGTCCAGTAGCGCAGTACGGTGACATGCAGTTCATCGGCGCCAAGATGGCCATTGAGCAGATCAACGCCGCTGGCGGCGTCAATGGTAGCCAGCTTGAGGGTGTGGTATTCGACGATGCTTGCGATCCCAAGCAGGCGGTTGCAGTCGCCAACCGGATTGTCAACGATGGCATTCAATTCGTGGTAGGCCATCTCTGCTCCAGCTCAACTCAACCAGCTTCCGATGTATATGAAGAAGAAGGCGTGCTGATGATCACCGCCGCCTCAACCAGCCCGGATATCACCGCACGCGGCTATGAGCTGGTATTCCGCACCATCGGCCTGGACAGCCTGCAAGGCCCGACTGCAGGTCAGTACATCGTTGAACATATTAAGCCAAGCAAGGTCGCAGTGATCCACGACAAGCAGCAATACGGTGAAGGTATCGCTACCGCCGTGCGTGATGTGCTGCGCGAAAACAGCATTGAAGTGCCAGTCTTCGAAGGCGTGACCGCCGGCGACAAGGACTTCTCTGCCCTGATTGCCAAGCTGCGCCAGGCTGGTGTTGATTTCGTCTACTACGGTGGCTACCACCCGGAACTGGGGCTGCTGCTGCGCCAGTCGGCCGAACAGGGCTTGAACGTTGGCTTCATGGGTCCGGAAGGCGTGGGTAACAGCGACATTTCCGCGATTGCAGGCCAGGCTTCCGAAGGTCTGCTGGTCACTCTGCCCAAGGCCTTTGACGAAGACCCGAAAAATGCTCATCTGGTCGAAGCCTTCAAGGCCAAAAACGAAGACCCCTCAGGGCCGTTCGTATTTCCGGCCTATGCCGCTGTTCAGGTGATCGCCGATGGCATCAAGCTGGCCGGCAGCACAGACACCGAGGCAGTTGCCGCTGCCTTGCGCGCCAACAGCTTCGACACCCCGACCGGCACCCTTGCCTTCGATGAAAAGGGTGACCTGAAAGACTTCAATTTCGTGGTCTACAAATGGCACGCAGATGCCACCAAGACCGCACTGACTGAGTAAACCGTCAACGTCATCGGGCCCGCTGGTCACCCCAGCGGGCCCGATTTTTGTGAGTTCCCTCCGAACGACGTTCCTGTCACAACAGGTAGCTTGGCTATGCCAGAGTCCCTTTATTATTTTATCCAGCAACTGCTCAATGGACTGACAGTTGGCAGTACCTACGCCCTGATCGCCATCGGCTATACCATGGTTTACGGCATTATCGGCATGATCAACTTCGCCCACGGCGAGGTTTACATGATCGGCAGCTATATCGCCTTCATGGCATTGGCAGCCCTGGCCTTGATGGGAGTCGAGTTTCTCCCGCTAATGATTCTCGGCGCCTTCATCATCAGCATGATCGTCACTAGCGCCTATGGCTACAGTATCGAACGGGTTGCCTATCGACCATTACGCGGCGGCAACCGGCTGATTCCACTCATATCAGCCATCGGCATGTCGATCTTCCTGCAAAACCTGGTGCGGCTGGCTCAGGGCTCGCGCGATATCGCCATGCCCAGCCTGGTGACCGGTGGTATCAGCATCGGCCCGGATGAGGGGTTCCACGCCACCTTGTCCTATATGCAGATGATCATCTTCGTGGTCACCCTGCTGACCATGACCCTGCTGACCCTGTTCATCTCCCGTTCGCGCATGGGCCGGGCCTGCCGCGCCTGTGCCGAAGACCTGAAAATGACCAATCTGCTTGGCATCAACACCAACGGCATCATCGCCCTGACCTTCGTCATTGGTGCGGCCCTGGCTGCGGTTGCCGGTGTACTGCTGAGCATGTACTACGGAGTGATCAACCCCTACATCGGCTTTATGGCTGGCCTCAAGGCCTTTACCGCCGCAGTACTGGGTGGCATCGGCAGCATTCCCGGAGCTGTACTTGGCGGTCTGCTGCTGGGTGTTACCGAGGCGATGACCGCCGGTTACTTCAGCACCGAATACAAGGACGTTGTGGCCTTCAGCCTGCTGATCCTGATCCTGCTGTTCCGCCCCAGCGGCATTCTCGGTCGCCCGGAGGTTGAGAAGGTATGATCCGTAACAACCTGAAACCCGCGCTTATTTCCGCTGCGGTGGTGGTGGTTCTCACCGCCATGCTGATGGGCGTGCGCCTGACCCCGTCCGGCACCGGTCTGACCATCAGCGGCGCAGGTACCGATGTCCTGTGGAAAATTGCCGGCGCAGCCTTGTTCATCTTCCTGTTCAATCTGTTCCGCGACCACTTGGGCAAAGCCTGGCAAGCCGTACCCGGCCTGCCCAAGCCCCCGACCAGGCTGGTTGAGGCCACGGACAAGCCTGTTATCCAGCGCCTGTTCTGGTGTTTTCTGATCGCAGCCGCACTGGTCTTTCCGTTCTTCAGCAACCGCGGCAACATCGATCTGGCTACCCTGGTGTTGATCTACGTAATGCTCGGCCTGGGGCTGAACATTGTGGTTGGCCTGGCCGGCCTGCTGGATCTGGGCTATGTCGGCTTCTATGCGGTCGGAGCCTACAGCTATGCCTTGCTGGCGATGTATTTCGGCATGGGCTTCTGGACCGGGCTGCTGGTCGCCGGGCTGCTCGGCGCCTTCTTCGGTTTCATTCTCGGCTTCCCGGTGCTACGCCTGCGAGGTGACTACCTTGCGATCGTGACCCTGGGCTTTGGCGAGATTATCCGCATTCTGCTCAACAACATGACCTGGCTGACCAATGGTCCCAACGGGATCGGCGGCATCCCCAAACCAACGCTGTTCGGTCTGGAGTTCAACCGCCGCGCCAGCGAAGGCATGCAGACCTTTCACGAGTTCTTCGGCATTGCCTTCAACTCCAACCACCGGGTGATCTTCCTTTACCTGCTGGCGTTGATGCTGGTGTTGATCACCCTGTATGTGATCAACCGCCTGTTGCGCATGCCCATAGGCCGCGCCTGGGAAGCACTGCGTGAAGACGAGATCGCCTGCCGTTCGCTGGGCATCAACCCCACAGCGGTCAAGCTCAGCGCCTTCACCATCGGCTCTACCTTTGCAGGGTTCGCCGGCTGCTTCTTCGCCGCCCGCCAGGGCTTTATCAGCCCGGAGTCGTTCACTTTCATCGAGTCGGCAATCATCCTCGCCATTGTAGTGCTCGGTGGAATGGGCTCGCAGGTTGGAGTAATTCTGGCAGCAATCATCATGACCATCCTTCCCGAGATGGCACGCGAATTCAATGAATACCGCATGCTGCTATTCGGTCTGATGATGGTGCTGATGATGATCTGGCGCCCGCAGGGGCTGCTGCCAATGAAACGCCCGCATATGGAGCTACGCACCCAATGACCATGCCCATGCTTGAAGTCTCTGGCCTGACCATGCGTTTTGGCGGGCTGCTGGCGGTCAACGGCGTTGCCCTGACCGTACAGGAAAAACAGATCGTATCGATGATCGGCCCCAACGGGGCCGGCAAGACCACGGTGTTCAACTGTCTGACCGGTTTTTACAAACCCACCGACGGCAAGATCATCTTTCGTGGTGAGGAAATTCAGGGCCTGCCCGGTTTCAAGGTTGCCCGCAAGGGCATGATCCGTACCTTCCAGCATGTGCGCCTGTTCAAGGAAATGACTCTGCTGGAAAACCTGCTGGTGGCTCAGCACCAACACCTGAATACCAGCCTGCTGGCGGGCCTGTTCAAAACCCCGAACTACCGCCGCAGCGAGAAGCAGGCGCTGGAGCGGGCCGCCTACTGGCTGGAGCGGGTCGACTTGCTGGAGTTTGCCAACCGCCCGGCCAACAGCCTGGCCTATGGTCAGCAACGACGCCTGGAAATCGCCCGCTGTATGGTGACTCAGCCATCACTGCTGATGCTTGACGAACCGGCCGCCGGCCTCAACCCCAGGGAAACCGATGATCTCAAGGCGCTGATCAGCGAACTGCGCGATGCCCACGGCATCACCGTGCTGCTGATCGAACATGACATGAAACTGGTCATGAGCATTTCCGACCATATCGTGGTGATCAACCAGGGTTGCCCACTGGCAAACGGCACACCGGACCAGGTGCGCAGCAACCCTGACGTGATCAAGGCCTACCTGGGCGAAACCTGAGGGCAAGAGCTGATGCTGTACATGAAAAATGTCTCGACCCACTACGGCAAGATCCAGGCACTGCACGACGTTAGCCTGGAAGTCCAGCGTGGCGAGATCGTTACCCTGATCGGTGCCAATGGTGCCGGCAAGACCACATTACTGATGACCCTGTGCGGCGACCCGCGCCCCAGTAGCGGCAGCATTCGTTACGAAGGCGAAGATCTGACCGGACTGAGTACAGCCGAAATCATGCGCAAGGATATTGCCATCGTGCCGGAGGGCCGGCGCGTGTTCTCGCGCTTGACCGTCGAGGAAAACCTGGCGATGGGCGGTTTCTTCACCAGCAAGGAAGCCTTCCAGCAGCAACTGGACGCCACACTGGTACTGTTCCCACGCCTGAAGGAGCGCTATCAGCAGCGCGCTGGCACCATGTCCGGCGGTGAACAACAGATGCTGGCCATCGGCCGTGCCCTGATGAGCAAGCCACGCCTGCTGCTGCTCGACGAGCCATCACTGGGGCTGGCACCGATCATCATCCAGCAGATTTTCGAGATCATTGAGGAGCTGCGCAGGCAGGGAGTAACTATCTTTCTGGTCGAGCAGAACGCCAACCAGGCACTCAAGCTCGCCGATCGTGGTTATGTGATGGAGCACGGGCATATTGTCATGCAGGACAGCGGCGCTGCACTGCTGGCCAATCCACAGGTGCGCGACGCCTATCTCGGGGGGTAACCCCCCCTCCTGTTGCGCCTGCCCAGGTTGCTACCAACCGCGGTAGGCGCAGCCTTCCTGACGCAGGCCATCATGCTCCAGTACTGCACGCTGATGGAAGAAACTACCTGGAATCGCCCGGCAGCCCTGAGGATAAATCCACAGCTCCGCCGCCTCACCACGCAGTGTACGGAAGTTCAAGGCAACACCGGGCAACTGCTCATCGATCACCGGCACCCACTCGCGCGTGTTCAGGCGCATGCCCTGTTCACCCAACTCAGCCTGCCAAAGCGGGTCATCTCCCAGCGCCACCCAGCGGGCAATGGCCCCAACCTGATCGGCACAGCCACGCCCGACCGATTGCATGCGCCACACCTGACTGACCTGCAACACGCCCTGCCCCACCAGCCGACCACTGACATCGACAAAGATCGCACTCTGCCCAGGCTGCGCCAGCTCTGCAAACAACTCCTCCAGCCCGGCCCCGTCCTCTACTACCAGAGCCTCTCGGCCCGAGCAGGGCTGCAGCTGCCAGGAATTCCCACCGCTGTGCTCCAGCAGCCCCATGACACGCTGTTCGGGCCCCTGCTCAGGACTGGTGGCGAACAGCGCACAACCACTCAGCACCAAACCAGCCGCTGCAACCAGCGCGCCGCGCATCCATGACAGGCAAGAACTCATACTGTGAACTCCTTGGCGTTGACGGGACTCAACCGACAGATTGCATGTTTGAGCAGATCACAAAAGCCGGCTCTGATGGTAACCTTGCGTGGATAAAGCAGCCACCACCATTGAACGGCCTTCTACCAACATCGGAACTTCCATGAAAAGCACAAAAATCCTCCTGCTGTCTTCCTTGTTCGTGGCCCTGACCGCCTGCTCTGCCAAACAACCGGTACAGCAAAGCGCCGCAGTTCAGCCTTCCTGGGCCGAATCGCGGGTTGCCAGCCTGACCGAACTTGCCCAGCGCGAAGGTTACGAAGTCGAGCACGAAGGTGAGCAGATCCGCCTTATCATTCCGGTTGACGGCAACTTCCACCCCAAGCGCACTCTACTTCTGCCTTCAGGTCTGGTTCCCTTGAGCAAAGTGGCTCAGGCACTTAGACACGATGACGAAACTCAGTTCCATGTCGTCGGACATGCCGATAGCGTAGGTGACGGGGAACTGAACCAGCGCTTGAGCCTGGAACGCGCCCAGGCCGTAGCCAGCGTCCTGATGCTAGGTGGTGTCAGTAGCCAGCGCATGCAATTGCGCAGCATGGGTGAAGATCAGCCCCGCGCCGACAACAGCACCGCTACCGGTCGCGCTCTGAACCGTCGGGTGGAAATCGTCATGCTGCCCTACCCCACCCGGGTAGCCATGGCCGACTGAGGTTTCCCCCCCTTCCCCAGCCCCTCTCCCGCTAGCGGAGAGGGGCGTCTGCAATCGCTTTAGCCATCACTGATCCCAAGGCTCGCCCCGAGTCCGTTCAACGCGCTTGAGCTTTTCATGCATCGCCGCTTTGGCCAGCATATGGGCACTGACCGGCGCAGTCATGAACAGGAAGATAGTGATCAGCAGCTCGTGCAGGCTAAGGCCCTCGCCACGGGTACTGAAATACAGCAGTGAACCGATTACCAGCGCCCCCACCCCCAAGGTGGTGGCTTTGGTCGGTCCGTGCAGACGCATGAAAAAATCCGGCAGTTTCCACAGACCAATCGAGCCGATCAGGGCAAACAGGCTGCCAAGCAGAATCAGCGCCGCTACCAGCCATTCAATCCAGGTCGCTTCGAGCATTTTCGTCCCCTTACTCGATGATGTCGCCGCGCAACAGGTGCTTGGCGATTGCCACGGTACCGACAAAGCCCATCACCGCAATTAGCAGCGCAGCCTCGAAGAACAGATCGGACGCCAGATACAGCCCCAGCAGCATGATCAGGGCGATGGCGTTGATATACAGGGTATCCAGCGCCAGGATCCGGTCCGGCAGGTCTGGCCCTTTGAGCAGGCGCAGCAGATTGAGCAGGACAGCTACCGACATGATGCCCAGGCACAGCAGGATCACGAATTGGAGCATTCGAAGACCTCCTTGAGCGGCTGTTCGTAACGCTGTTTGATGGTGGCGATCAGCTCCTGCTCATCGGCCACGTCCAGACCATGGATCAGCAGCCTGCGCTTGTCCGCACTGATATCGGCCGACACCGTACCCGGCGTTAGAGAAATAGTGCTGGCCAGCAGGCTGATGGCAAAGTCGTGGGTCAGCTCCAGCGGGTACTCGACAAAGGCCGGGCGAAGATTTTTGCTCGGCCCCAGGATCAGTCGGGCGACATCAAGATTGGCCACCACGATGTCCCACAATACCCGCAGGGTAAAACGCAGCAGCACGCCGGGGCGATGCAGGGTAGGCGGATGCGGCCAGAACACGTCCGTCAGCATCGGAATGCCCCAGGCCAGAATAAAGCCCATGATCAGGGTACCGGCCGACAGATCATTCATGATCAGTTGCCAGACGATGACCAGGAACAGACTCAGCCACGGGTGTGGCAGCCAGCGCTTGGCACTCATCATGCCTCACCTCCCATGCTCATCACCGCCTCGATATAGTGTGTCGGAGCCAACACCTGCGCTGCGGTGGCCTGCAGATAGTCCAGCAGCGGCCCGGCCATGATCACCAACAGTGGACTGCTGACCAGCAACAGCAGCACTGCCAGCATGCGCCAGGCATCCAGCGGCTCGCCGGTCGCCGGTTCCGGCTCCTGACGCCAGAACAGGGTACTCCCGGCTCGGCTCAGACCGATCAGGGCCAGCAAGCCACCCATCAATACCACCAGATACAGCCAGAACGCGGCCAACCCGACTCCCGCCGCCTGCAGCAACAGCAGCTTGCCGACGAACCCGGACAGCGGCGGCATACCAACTACAGAAATCGCCGCGATAAAGAACAGTCCGCTGAGCAACAACGCATGCGGCACTGTAGGCCCCGGCACCAGCCGTCCGGCATGACGCGGACCACGCGCGCGACTGAGCAGGCCGGCAAACAGGAACAGCGCGCCACTGATCCAGGTCGAGTGAATCAGGTAATACAGGGTGGCGACCAGCGCATCTTCAGAGCCCAACGCCACACCGGCCAGCAGCGTGCCGACCGACACCACCACCAGATAGGCGATCAGACCATTGAGGGTACTGGCTGCCAGCGCTCCAATCGCCCCCAGAGCCAGAGTCAGCAACGCCAGCGGCCATAACCAGGTTTCGGCCAGATTGGCCAACGGCCCGGCCGCCTCACCAAAGATCAAGCTATAAACCCGGATGATCGAGTAGATGCCCACTTTGGTCATGATCGCAAACAGCGCGGCAACCGGCGCACTCGCAGCAGCGTAGGCTCGAGGTAACCAAAAATACAGCGGGAACACCGCTGCCTTGAGGCCAAACACCACCAGCAGCAACAACCCGGCCGCCCCTACCAGCGGCGCATCCACCGGCTCAAGCGCCGCTACCCGCACCGCCATGTCGGCCATGTTCAGGGTTCCGAGCAGGCCATACAAGGTGCCCACCGCAATCAAAAACAGCGCCGATCCGAACAGGTTGAGCAACACATAATGCAGGCCAGCCCGCACCCGCGCCGAACCCGCACCATGCAGCAGCAGGGCATAGGAAGCAATCAGCAGAATCTCGAAGAACACGAACAGGTTGAACAGGTCACCGGTCAGAAACGCACCATTGATCCCCATCAACTGGAACTGGAACAGCGCATGAAAGTTGCGGCCCAGACCATCATCTCCGCGCAGCGCATACAATACCGCGCAACTGGCCAGCACCGCCGTGACCATCAGCAGCAGGGCCGAGAGATGATCAAGTACCAGCACTATGCCAAACGGCGGCATCCAGTTACCCAAGGCATAAACACTGATGCCTTCACCAGCCTGGCCCATCAGCGCCCAAGCCAGGGGAATCTGCAGCAGGGTCGCCAGCAGCGACAGACTGCGCTTGACCACCATCTTGCTGCGGGCGATCAACAGCAACAACGCGCCCACGAACATGGGCAACAACACCGGCAGGATCGGCAAGTGACTCATCAACGATCCCCCTTCCCATCAACGTGATCACTGTCCAGTTCGCCCTGGGCCCGTAGCGCCAGCACCAGAGCAAAGGCAGTCATGGCGAAACCGATCACGATCGCAGTCAGCACCAGTGCCTGGGGCAAAGGGTCGGCATAATTCTCGGCCCGGCCGATCACCGCCGGCATCCCGGTGTTCAAGCGGCCCATGGCGAACAGGAACAGGTTGACGGCGTAGCCGATCAGGGTAAGGCCCACCACAACCGGAAAGGTCCGGGCCCGCAACAGCAGATATACGCCGCAGGCGGTCAACAGCCCCAGGGTCAGGGCAAACAGCAGCTCCATCAGAGATTCTCCCCAGTCACGGCCCGGCCCGTGGACAACTTGCCCAGGTTGGCCAGAATCAGCAAGGTGGCGCCCACCACGGTCAGATAAACCCCCAGATCGAAGACCAGCGCACTGGCCAGCTCGACCTCACCCACCAGCGGAATATGGAAGTGATCGAAGGCGCTGGTCAGGAACGGATAACCGAACAACCAACTGACCAGACCGGTAGCCCCGGCGATGATTACCCCCCAGCCCGCCATATGGTGATAGTTCACACCCCAGCGCTCACTGGTCCACTGCTCACCGCTGCCCACG
This sequence comes from Pseudomonas jilinensis, assembly GCF_003586265.1. Lineage (NCBI taxonomy): Bacteria > Pseudomonadati > Pseudomonadota > Gammaproteobacteria > Pseudomonadales > Pseudomonadaceae > Pseudomonas > Pseudomonas jilinensis. Next base: position 359,862 of record NZ_QJSA01000001.1, on the reverse strand, counting down.
TATTGCAGGATCAGCGCCACAGCCGTGATCAGACCGGCAATGAAACCGCCACCTGGCAGGTTGTGACCACGCAGGAAGATGTACGCCGAGACCATCAGCGCCAGCGGCAGGATCACCCGCGACAAGTTGACCAGCATCAGTGGGTGGGCATCGCGAGCCCAGACCCGCCCCAGTGCATCGGTTTGTGGAATACGCAGGCGCAGACCATCAATCAGGGCATAGATCGCCACCCCGGCAATCGCTAGCACAGTGACTTCACCCAGGGTATCGAAACCGCGGAAGTCGACCAAAATCACGTTGACCACGTTGGTGCCGCCACCGCCCGAGACACTGTTGGCCAGGAAATAACCAGCGATGCTGTCATACGGACGGGTCATTACTGCCAACGCCAGAATCGTCACCAGCGAGCCGGCCAGCAACGCCAGAGCGATATCGCGGCCCCGCCGCAGCTTGCTCGACTCGGCCGGGGTCAGGCGCGGCAGGAAGAACAGCGCCAGCATCAGCAGGACGATGGTCACCACCTCGACCGACAACTGGGTCAGCGCCAGATCTGGTGCAGAGAAACGGGCAAAGGCCAACGCCACCATCAGGCCCACCACGCTGAGCATCACCAGCGCGACCAGGCGCTGACGATGCCAGTACACCGTGGCCAGGGCCGAGATCATCAGAATCAAAGTGCCGACCAGGGTTACACCGTCTATCGGAGCCAGGGCCAGCGCCCCGCGCAGGGCCGGCAGTTGCACCAGCCAGTAGCCACTGACCACCAGCGCGGCAATCAGCATACAGGCCAGATAGCGCTGCAACGATGCATTCTCCAGACGCAGCGTAAACTGACCGCAGCGCCGAACCGCACTCTGGACCAGGCGCTCGAACACCAGCTTGGCATCCAGGCTTTCAAAGCGCGAGTCAGCGTACCAGTCAAACAGCGGTTTGCGCTTGGCGTAAACCAGCACCCCTACCAGCAGGGCCACAAAGCTCATAATCAGCGGCAGGTTGAAGCCATGCCAGATCGCCAGACTGTACTCGGGCAGGTCGCCCCCCACTGTGGCGCTGGCCGCCACCTCGAGCAGGCTGGCTACGGTAAAGGCCGGCAACAACCCGACCAGCAGACACAAGGCCACCAGGATTTCCACCGGCACCTTCATGTAGCGCGGCGGTTCATGTGGCGGATACTTGGGCAAGTTGACCGGCTTGCCGTTGAAGAACACGTCGTGGATAAAACGCAGTGAATAGGCCACCGAGAACACCCCGGCCAGGGTCGCCACCAGCGGAATCACCCAACTGAAGTTGCCGAACTGGTGCTGCTGCAGGGTTTCGGTAAAGAACATTTCCTTGGACAGGAAGCCGTTAAGCAAGGGCACACCGGCCATCGACGCCGCAGCGACCATCGCCAGGGTCGCCGTGTGCGGCATATAGGACCACAAGCCGTTGATCCGGCGCATGTCACGGGTACCGGTTTCATGGTCGATGATCCCTGCGGCCATGAACAACGACGCCTTGAAGGTCGCGTGGTTGATGATATGGAATACCGCTGCCACTGCCGCCAACTGGGTATCCAGACCAAACAGCAGGGTAATCAGCCCCAGATGGCTGATGGTCGAGTAAGCCAGCAGGCCTTTAAGGTCATGCTTGAACAGCGCGGTTACCGCGCCCAACAACAGAGTGGCCATACCCGTCAGACTGACCAGCCAGAACCACAGATCAGTTTCGGCCAGCGCCGGATACAGCCGTGCCAGCAGGAAAACCCCGGCCTTGACCATGGTGGCCGAGTGCAGATAGGCCGACACTGGGGTCGGCGCCGCCATCGCATGCGGCAGCCAGAAGTGGAACGGGAACTGCGCCGACTTGGTGAACACCCCAAGCAGCACCAGCACCAGCACCACCGGATATAGCGCATGGGCACGGATCTGCTCACCCGCCGCCAGCACCGCACTCAACTCATAACTACCAACGATATGCCCCAGCAGCAAAACCCCGGCCAACAACGCCAGGCCACCCCCACCAGTCACCGCCAGCGCCATACGCGCGCCCTTGCGGGCGTCGCTGGAGTGTGACCAGTAACCAATCAGCAGGAACGACGACAGACTGGTCAGCTCCCAGAAGAACATCATCAGCAGCAGGTTTTCGCTCAGCACGACGCCAAGCATGGCGGCCATGAACAGCAGCAGATAGGAGAAGAAGCGCCCCATGGGGTCCTTCTTCGACAGGTAATAGCGGGCATACAGAATGACCAGAATGCCGATCCCCTGGATCAGCAGGGCAAACAGAAAGCCCAGGCCATCAAGCCGAAAGCTCAGGTTCAGCCCAAGCCGTTCGATCCACGGCAGTGTCTGAACTACCGCCTCACCGGCGAATACCGCCGGCACATGACGCCACATCAGGATCAGACCAAGCACCGGCGCGACCATGGTTGCCAGAGCGCACAGTGAGCGCCCATAGCGGTCGGTCAGCAACGGCAACAGGGTTCCCAACAAGGGAAGCAAGACGATTAGCGCCAAGGTCATGCAGAACTCTCTCTATATAATGGCCGGTGGGGCTTCTTCGATTTCACTATGGCGACAGCGACATTCCGGCCCTGTCATGGCCGGGAAAGCCCACCATTATCCACACAGAGCCAGGCGCTGTCATGAAAACAGACTATCGATTTGATAGGAATGATTGAGAAGCCGCCTGAGAAAACACCGGCCAAATAAGGTCATGCCAGCATTGATCAAGCAGGCAGACAATCTGCAGTTGTACACCGAGTCATTACACCCACGCACCTGGATTGCCACGCCGCTACGCGGCTCGCAATGACGGTGGAGCAGATACGCAGCAGTCCTGTACACACGAACGCCAAAATCCACTCCACCGTCATTGCGAACGGCCGAAGGCCTGAAGCAATCCATACGGAGTCCGCCACAGCTCGGTGCAGTTGTGCTGCAACTACACGGCAGCGAACACTGATCGCTGCGGCTCGCCCTAACCAGCCGTTGGCGTATTTGGCGGCACTGCTTTGCTTCAGGGTTCACAGCACATCGGAACAGAATCAGCACCAATCGGGTAGGCCCCGACCTAGACTTAATCAGTGTTTCCCTGGTACACCAAATCAGTGATCCTGATCCCCACCTGCCCGCTCCAGCGCATCCCCCAAGGGCCCGACCAAAGGTTTAACACCAGCCCGGTGGGCAGCGCGGGAAATCGCATGAGCCGCTAGCGGCGCGGTCATCAGCAGCACGGCAATTGCCAGCAACACCGCAAACCAGCTTTGTCCCCCAGTAGCACACAGCACCCCGAGCAGTACCAGAATAGCGCCCAGGGCTCCGGCCTTGCTGGCCGAGTGCATGCGGGTATAAGCATCTGGCAGACGCCACACCCCCAAAGCCCCAAGCAGACTCAGCAACGCCCCGAGCAACACCAGCACCGAGGCTCCCACCGACCAGAACGTCATAGCCCCGCCTCCCCGCGCTCAGGCGGCTGATCATGCGGGTCATCACTGTGGTGGGTACCCTTGAACAGCAGTGCGAAAGCCACGCTACCCAGGAAACTGACGATCGCCAGCACAATAGCCACATCCAGCAATACCGCCTGCTCACGGACCAGGGCGACCACTCCAACCCCGGCCACTCCGATCAGAGTCATGGCATCCACCGCCACCGCCCGATCCGGACGACTCGGCCCTGCCAGCAACCGCCACATGATCAATACCGCGCTGCTCACCAACATGGCACCAGCCAACGGCAGCACCCAATAGGCACCCGCCAGTTCAACCGTCATGTTTGCCTCCCAGTTTGTCTCCCATGGGATAGACCCAAGCCATCAAGCGCAACTCGATTTCATGAATCGCCTGCTGTACCGGGTCGGCCGAGGCTGTATCCAGTACGTGCACGAACAGTTCACCGGGCCGGTAGGATAGCGCCAGGGTACCCGGTGTCAGCGTCAGCAAACAGGCGATAACCGTGACCAGCCGGCGGTCCTGGGTATCCAGATGGACCTGAACCACCGCCGAATTGACCTGTCGGCGCGGGTTGATCACGATCAGCGCCACATCCAGCGAGGCACTGAACACTTTCCAGGTAAACCAGGGCACGAAGCGCGCCCCGGCCTCGACCCGCATGGCATAGACTCGACATACCGGCAGCAGCAGGCCCAATAGTTTCAACAGCCCATAGACCAGCACGAACGCCAGCAGCCAGCTGGCCAGCGTTGCGCCGTCATACCAGAGGCTGAGCAAACTGGTCAGCAACAGATGGACAAAAACCATCACTCACCTCCCCGTTCGATCAGTTGCAGATAGGCTGGCGCCTCGACCAGTTGCTCGGCCGAGGCCACCGCATACTCCATCACCGGCCCAGCGCCAAAGCCGATCAGCACAGTAATCGCTGCCAGCACGATCATGGTCAGCCAGGCCCCCCTCGGCCCATCACCGGCAACACCCAGTTGTTCGGGCTGCGGGTGAGCTTTGAGGAAGCTTTCGTTCCAAATTTTGCTCATCGACAGCAGGGTAAAGATCCCAGTGAGCAGGGCGAAGAACGTCGCGATCCAAACCCCCGCATCGAGACTGGCCTTGACCAGCACGAACTTGGCCCAGAAACCGGACAGCGGCGGAATCCCGGCCAGCGACAGCGCCGGAATCGCAAACAGCACCGCCAGCAGTGGCTTGCTGGCATACAACCCGCCCATCGCTGCCAAACGCTCCGAACCGGTCAGCCGCGCGGCCACGCCACCGACGAAGAACAGGTTGGCCTTCACTACAATATGATGAATCAGATAGAACACTGCGCCAGCCAGAGCCAGCGGCGTCGCCAGCGCCAGCCCCAGTACCATGTAGCCGACCTGGCTGACGATATGGAACGACAGAATCCGCCGTACCTCGGTCTGCGCCGCCGCCCCCAGCACCCCGATGATCATGGTCGCGCAGGCCACCCACAGAAGTACCGTATGCACCATCCCCGGCTCAGGCCAGAGCAAGGTCACCATCCGGATCAGGGCATACACCCCAACTTTGGTCAGCAACCCAGCGAACAGCGCCGACACCGGGGTCCAGGCCACGTGGTAACTGGCCGGTAGCCAGCCAAACAACGGGAACAGCGCCGCCTTCACCGCGAACGACATCAGCATTAGCATGACACCCAGCCAGGCTCCGGAAGTGGCCTGATCGGCGCGGAAGATCAGCGCCAGTTCGCCCATGTTTAGCGTTCCCGTGGAGCCATAGACAAGACCGGCCGCCAGCAGGAACATCAGGGTCGCCAGCATGTTCAGCACCAGATAAGTCATGGCCCCAGCCAGCCGACGCTCACCACCGCCCAGCGCAATCAGGGCAAACGAGCCGATCAACAGCACCTCAAACCAGACATACAGGTTGAACACGTCAGCGGTGATGAAGGCTCCACAGATACCGGCCAGCAGGCCCTGAACAAACAGGTGCACATCGCGCAGAAAATCGGCCGGCATAGGCTGGCGATGGGCATATACCAGGGTTGCCAGACCAATCACCCCGGTAATCGCCACCATCACCGCAGACAGCCGGTCAATCACCAGACTGATGCCATAGGGCGCCGCCCAGTTGGCCATCTGACCGCTAAGCACCACGCCCTGGGCAGCCAGCATCACCAGCCAGACCCCGGCCGCCAACAGTGCCAGGCTGCCGGCCAGGCTGATGAACGACACCCAGGCGTGGTGGCGCTTGACCAACAGGCCCAGCAACAACGTGGTCAACGGAATGACCACCGGCAGGACCAACAAGATATTCATCATGCCCGGCCCTCCGGCTCATGGTGATCCTCGTTATGGTCTGGAGCCGGCTGCTCGGTAGACGCACTGACCTTGTCGGTATCCTTGTCCCCATGCAGCTCATGGGTCCGCTTGAGTACTGCAAGAGCGAATACAAACAGCGCAAAGCCAATGACAATCGCGGTCAACACCAGTGCCTGGGGTAGCGGGTTGGCCGCATCGGTTACGGCCTCGTTGCCAAACACGAAGGCTGCTCGCTCGCCAGCGAAACGACCAGCGGTCAGCACCCCAAGATTGATCGCATTGCCCAGCACGGCAATACCCAGTACCACTCGCATCAAGTGGCGGTCCAGCATCATCCACACGCCCAGCGCGGCCATGATGCCGGCGGTAATGGCGGCAATCCATTCCATCAGCCAGCCCTCCCGATCAGATTACGCAGCATGTGCATCACCGAACCGAACACGGTGAGGAACACGCCAATGTCGAACAACAGCGGTGTACCCAACTTGATCCCGGCCACGTCAATCCAGTGCCCGCTCATATAAGGCTGGCCGCTGGCCAACCCGAAGAACCCGGCACCAACCGCACAGGCCAACCCCAAACCAATCAGGGTTGGTGGGGTTACCCGCTCCAACCCACGCTGAATACCGCGACCAAAGGTCACCACCAACAGAGTGAAGCCGGTCGCCGCTACCAGCCCGCCGATAAAGCCACCGCCCGGCAAGTTATGGCCGCGCCAGAGAATCACCAAGGACACTATCAACAAAATCGCCGCCAACGGCCGCATGCCCTGACGCAGCAGCACCGAGCCGAATTCCGGCATGCCCTTGGGCTTGGGATCGGCCACCTGCCCGGCACCCAGCAGAGTCGAAGCCCCGAGCGCGGCAATAGCCACCACAACGATCTCACCCAAGGTATCCACGGCGCGGAAGTCAACCAGAATCACATTGACCACGTTGCTGCCAAAGCCACCCGGCAGGCTGTTGGCCAGGAACCACTCGGCCAGATCTCCCGGTAACGGCTGACTGACCGCAGTCATGATCATCAGCGTCACGGTCAGCCCCAACACCACGGCAACTACGCCATGCCAGATATTGACTCGGCGATAGCGCGAGCCACTGGCCGGAACCATCGGCAAGCGCCGCAGTACCATGGCCAGGAACACCACAGTCAGGGTTTCGACCATCAATTGGGTCAGAGCCACGTCCGGCGCATTGATAGACACAAAGAACAAGGCCAGCCCCAGACCACTAGCCCCCAGCGAGGCCACCAGCGCCAAGCGACCAGGCATAAAAGCGGCACCGGCGGCCCCACCCAGAGCCAGCAGACAACCAATCACGCCCGGCACGGTAATGGCCGAGAGGTTTTCAGCCTGCAATGGCTGCACGCCGACCACCAGCGCCCAACCCAAAACACTGATGCTGATCATCAGCGTCATCAGCGCCATATGCAGACGCAACGAACCATGCTGGAACTGTCGTGCCACCCAACCGGCCACCTGAAATACCCGGTTGAGCAGCAGATCCCAGAGCAGGTCGCCGCTGTAGTTCCAGGCTTTGCCAAGCTGAGTTGCCAGATAGCGAACCTGATCGGCATGGAAGTAGAACCAGGCCCCCAGCCCCAACGTCAGGACACTGGCGAACACCGCCGGGGTTATGCCGCCCCACAGATACAGGCTGACCTCGACCGGGCCGGTAGCCACGCTCTGCACCGCTGTGTTGACCAGCCAGGTTTCCGGCCAGTGATTCCAGGCCCCCAGGCTAAAGCCACCAATCGCCAGCAGCAGCGGCCCCAGCCACATGAACGGTGACACCTCGTGCGGATGCCCCGGCCAATCACCACGCTTGCCCAGAAAGGTGCGGAAGAAGATCAGCGCCGCAGCCGCTACCAACAAGGCATTGGTCAGAATCATCACCAAAGTCACAGTCCAGCCGATACTGCCCATTTGCATCAGACCGGTGTACTTGAACTCTTTAGCGATAAAACCGAAGAACGGTGGCAGACCAGCATTGGAGAACGCCGCCAGTCCAACAGCAAAGCCGGTTACCGGCATCAGCTTGATCAAGCCACCCAAATGGCGCAGGTCTCGTGTACCGGTGGAATGGTCAATCGCACCGACTGCCATGAACAACGCGCCTTTGTAGAACGAGTGTGCTACCAGATACAACACAAAAGCCTGCAAACCATAAGTGGTGTTGGTGCCGATCAGCATGGTCAACTGACCCAGCACGGTTACCGTGGTATAGGCCAGCATGCGCTTGAGGTCGTATTGCCGGATCGCCAGCACCGCACCTAGCACCGCAGTCAGCGCGCCCAGCCCGATCAGGATAGTGCTCCAGCCAGTGCCGCCACCGAGTACCGGATTCAACCGCGCCAGCAGATAGATACCGGCCTTGACCATGGTCGCCGAGTGCAGGTAGGCCGATACCGGGGTCGGCGCATTCATCGCATTGGGCAGCCACAGGTGGAACGGGAACTGCGCCGACTTGGTGAAGCAGCCCACCAGCACCAGCAGCATGATCGCCGGGAACAGCGTGTGGGCTTGGACGACCGCCTTCTCCAGCGCCGAGAACTGCCAGGCTTCACCGGCAATCCCCAGCAACACCAAGCCAGCCAACAGTGCCAGGCCACCGCCGCCAGTGATCAATAGTGCCTGCAACGCAGCCCGGCGCGACTCGCCCTTCTCGTGCTGGTAACTGATCAACAGATAGGAAGCCACGCTGGTCAGCTCCCAGAACACGAACATGGCGATCAGGTCATCGGCCAACACCAGACCGAGCATGGCCATCATGAAGGTCAGCAGGTAGGCGTAAAATCGCCCGAGATGATGATGGTCGTGCAGATAGCCCGCCGAATAGAGCACGATCAGCGCACCGATACCGGTGATCAGCAAAGCGAACAGCAGCGACAGACCGTCCAGACGCAGGGTCAAGGCCACATCCAGGGCCGGCACCCAGGCAATGCTGGCGGTCAGCACCTCGCCCGCAGCCACGGTAGGGATAGCCGCTACGAACCAGGCAAAACAGGCCGCCGGCACCAGCGCCAGCAACCAGCCGGCATGACGCGGTGCCATGCGCCAGATCCAGGGCGCCAACAAGGCATTGAGAGCAATGGCTAGCAAACTGACATGCATATCCACAATCCTGTACGGATGGAACTCAACATGGGCCGGATATCTCCGTTACGGCTTGGTAAATCATTTACTTACCATAGGTTGCCAATCAGACAACATCTTGACAGCCCCGGTTAAACCCATAGACGAGAACTATCGGGATAGCAATATAAATAAGAAGGGGAAGCCACTACGCTTGTAGCAATTTGAAGCAATTTACTAGCCCGGGAACAGGCTTGGGGGTGTGATTATTGCGGGGAGAACTTGATTTTGATGAGTTACACAGCAGCGTGGTAATCCATCAGTAGCCATGGATCACCACGCGGCTGCGCCGCCCGTGATGACAACCGGGAGTGCCGACTTGCACAGGTTACTTGGTAACCCGAGACTCGCCATTCACAGTCAGAATCCGCACCCGGTCACCCGGAGCGAAGCTGATGTTGTTGGACACCTGCTGCACATAGGCGCGAGTCTGGCCGTCGTCTTCACGTACGGTGATTTCCACACCCTGGCTACGGGTAATGCCTTCCTCGGCAGCAGCGCCGACCATACCACCGGCAACCGCACCCACCACGGTGGCGATGGCGCTGCCACGACCACCACCGACACCACTACCGGCAATACCGCCCACTGCGGCACCTGCGGCCGGGCCAATCACAGTCTTGGTGCCTTCGATCTGTACCAGGCGGACAGACTCGACGGTGCCCAGACGCACGGTTTGTGGAGCGCGGGCCTGATCACGGCTATAGACATCACCGGTCAGTTGCGAGGCGCACCCACCGACCACCAGCAAGCTGCTGAGCAGGGCACTGAGAAGTAAAGGCTTTTTCATGGGTATATCCCTAAATATGGAGGACTTGATGATTTTGACTGCATCAACATTCAAATGTTGCGGTTTTTCACTTCAGGTTACAACGCCACGTTTTGAACGCATGTGCCTTTGATCGGTTTTTGGTAGGTCATGGTCGAATGCCGGACACGCTTTAGGTTAAAATTCGAGCGATTTTAAGTCGGAATCGGTATATGCCGATATCCTGTCATTCACTTTTTAACGCTTCGTTGTAACCCAGCCATAACAACAAGAAAACGAGCAGGTTGCCGAGCATGTCCGGAGGTCACGCATGCCCGTGTTTCAGGCTGCCTGGATGTATTATCTGAGTCATCCGGCTCTGGTTCTCAATGGACTGGCGCTGTTTTACGCCGTTTGCGGCAGTTGGCTATGGATTGCCACGCAAGTACGTAGTGCCCGCGCCAACGCCCGTCTGGCCACCAGCCCAGCCAGTGCTGGCGACATGAGCCTTGACAACGCCAGTGTGCGGGTCAACCGCATGTTTTATGCAGTAGGTACGGTGTGCTTGGTACTGGCTGTGGTCCTGAGTCTGATCAGCACCCAGTTGTAGAATGTTTTCGCGGCCGCGGCCGCTCCTGCCCCGGCAATTTCAGGGCAGGGGCGCTCCGCGAGCGCGAACACCTGTTTGCAGCCCATCACAGCCGCAGACCCTAGCCAACCTTAGCGCGACTGATCACAGGATTGGCATACTGCAACAACCAGAACGGCTGCTGCTCAACCGGGCAGGCGGCCAGACGCTGCTCGAAACGCTCCTGTTCGACCTTCAGGGTCACGGTATCAAACTGCGCACGCCAGTCACCCAGCTCAATCTGAGGTGCGTCGGGCAGCCGCTCAAAGGCAAGATAATTGCTGACATACAAGCGGTAGGACCCGAGAATCTGCCGGTCGCACTCACGCGCCACCAGCTTGGCATCGGCATACTCGGCCTGGAGCGGCTCACCAAAGGCCACATGCACCCGGCCCTTGTAACCGGTCAGCCCCTGAGCTATTGAGCGATCATCCTCGCCCGGCTGTTTGACGTAACCACCAGTCCGCTCGCGCTGTTCCAGCTCACGCGCCTTCATCAGATCACAGGGGTCCCACTCATAGGCGATGGACACCGGGACGATGCCCAGCGAGCGGATCACCTCTGGGAACGGCTCGTCCTTGCGGCTCATACAGAACATCTTGATGATTGCCGAGTCGGTCTCGTCCTTGCCATCCTTTGCTCGGCCTTCGGCTTGGGCGATCCAGACCGACTCCCCCGAGGCAATCGAATGGCAGATATAGGCCGACAGAGTTTGGTAGGCCGCCAGTTTCTCGCGGCGCCCGGTCAGCGACCGGTGGACAATGAAGCTCTTGTTCAGCCGCATCAGATCACTGACAAAGGGCCGTTGCAGCAAATTGTCGCCAATGGCGATCCGTGGCGTCGGGTGGCCGGCATGGTAAAGCGCGTAATTGACGAACGCCGGATCCATGACGATATCGCGGTGATTGGCCAGAAACAGATACGGTCGATCCTTGGCCAGATGTTCCAGACCGCTGTAGGTCACTTCCAGCGTACTGCTCTCGATCAACCGGTTCAGATAGGGTTCCAGCCGCTGTTGCAGTTCGCTGACTGTATGGATATTGCGCGCCTGGCGGCGCAGACGACCACCAATCAGAGCCACCAGCGGCCCCATCAGCCAACGGGACAGACTGGGAAACCGGTAGCGGGCAAACATCTGCAGCAACTCAGGGTCACGCAACAGACGCTGCATCACCGCCGGGACTTCGTCATCATTGTAGGGTCTTATGGCATCGAACTCGGCCATGGGGCTCCTCGTCACACGTGGGTGTTGGGGATATCCTGACAAACAGCAGCGCCGGCCCAACCCGTACTCACTGCCTGTCTTCAGGATTTCCCTGGGCCGCGCATTATGCGCGGCCCGTTCCAGAGTCTCAATTGCTCTGGTCGGTTTCGCCCGGTTGACGATCGGACTACACTGAATGTCACAGCCTAGGATAGGTCAATCACTGCCGGAGGTCATGCCCATGCAAGCGCTCGAAGAAGCCATGCTGCAATGCCCCCACTGCGGCGAGGCGATTACCTTGTTGCTGGATCTCACCGGCGGCAGCCAGTCTTACATTGAGGACTGTCAGGTCTGCTGCCAGGCGATCCATGTCAACCTGTGGATCGATCCCGACCAGGACGGTTATCATATCGACCTGCGCCGCGAGCAGGACTGACCACTACGCCATGCTGTGTGCCTATAACCCCCGTGATCTGATCGAAGCCGAGCTGCTAAAACAGTTGCTGAGCAGCCACCATATCCGTTGCCATCTTACCGGCCAGTACCTGCAAGGTGCGGTAGGAGAATTGCCAGCTCATGACTTGCTGGGACTCTGGGTCGAGCCTGCGGACCTGGGACTGGCCCGCGAGTTGATCAACGACTGGCAACACGCCACCCCACTGGATGATGAGTTTGATGACCCCGAAAGTGAGCCAGCCCTGACATGAGCGGACGCCTGGCCCAGTTCAATGCCCCACACCGCGACACCCCTGCCGGCTGGCAGCCCAGCTGGAATCTGGCGCCAGGCCAGCGGCTGCTGATCCTGCGCAAGGCTGACAATCGCCTGGAGTGTGTCCAGACTCTGTGGAATTTGACGCCCGGCTGGCTGCGCGACCTGAGTCGGGCGCCATTCAGCGCCCAGGCCGAATACCTGCACGACAAACCGATGTTCCGCCAGGCCCTTGCCCAGCGTCGCTGTCTTATTCCGGTGGATGGCTACTTTCTCTGGCACAGCCAGGGCGGACGCAAGCAGCCCTGGTATCTGCGCCGTCGGGAAGGTGGCCTGGCCCTGGCCGGGTTATGGGAGCGCTACAGTCTGGATGACGGCAGCTATTGGGACAGTTGTGCGCTGATCACAGTGCCCGCCAAGGGCCTGAGCAGTCGCCTGGCCGAGCGTATGCCGGTCAGCCTCAATCAGGCCGAGCAAAGCCTGTGGCTGGCCAACGCCACCGCGACGCAGGCCCTGCAACCACTACTGCTCAATGCCGACTCACGGGTAGACCTGATGCACCCGGTAACCCCGGCAATGAGCAGTCCACAAACCCAGGGGCCGATCTGCTGCACGCCCACCGGGCCCCTGATCCAGCCCTGATCAACCCCTGATCAAACCCGGAACTGGTTGATCAGGCGGCGCTGGTGCTCGGCCAGCTTGGTCAACCCGGCGCTGGCCTCAGAAGCCTCCTGAGCCCCCTCGGCTACCGACTTGGCGACCTGGTCAATGGTCGCCACATTGCGATTGATATCCTCGGCTACCGCACTCTGCTCCTCGGCGGCACTGGCGATCTGGGTGTTCATCTCATTGATGACCGACACCGCCTGAGTGATCGAGGTCAGGGCGGCATCGGCCTCCTCAGCCTGCAGCACACTTTGCTCGGTCTGAGCCCGACTCTGCTCCATGACCTTGACGGTTTCCCGGGTGCCTTGCTGGAGCTGCTCGATCATTTGCTGAATTTCTTCGGTCGAGGCCTGAGTCTTCTGCGCCAGATTGCGCACCTCGTCAGCCACTACCGCAAAGCCGCGTCCTTGCTCACCTGCCCGGGCCGCCTCAATCGCAGCATTGAGCGCCAGCAGATTGGTCTGCTCGGCGATACCGCGAATGGTGTGCAAAATACCAGTGATATTCTCACTGTCGCGGGCCAGATCCTGCACGCTGAGCACCGCGCGCTGGATATCCTCAGCCAGATGCTGAATGGTCTGCGAGGTCGCCCGCACCACTTCCCGACCATGGTTGGCCGAGCCATCGGCATTGCTGGCTGCCTCGGCCGCCTGGGTCGCATTGCGCGCCACATCCTGGGCAGTAGCAGTCATTTCCGTTACCGCCGTAGCGACCAGATCGATCTCGCTGAGCTGCCGCTGCACCCCGTCGTTGGTGCGCATGGCGATATCGGCGGTAGTTTCCGAGGCATCGGTCACCTGCTGCACCGAGCCAACCACCTCACGCATCATGGCCTGCAACTTGTCGAGGAAAGCATTGAAGCCACGGGCAATAGCGCCAAGTTCATCAGCACGGTCGATCTCCAGACGCCGGGTCAAATCCCCTTCACCCTGGGCGATACCTTCCAGCATGCTCGACAACTGCCGGGCCGGGCGTGCCAGGCTGTAGCCCACCAGCGCCATCACTCCGACCCCGGCCAGCGACACCAAAAGACCGATGATCACCATGGTCATGGAGTCACTGGCCTGCTGGCGTTCCAGCTCACCCTGCAGACTCAGCAAATCACTCATCACCGCATCCAGCGGCAGGGTAATCAGATAGACCCAACGCGCATCCGTACCAGCAAAACGGATCGGCATGATCAGCTCGATATGCCCTCCCGCTTCATCAACCTCATAAATCAGGCTGTCGCCGAGACGAGCCAGGTTGGCAAGCTCATTGGCATCGAGAATGCGTTCGGCCGGGTCACCCGGCTGTGCATCATTGCCGGTATAGGCTACAAGGCGCTGATTAGTGCTGATCAATGCCTGTTTACCGCTACCGTTGTAGAGGCTGGCATTGCTTTGCTCGAGCATCCTCTGAATAAAGTTCAGCGACAAGTCAGCACCAACAATTCCCATGAACTCGCCATCGACCATGATCGGCACATTGAACGATGACAACAGCTGCATCTGCCCAGACATTTCATAAGCGGCCGGATCAATCACGCAGGGACGCAAGGTTTCCTTCGGGCACAGGTAATATTCACCTTCCCTGACCCCGGTTGGCAGCAGGTTAGTGCTTTCCAGTTCGGTCAATGCTTCCAGCACCAGGTTGCCGCTGTCATCACGGTACCACCAGGGCATGAATCGCCCTGAACCCTCATACCCATCCGTCGTGACCCCTTCATAGTATTCGTCCAGGTCATCCAGCGAGTTCGGTTCCCAGGCTACATACAGACTCAGCAGGTCAGAGTTGACTTCGAGCAGCTTACGCGTGACCCGATTCATTTCCTCGCGACTCATCATCAGACTGGGCAGGGCGTCATCCTGAACTTCACCCAGCATCTGGTTGAGCGTCGCCAACTGCCCGGTAACCACCAGCGGATACTCCAGGCGCCGGCGAATGCGCTCACTCTCCCCTTCGGCTATCCCTGCCAAACGCTCTTCGACCAATCCTTCCAGCAACTGCTGGCTATGCGCCTGGACAAATTCCTGGCTGCGGTCGGAGGCATACAATGTGTACAGCGTCATGGCACCCACGGCGACAAACAGACTGGCACCGGCCAGCACCGCAATGGATAACTGAATGGACTTGAACTTCATCGTCGACCCTCAATATTTCACCCCATACAGGGCTTATCGGCGGGGCGCAAAAAATCTTCAGGATTTTCCCCACCGTCAGGAATACTTTGGCCAGGCGACATGTCAAAGGATAAAATTCAGTTAAGGAATCTTTGAAAAACGTAGCCGAGGCAGGCAAGACAAGGCAAAAATAGCCGAAAGAGCGCAGTTTACGTGCTGTAAATGAGCATCTTGAGGCCATTTTTAACGCAGTATGGCCAACGCAGGTAGTTTTTCAGATGTTCCGAAATTCATGAAAGGAATCCACCCATGAGTATCCGTGCACTAATTCTGGGCCTGCCGCTAATCTGGCTGGCCGGTTGTGAAACTGTACAAACCACCGATGGCGGTGCCGTTGGTGTACAGCGCCAGCAGTACATGTTCAGCGCCCTGTCGAGCGCTCAGGTCGACCAAATGGCCGCCGAGTCCTATGCCAAGATGCTCGAAGAAGCCAGAGAAAAGAAAGTCCTCAATACCGATACCGCCATGCTTAACAGGCTACGCCGCATTTCCAACGACCTGATCCCACAGACCCGGCACTTCCGCGCCGATGCGCCGAACTGGAACTGGGAGGTCAACCTGATCAAGAACGACCAGCTCAACGCCAGCTGCATGCCCGGCGGCAAGATCATCTTCTATACCGGCATCGTTGAGAAACTGAACCTGACCGACGATGAAATTGCCCAGATCATGGGCCACGAAATTGCCCACGCCCTGCGTGAACATGGCCGCGAAGCCATCTCCCGCGCCTACGTAACTCAGACCGGCACCCAGGTCGCTACTGCCCTGCTGGGGCTGGGCGAAGTCAGCCGCCAGGCCGCCGACGCCGCCGTACAATATGGCCTGACCCTGCCCAACAGCCGCGGCAACGAAACCGAAGCCGACCTGATCGGCCTGGAACTGGCCGCCCGGGCTGGCTACAACCCGCAAGCCGCAGTCACTCTGTGGCAGAAGATGGCCAGCGCCTCACAAGGCCAGCCACCGGCCTTCCTCAGCACTCACCCGTCACACTCGGGGCGGATTCAGAACCTGCAGAACGCGATTCCACGCGTGCAGCCGTTGTACGAAGCCGCCAAGCGCTAAGGCACCCTCCTTGGTTGCCACAACACTTTCTCGCGGTGTCGTGGCAACCAAGCAAACCTCCTGCCTTACCAACCGCCCCAACGCCTGAGCTGCAACCCCAGCCATACTCCCAGCACGCAGAACAACGCAAACACCCAACCGGACACGGCGCCAGCCATGATGCCGGACAGCAGCGTGCCGACCGTACAGCCCAACGCCAGCATTGCCCCATACCCCAGCATGACCCCACCCAAGAGCCCGCGTAGCGCTTCTCCCAATCGTGGCCAGCGGGGCTGCCAATCGCCACTGAGCAGTGCCACGACCCAGGCACCCAACACCAGCCCAGCCACAAACACCCCGTTATTGGACAGCAGCGCCTGCTTGACCACTGTCGCGCATCCGGCAAACCCGTCCAATCCCAATAGCCGCTCCGGCAGCAGGCCCAGCCCGCTGGCCGCCGTGCGCGACAAACTGCCCAACTCGGCCGTCACCCCCAACGGCGCCACCCGCAGGTAACTGACCACCGCCAGCATGCCAATCAGAATGCCGCCGATATGCACAGGCCAACGCCGACGCCATAGCGCCTGCCCCAGACTCACTGGCGGCTCAGGCTCGGCGGGGCGCCCCAAGCGTGCCAGCAGCCAGGCCAGGGCCGCGAGCAAACTCAACTGCAGCAGCAATGAACCGCCATACCCCAGCCGCCCAGGCAGCCAGATGACCGGCCCCTGCTCAATGGCCAGCAGATACAACCGGTTCCAGCTCATAAACCCCAGAGCAAACCCCAGCAACGCACCGAACAGGGCAAAGGGCGCCACCGGCGAACCCTCACCCAAACGATACAGATGGGCGCTAATGCACGAACCAGACACAGCCATACCCAGGCCGAACACCAGCGCACCCAGCGCCAGTACCCAGCTCAAGGGACCGATATGGGCATCCGGCGGCAAGCGACCGGATAGAGGATCAGGTACAAAAGTGCCGAACAGCGCGTGATAACCGAGCGTACCAACTACCAACGCAGTCACTAGCCCCAGCAGGCCACGGGCATCGCCCTGTTCGAAGAAGTCACGGGTAATACAGAAAAAGCAGAATCGCGAGCGCTGTAACAAGACCCCGAACAACGCCCCGCTCAGCAGCGAGAAACTCAATGCCCGCCCAGCTGGAGTCGGAGTGGCCAGCAGCCAGGCCCAGAGCAATACCCCAAAGACCACCAGCGCAGCCGCCACCAGTGACAACCATGACGACCGCTGCACCGCCTCCGTCCGCAGCATAGGCATCCCCCGCCCCAGGCCGCAGCCAGGAGGAGCTACGGCGAACCTTTGGAACCTTTTAGCGGGCGGTGGGAATCAACGCCCACCGCCACAGCCTCGGCAGGGGCTATTTGCCGCCCCAGACGGTACCGGCCAGATTCACCACCGGCACCCCTACGGTGTTTCCATACTCGGTCCAGGAACCATCGTAGTTACGTACCTCATAGCCGAGGATCTTGCTCAGGGCAAACCAGGTATGACTGGAACGCTCACCAATCCGGCAGTAGGTGATGACCGGCTCGCTGCCATCGATACCCACCGCGGCATAGACCTTGCGCAGCTCATCGGCAGATTTGAAGGTGCCATCGGCGGCCACCGCCTCACCCCAAGGCACATTCACTGCCCCGGGAATATGCCCGGCGCGCACCGCCAGTTCCTGGACACCCGGCGGAGCGAAAATCCGGCCGCTGTACTCGTCGGGCGAACGAATATCCACCAGTTTGGCCTGATCACTACCATCGACCACCGCCATCACATCACTGAGCCGCGCACGAATCATTTCATTGCGCTCACCCAGGGTGATATTGCCCGGAGCATAACTGGCCACCCGGTTGGTCATGGGCCGGCTCTCATCCTCCCATTTCGCCCGGCCACCATCGAGCAGCTTGACGTTCGGCACGGCGTATACGTCGAAGATCCAGGCACCCCAGGCCGCAAACCAGTTGTTGGTGTCACCATAGAGAATCACTGTGGTGCCATCGGAAATGCCGGCCTCACGCAGCAGCTTCTGAAAATTTTCCGCCGATGCAATATCACGCTGAACCGGATCAACCAGATCGGTATGCCAGACGAAGTTCACCGCACCAGGAATATGGGCTCGCTCGAACTGGCCGGGGTTGACGCTGACCTCCACGATTCGGAGGTCAGGATTATCGAGGTTTTCCTCCAGCCAGGCGGTGCTGACCAGCACATCCGCCGCTCCGGCCAAAACCCGGCTGGCCTGAAACACCACAAACACCGTCCCCAACAGGACGGCAAACAGGGATTTGCAACGCATGACATGGCCTCCACGTGGACCTTGGCATATTCAAGCCTAGCCTGTCCCAGGCCCCACGTGGCGCCGACCCCAGATTATTTACCGATAAGCATATAACCGCAGATCAGGAAGCCAACCCCAACCAGAACACCAGCAAGCCCAGCAGCGCCGCACCGGCCAGAGTTTCCATCACCCCGCGCTTGAAGTGCAAAAGCGCCAGGGCCGCCAGAGCCGCAATCACGGCCGAAGCCCAATCGAAGCGCCCGTCAAAACCCTGCGGCCAGAGCACGTGGTAACCGAAGAACAGCGCCAGATTGAGAATCACCCCAACCACCGCAGCCGTAATCCCGGTCAGCGGTGCCGTAAACTTCAGCTCGTTATGAGTCGACTCGACCAGCGGTCCGCCGCCTAGAATGAACAGGAAAGACGGCAGGAAAGTGAACCAGGTAACCAAGGTCGCCGCCAGGGCACCGGCAAGAAACGCCTGCTCCGGGCCGAACAACTCCAGAACATAGCCACCGACAAAAGCGACAAAAGCCACCACCATGATCAGCGGCCCAGGGGTGCTTTCACCCAGCGCCAGACCATCGATCATCTGGGTTGGGGTGACCCAGCCATGACCGGTCACCGCCCCCTGGTAGACATAGGGCAACACCGCATAGGCGCCACCAAAGGTTAACAGTGCCGCCTTGGTGAAGAACCAGCCCATCTGGGTCAAGTGACCCTGCCAGCCATACAACGCCACCAGCAACGCCATCGGCAGCAGCCACAACACCCCGCCTACCAGCAACAGACGCGTCAACCGCCACCAGCTAAAGCGCGCATGCTCTGGCGGCGGCGTGTCATCATCGATCAAGGCCGGGCCATAGTGCTTGTCCGCGGCCCCATGACCGCCACCCAACTGGAAGTAGCGTGGTGCCAGCCAGCCACCCAGAGCCCCCAATACCCCGGCACCGATCACGATCAGCGGAAATGGCAGCCGGAGGAAAAAGATCGCCACAAAGGCCGCTGCGGCAATCGCCCACAACCAACGATTCTTCAACGCCCGTCCGCCAATCCGCCAGGCGGCCTGAAACACGACAGCCGTTACCGCTGGCTTGATGCCATAGAAAATCCCGGCCACCAGCGGCACATCGCCGAACGCCAGATAAACCCAACCCAACGTAATCAGAATGAACAACGACGGCAGCACGAACAGCACACCGGCAACAATCCCACCCCAGGTCCGATGCAACAGCCAGCCGATATAGATCGCCAGTTGCTGTGCCTCAGGGCCCGGCAGCAACATGCAATAGTTCAGGGCATGGAGAAAACGCCGCTCCGACAGCCAGCGGCGCTTCTCCACCAGCTCTTCGTGCATGATCGCGATCTGGCCGGCAGGGCCACCGAAACTGATGAAACCCAACTTCAACCAGAACACAAAAGCCTGATAAAAACTCACCGGCACCACTGCCCGCCCCCCAACAGCTGCATCATGCTCTGCCGTCACTTGCCTTACTCCAGACCATTGAACCGGGGCTAACTATGCCACACAACTGCTACGCGCTTGTGGCTGACACTTGGTCAATCACCAAAGTCGCGGCACACTGGTAACCACAAGCTGTTGTCCAAATGCAGGCAAGCGGCCTTGGAACTTCTGATAAAAGGACTTCATCATGCAAACACACCTTCGCGCCTACCTGACACTAGTTCTCCTGCTGCCATTGGCGGCTTGCGCCGAAAGCGGCCCACAGATCGGCTGCGAGGCCAAACAAACTGAACTGCAACAGCAGATCCGCGATGCGCGGGATCGTGATCAGCAGGGCCGGCTCAAAGGACTTGAACGCGCCTTGTCCGCCGTACAGGAACACTGCACCGATGCTGGACTGCTAGCCGAGGCCCGCGACAAGCTGCAAGAGTCCGAAGCAGAAGTAGCCGAACGCCAGCAAGACCTGCAGCACGCTCGTACCAATGGCGACAGCGACGACATCCGCAAGCGTGAGCGCAAACTCGAGGAAGCCTTGCAGGAGCGGGAACAGCACCGTGCAGAGCTGGAGCAACTTGAGCGGCTGATCAATGCTCACTAACCGCGCTACAGCGGACACCGCCGGCAATGAGCCCTACGGGCTCTCGATGACCTGAACATGCTTGAGCGACAGTGCAGCCATGATCGCCAGCCCTGTCGCACTGACACCACCGGCCATGGCGGTGATATTTATCCCGACAGTGAAAGCCACCTGCGCCTGCTCAAGAAAAGACGCCGGCAACTGACTGGCAACCGCAGTCGCAGCCCATAAGCTGTCGGCCATCGCTGCTGCCGCCTCTGCTGATAATTCAGAAGACATTGGAGTACCTATGTTCGCGCGGTAGACCAGTGTCGCCAGGCTGCCAAGAATAGCGACCCCCAGAGCGACACCCAGCTCTTGCACCATTTCCGACATGGCTGAGGCAGAGCCCGCCTTGGCAGCCGGCGCCGCGCTGACAACAAGATCAGTCCCCAGCGCGGCCATCACCCCCAGCCCCAGATAAACCAGTGAAAACCCTGTTACGGCAATAACCAAGCCAGACGCCGAGATATCGATTTGGCTGAGCAAAAAATAACCCAAGGCAGACAGCAATAACGCACCAGCAACCACGAAGCCGGGTCGAATGTAGCGTGCAATCAACGGGGCCGCGATACCAGCGCTTACCATTGCCAGAGCCGGAGGCCCCATCCACAGGCCCGCCGCCAAGGGGGAAAGGCCCGAGACAAGTTGCAGATATTGAGTGATCAACAGCATTACACCCGACACCCCGATCAACCCAACGAGCAGCACAAGAAGCGCCGCGCTGAAGGTCCGACTGGCAAAAAGCCTAAGGTCGAGCAGCGGCTCATCAAGATGATGTTGGCGCCGGATAAACAAAAACAAAACGGCAATACCAATACCCAGCACAAGGATTGGCACAAGCGCCACACCAGCTTTGGCCAGTTCCTTGATACCGTATATCAGTGCAAAGATGGCCCCAAGCGACAGCACGACACTGTAAAGATCAAGGCGCCCGCCATGAGATGCCCGGTATTCAGGTAGTAGCAGTGGTGCGGCCACAAGCAGAACCCCAGTCACCGGAACAGCGACAAGAAATGCCGCGCCCCACCAAAAGTGGTCTAGCAGAACGCCACCGACTACAGGCCCAGCGGCCATTCCCAAAGCAAACATGGTCGCCCAGACACCGATGGCAAGTCCTCGCTGACTGGGTTGCTTGAACATGTTGCTTATGAGTGCCAGGGTCGAAGGCATCAACGTAGCCCCGGCCACTCCCAGTGCTGCACGAGCAACAATCAGCATTGCTGCATTGGTGGCGAATGCTGCTACGACCGATGCCACTGCGAAAGCAGCAGCACCGATCATCAACAGACGCCGGCGCCCTATGCGATCCCCCAAGGTGCCCATGGTTATCAGGAAGCCGGCTATCATGAAGCCGTAGATATCCATGATCCACAGAGCCTGCGTGTTGCTGGGTTGCAGATCCAATGCCAGAACAGGCAGTGCCAGGTACAGCAAGGTGACGTCAAGCCCCAGTAGCATGGTGGGCAATGCCAGAACAGCTAGACCACACCACTCCTTTAACCCTGCTGCCGGTTCCGCCCCCGGAAACAGTTGCTTTGCGTAGTCAGTCATGTCACCCCTCACTATTCAATGAAGGTGACAATATTGGAACCCCTGTTATAGGGTTACAATATATCCATTTATCCTATTACCTGGAACACTACATTGACTCAACACAACCTATCTCGGGCGCGTAGCGAGCTCAGCGACTTTCTACTTCAGCACCGTGCCAAGCTAACACCAGCGGATGTCGGACTACCGACAACCGGGCGGCGACGCACACCCGGCTTAAGACGAGAGGAAGTTGCCGCGCTGGCAGGCGTGGGACTGACCTGGTACACCTGGTTCGAGCAGGGTCGAGATATCAACGTTTCTGAATCATTCCTGTTGAGCTTGGCCAAAGCCCTCAAGCTTGACGATGCAGAATGCTGTCATCTGTTCATGCTGGCTCACCGTCGACCACCACCCACCGAAGGTTGCCAGTGGTTAGAAGTACCTCCTCTAATTCAAACGATGATGGACGATTTAGAGATCAGACCAGCCTATGTCATGAATCTGCGCTGGGACGTAATCGCTTGGAATCAAATTGCCGATGAGTTGTTCGGTTTTAGCCACCTGGACCAACACGAACGCAATATTCTACGAATGGTATTTGCCAACCCAGCGCTGCGGAAAAGACTCCCTGCATGGCAAGAGGACGCCCAGCAGATTCTGGCGCTGTTTCGCTGTGATCTGGCCACAGCACCACAAGACCCTGCAATGCTGACTCTGATCGAAGACCTGAAAGTACTCTCAGCTGATTTTCGCCGCTGGTGGAAAAAGCCAGAGCCCGTATCCTACCGACGAGGGATAGCTTCGATCCTGGACTTTGAAGACAAGCGTCTGGACTTCATCCACGAAACGCTGATCGTAGATGAGCACAGGCACCTGAAGATGATTGCCTACTTTGCTCAAAAAGCACCGCAAATGACGACTCCAGAAATTTGAAATGCCTTCAAAACAACAAGGACAAGCAAATGATAGAGCACGCCTTCCATAAAAGCCGCCTTCTGGTCCTGGTTGCCGTCGCCGCAGCGGCGCTTTCTGCAGTGCTGCTGTACTTTGCCAGCCTGAGCGCTTTGACGCATATATTCATCGAGCTGTTCCAGGACATGCCAAGAAGCTCTGACGACGGCAAGATACTGGCGGTAAAGCTGCTTAAAGTGCTGGATCTGCTGCTGATTGCCATTTCATTCCAGATTATTGCCGTTGGTCTCTATCGGCTCTTCATCACGCCGGTCCACAAGGAGCAAAGCGCCTTTCTCAGCGCTCTGAACATCAAGAACTTTCACGACCTGAAAACTACCATCATCCAGGTTTCCGTAGTCATCATGGTGATTCTGTTCCTTGAACAGGCCGTAGAACACGGCGCTACACTAATGACTCTGTACTTCGGCGCAGCTGTGGCACTAGTGATCTTCGCCGCCATTTATGCCTCGAAAAACATGGAATGAATCAGGGCCGCACACATGTCCCGCACAACCCGCCTGTTTGAACTGATGCAGTTGCTGCGCCGCCATCGCCGACCAGTCAGCGGCCAGGCGTTAGCCCGTGAACTGCAAGTATCACTGCGCACCCTGTACCGCGACATCGCCGAGTTGAAAGCCATTGGGGCACAGATCGACGGCGAGCCGGGGCTGGGGTATGTGCTCAAACCGGATTTCATGTTGCCGCCACTGATGTTCTCCGGTGAGGAGGTCGAAGCGCTGACGCTGGGTCTTAAGTGGGTCGAACAGCGGGCTGATGAACAATTGGCCAGCGCCGCAACTGAAGTATTGGCCAAGGTGTCGGCAGTGTTGCCACGCGCATTGAATGCCCGGCTTGATGATGACGCACTGCTGGTCGGACCAGGTTGGGACAGGCCGCAGACCGTGGCGCTTACGGTCCTGCGTCAGGCTATCAGCGAAGAACGCAAGCTACAGCTCCACTACCGCGACGAGGCCGGCAACCCCTCACAACGGTTGATCTGGCCGATCAGCCTAGTGTTCTTTGAATCGACCCGGGTATTGGCCGCCTGGTGCGAGCTGCGGCAGGATTTTCGCCACTTCCGGACCGACCGGATCGAGGCTGCCAGACTGCTGCCGGAACACTATCCGCGCCGCCGCCATGCCCTGCGCCAGGAATGGTTAGCGACTCTGGACCATACTGACTCCTGCCCCGAAGCACACTGCTGACAAAATCTGTCAGCACCTCGCACTAAGCTGGGCCTTCTTTCAACGGAACGCTGGAGTGCAACATGGAACAGGACATCATTTTTTACACCAACCCCTACTCGCGTGGCGGCATCGTGCACTGGATGCTGGAAGAGCTGGGCATGCCATATCAGATCGAATATCTGGCATACGGAAAATCGATGAAGGCCCCGGAATATCTGGTCATCAACCCCATGGGCAAGGTCCCGGCGATCAAGCACGGTGAGGTTGTGGTGACCGAAGCCGCGGCAATCTGCGCCTATCTGGCCGACGCTTTCCCTGAGGCGCATCTGGCACCGGCGCTGTCTGAGCGTGGCGATTATTACCGCTGGCTGTTCTTCGTCGCCGGACCACTGGAGGCCAGCTTCGGACTGCGCACCTGCGGCATCGAGATGACCCCCGAACAGCAAATGCAACTGGGTTGTGGCCTACCTGAGCAGGTGCTGGATGTGTTGGCCGATGCCGTGCGCGGGCGCCAGTACATTGCCGGCGAGCGGTTTTCAGCGGCGGATGTGTATGTCGGTTCGCATATCGGCTGGGGCATGCAGTTTGGCACCATCGATAAACGCCCGGAGTTCGTGACTTACTGGCAAGGCCTTGAACAACGACCAGCTCATCGGCGCAGCATGGAACAGATTGAAGCGGCCATGGCCCGTTTTCCGTTCCCCGGGGCCTAGATTTGGGCAAGAAGATCAGCATACAGCGCGAGCGAATGCTCGCGCTGTATGGGATCATTCAGTTGAGGATGCGGGTGCCAGCCTGACCGTCGAGAATCGCTAAGGCATCTTCCAGGCGGCCAATGCCACTGAGGCCACCGCTAACGGCGAAATCGGCGGCTGCGGTCAGCTTCGGTCCCATCGAGCCGGCCGGCAGCTCCAGGGTGCGAGCCTGCTCAACGCTCAGGCAGTCAATCGCGGCCGCGCTGGGAGTACCGAAGCCCCGGTAAATGGCATCGACATCGGTCAGCAGCAATAACGCATCGGCCTCAAGCTGCTGGGCCAGCAAGGCGCTGGCGGCATCTTTGTCGATAACAGCCTCCACCCCCACGGTGCTACCGTCATCACGGCGCAACACCGGAATCCCGCCACCACCGGCACAGATCACCACCACGCCCTTGTCCAGCAACAGGCGAATGACCCGCATATCGGGGATTTCCAACGGTTTGGGTGACGGCACTACCCGGCGCCACTTGTCTCCATCCTGGGCGATATGCCAGCCTGCGGCCTTGGCCCGGGTCTCTGCCTCCTCACGCTCATACACCGGACCAACGAACTTGGTCGGCTTTTCGAACGCCGGGTCATGTTGATCCACCACAACCTGGGTCAACAGGGTAGCGACCGGGCGATCGTGGTTCAGAGCGTTTTCCAGCTCCTGCTCGATGATATAGCCAATCATTCCCTCGGTTTCCGCCCCCAGCACATCCAGCGGATAAGCCTCATCCGGCTTGTAGGCTGCGCCCTGCAGGGCCAACAGACCAACCTGCGGGCCATTGCCATGGGTCACAACCAGATCATGCCCGGCCCGCACGACCGCCGCCAATGACTTGGCGGCGATCTGGACGTTGGCCCGCTGGGTACTGGCGGTCAGCGGTTCACCACGTTTTAGCAGGGCATTGCCGCCCAAGGCGGCGACGACCAGCACGTCAGGCCCCCAAGGTGGCGACTAGCACCGCCTTGATCGTGTGCATGCGATTTTCCGCCTGGTCGAACACGATCGAAGCGGGACTTTCGAATACCTCCTCAGTCACTTCCATGGCGTCGAGACCGAACTTCTCCTGGATCTCTTTACCAACGGCTGTTTCGGTATTGTGAAAGGCCGGCAGGCAGTGCATGAAGCGCACCTGCGGGTTGCCGGTTTTGGCCATCAGTTCAGCGTTAACCTGGTAGGGCAGCAGCAACTTGATCCGCTCGGCCCACTTTTCCTCCGGCTCACCCATCGAAACCCAGACATCGGTGTAGACAAAATCGACCCCGGCCACGGCGCTGTCAACATCCTCGGTAATGGTGATCCGTGCACCAGTGGTGCGAGCAATTTCCTGAGCCTCCTGCTGGATCTCGGCTTGTGGCCAGCAGGCTCTGGGTGCACACAGGCGCACATCCATCCCCATCTTGGCGCCACCAATCAACAGGCTGTCCCCCATGTTGTTGGCAGCATCACCGATAAACACATAGGAGACCTCGCGCAGCGGCTTTTCGATGTTTTCCTGCATGGTCAGGAAGTCCGCGAGAATCTGGGTCGGGTGGAACTCATTGGTCAGGCCGTTGTAAACCGGTACCCCAGCGTACTGTGCCAGCTCTTCGACGATATTCTGACCAAAGCCACGGTACTCAATGGCGTCATACACACGCCCAAGCACTCTGGCAGTATCCTTGACCGACTCCTTGTGACCGATATGGGTACCGGTGGGCCCCAGGTAGGTCACCCTGGCCCCCTGGTCAAACGCCGCCACCTCGAAGCCGACCCGAGTCCGGGTCGAATCCTTCTCGAAGATCAGAGCAATGTCCTTGCCCTGCAGCAGCGGCATTTCGGTACCAGCATACTTGGCCGCTTTCAGGTCAGCGGCCAGCTTGAGCAGAAAGGCAATTTCCCGCGGGCTAAAGTCACGCAGGGTGAGAAAATGCCGATTTTTCAGATTGAAAGCCATCGTGGTGCTCCTTGCTGTCAGATAGCGTCGCGAATGGTTGGGCAGCTCATGCAGCGGCCACCACCTCTACCCCGGCCCAACTCTGCACCAGGAATGCTAAGCACTTCGATGCCTGCAGCCTCCAGCGCAGCGTTGGTGTCGTCATTACGGTCGTAACCAATCACCACGCCCGGGCTCAGCGCCAGAACATTGTTGCCATCGTTCCATTGTTCGCGTTCACGCTCGGCGGGATTGTCACCCCCGGTCGGCACTACCACCAACGAGTCATAACCGAGCACATCGGCCACAACATCGAACATCGGCCGCGGATCCTGGCTGAACGACAGATGCTTGCCGCCTGCACCCGGGCGCAGGTCATAGCAGACCATCTGATCGGCCATTTCCTTGAAGCTGGTAACCACATTGCCACCGCAGAAGGTAAATACCGTATCCAGATGCATCGCCGAGCGGGTCTTGGGGATCTGACAGGCAACCACCCGGTTGACCGTCCCCTTGGCAAACAGCGCGCTGGCCAACTGCCCAATCGCCTGTGGCGAGGTACGCTCACCCATGCCCACCAGCACCGCGCCATTGCCGACCGGCATGATGTCGCCCCCTTCCAGAGTGGCCAGGGCATGATCCTTAAGTGGATCACCCCACAGTACCTCGACCTTGCCAGCAAACTTGGGATGGAACTGGTAGATCGCCGCCATCAGCAGGGTTTCCGGCTTGCGGGCCGCCCAATACATCGGGTTCAGGGTCACACCACCGTAGATCCAGGCGCTGTTGTCACGGGTGAACAGAAAGTTCGGCAGCGGCGGCAGTACAAAACCATAGGGCCCCAGATGGTTGCCGAACAGCCCGGTTGGGTCGAACGGCAGATCGTTGACCTGTAGACCACCAATCAGAAACTCGGCCAGCCGTTGGCCTGGCAGTTCGTCCATCCAGGCGCGCAGGTCGGAGACCATGCCGACGCCAACATGATTCCAATTGATTCGATTATCAAGAATCCAGGCTCGCGCCTCTTCGATATCGAGGGTTTCGCCCAGTAGTTCATTGACGTCCAGCACTTCGACCCCTCGGGCTCGCATCAGGCTGGCGAAAACATCATGGTCCTTCTGCGCCTGTTTGACCCAGAAAACGTCGTCAAACAGCAGCGCATCACAATTGCTGGGCGTCAGTCGGCGGTGGGCCAACCCCGGGCGGCAAACGATGACCTGCCGCAGCACACCGGTTTCCGAATGGACACCTAGAGTAGGTTCTGTCATGTGAAAATTCCTTTTTTCAGTGAATTACAGGAAGGCGCCGATGCTGATTACCACGCTGATGAAGATGGTCAGAATCAGCAGCAGCGGCCAGATGAACACCAGCCACTTGTCATAGGACACCCTCCCTATCGCCAGGCCACCGATCACCACCGCGAACGTCGGATTGATCAGGTTCACCAGGCCATTGGCCGATTGATAGGCTGTCACCACCAGGTCGCGGCTGACGTTGGCAAAATCCGCCAACGGCGCCAGGATCGGCATCGACAGTACGGCAAGACCGGACGAGGACGGCACGAAGAAGCTCATGCCCACTTCGATCCAGAAGATCAGATTGATGAACCCCAGAGCCGACATGCCACCCAGCGTGGTTTCGGCGCTGTGCAGAATCGAGTCAGCGATCATGCCCTGCTCCATGATCACCACAATGCCCCGGGCCAGACCAACCACCAAGGCCACCCCGAGCAAATCGCGGGCACCATCGACAAAACAACTGGTCAGACGTTTTTCTCCCAGCCGGGCCACCAGACCAACGACTATTGCCGCACCTAGGAACAACGCGCCCATATTGGCCATCCACCAGTCCTGGGATGACACGCCCCAGACCATCGCCACAAAGGTCAGGACGAAGATCACCAGCACCAGTTTCTGGGTGAGGCTCAGAGTGAAATCGTCGATCTCATCATGCCCCTGCAAAAACAGCTTGCGGTGAGCTTCGCGCTGGCGCGCCACGATGGATTTTGACGGATCGTTCTTGACCCTCTGGGCATAGCGCATCACATAGGCGCAGCAGATCAGCAAGCCGCCGATCAACAGCACCAGGCGCAGCACCATACCGTCAGTAAAGGGGATACCGGCGGCATTGGATGCGATCACAGTCGCAAACGGGTTGATGGTTGAGCCCAGCACCCCGATCCCGGCGCCAATCAGGATGATCGCAACCCCGGTAACCGCGTCATAGCCGGCAGCAATGATGATCGGGATCAGAATGGCATAAAACGCCAGGGTTTCTTCGGCCATGCCATAGGTCGTGCCCCCCAAGGCGAACAGGAGCATCAGGATAGGAATCATCCAGATCTCTCGGCCCTCCAGTTTGTGCATGGCACTGCGGATCGCTGTGTCGATTGCTCCGGTGGCATTGACCACCCCGAGAAAACCGCCGAGAAACAGTACGAACAAGGCCACATCGATGGCGTTGGCGGCATAACTGTCCGGATCATAGAACCCTGCCGTCGGCGCCATCAGCACCTCGACAAAGCCCTGCGGGTTGGGTTCGACCACCTCAAAGGTGCCCGGTACGGCTACCTCTCGGCCAATCTCCTCGTTCATCACCCGTTCGTATTGTCCTGCGGGAATGATCCAGGTTAGTGCTGCGACCAGAATGATCAGCAAAAACAGAATGCTGTAAGCCGTGGGGAAACGGCTAGCCAGATCTTCTTCGAGATTTTGCGCGGACGCGCTGTCATCAGCCATAAGAGTTCTCCTATTCGTGGTGCCTCACGAAGGCTACTCCTGGGACTGCCAAGCCTGCGGTGCACCCACGAGGACAAGCCAGAGCCGGGCGCACTGTCTCAGCATAGAACAGCTCCTATGGCTGACAACTGATCTGAGTCAATTACAACCCCTCTTGAGGACAGTGCTTAACCCACACTGCAAAACAGTCGTTTTAGCCCTGTGATCGGCGCAACCAGCTTCATCACCAATATCACCGGTGCTCACTCAATGCTGGCATAATGCTGGGCGTTGACCCATTGAAGACCATAACCCCAAGCAAGGAGCTGTCATGTCCCAACTGCAAGAAAAACTCGGCCCCGCCGTCATTCAAGCGCTGATTGTCTGCGTCGTGCGCTTTTTCACCATTCCCTGGTCAATCTGGAAAGGTGCTGCCCTGCGTCTGGCTGAACGCCGCCAGGCAGCCGGCAATCCGGACGACGCCAGCAGTAAATCGGAATTTCCGGTATTTGACTGGATTCGCGCAGCCTGGGATGGTCTGATCTTCCTATCCTGGTTCGTCGGCGCAGTAGTTGCAGTGATTACCCTGTTCGGCGTGATGTTCCGGGTTGGCTTCTTCAGCGGCATCGGTAGCGCCATCGGAGTAGTGGTGTATTTCTACTTCGCCGTGATCCTGATGTCGTTCTTCAAGGAAAGTCTGATCCTGCTGCTGGCAATCGCCATGAACGTCGAGAAGCTGGCAAACAAGTCTGCAGCCCAGGCTCCAGCCGCTGTCGCGGCCCCAGAGCCGTCGCAGCAAACTCCATAACGCCATCCTGCGGGCACTGAAATATCAGTGCCCGCCTCTAGTCGCATCCATGGCCAAACCCAAGAATCCGCGCAAAGCATCCCGGCGCGCATCGACACCACGCATTCCACGCAACCTGCTGGAGAGTCTCGCTCTCAAGCTGGCTCAGGAACCGCTAGGCAACCGGATTATCATCCTGCCGTTCTTGCCAACCTGCATTTATCCGGCATCCTTCGTTCTTTATGGCAAAGCAGCGGGTTATCTCGGACTGGTTCTGGCAGCATTGTGCTTTCTGTATGCGGTATTCCAGACCGAACGCTTCATCAACCAGGTCACCGACGGCCACAATGCCAACAGCATCAGTGCCTTGCTCGTTAAACACCTGCTGTTGGCAACCTGTGCACTGGTGGTGGCTATAACCATTGAACAATTACTGAAAATTGGAACCGTCTAACCGCTGAATGCCAGCCAGCCGGCATACAGGCCCATCACCAGGAAGGCGCTGGCTGCAACGATCCGAATCAGCTTGAACGGCAGGCGCCCGGCCATCACATTACCCATGAATACTACCGGCACGTTAGCCAGCAGCATGCCCAGCGTGGTACCCAGCACCACCCAGACATAGGCATCGAACTGCGCCGCCAGCACCACAGTAGCCACCTGGGTCTTGTCACCCATTTCGGCCAGAAAGAACGCCACCAGGGTTGCCATGAACGCGCCATAGCGACTGATCGGCGGGGTATCTTCGTCATCGAGCTTATCGGGAATCAGGGTCCAGCCAGCCACGGCGATGAAACTCACAGCCAGGATCAAGTGCAGCCAGAAGTCACTCAGCAACACGCTGACCCATTGGCCAACGGCGCCGGCCAGTGCGTGGTTGAGAACAGTGGCAATCAGAATGCCCCAGACAATCGGCCAGGGCCGACGAAAACGGGCAGCCAGCAGCAGCGCCAGCAGTTGGGTTTTGTCGCCGATCTCTGCCAGCGTGACAATACCGGTTGAAACGAAGAAGGCTTCCACGGAATTTCCAGAGAGGGCGGGGTTACGATTCCATTGACACACGACTACCCCCGCCCTCGGCTGGTGGTCATGTGTCAAAGGTCTCGTCAAACCCCTGGGAACCTCTGAAAACTACCTGCGTTGCCTCAGCGGCGTTAAAAACAGGCTCAAAATGCTCATTTACAGTCTGTAAACTGCGCTTTTTCGCCTGTTTTTTCCTTGCTGTGGCTGCCTCGCCTACGTTTTCAGAGCTACCCAGTCACACGCGGTGACGGCGGGTCGCAGGTGCCATGATCTGCGGATCAATTATGTTGACACCTGCCTCATGAGAGAGACTACTCCCCTAAGACGGGCGCAACTTTAGCAAGTCATTGCAGTAGCTGCAACTGGGCTCAACCCGGCGCCACAGCAGAATACACTTTGAAGCGGCTGTTCTCGCGCAACACCCGGCACGGGCCAATATGCGACTCGATCTGCGGAGGATAACGCAAAAAGCCATTGGCAACGATGCGCAGCTCACCGCCAGGCAGCAGATGGCGGGTCACCTGATTGAAGAAGCGCTCGGCAATCCCGGTATCCTGACGGATCCCGGTATGGAACGGCGGATTGCTGATCACTGCATGATAGCGCCCGTGCACCTCACTGAGCCCATCGGAGGGGTATACCTCGGCCTCGACGCCGTTGCGCGCCAAACTCTGAGCGGCGCAGTACAGGGCCAGGGCATCGGTATCTACCAGTTCAAACCGGCACTCAGGGTTGCGCCGCGCCAGGGCGATCGACAGCACACCACTGCCGCAGCCAAAATCCAGCACCTTACCGACCGGCAACGGGGCGGGCTCCTCCAGCAGCAATTCACTGCCCTCGTCCAGCCGACCGTGACTGAACACACCGGGCAGGCTCAGCAGCTCAATCTGCTGGTCCGCCAGCTCGACCGTGAACGACTGCTGCCAGTCGGCCAGAGCAAAGGGCGCCGCCGGTGCGTCCAGCTGCACCCGCCAGAGCTGGCAGTGCCGGGCTGAGTCGAGCTTTTCCGGTTGGCTGCCAAACTGGCCAAGCAGTTTATCCGCACGGCTGACTCCGCCCTTTTTCTCCCCAACCAGATACAGCGGCTGACCGGAAGCCAGCAACGGAGCGATCTGGGCAAGAGCGTACTCCGCGCGCTCAATAGCCTTGGGCATAACCAAAATGGCAGCGTCGAGCTGTCCGACCTCTGGACATAGATGACTAAAGCTTAAGCAGGCCTCATCCAGGCGCCCCTTGAGCCCCAGCCAAGCGGCATAATCCCAGGTCCAGACCTGCCAGTCAGCTTCCAGGCTGGCGGTCAGACCGTCAGCCTGCGGATTGACCAGCAACACCCGCTTGCCGGCAAACAGCTCGGCACTGCGTTCGATGATCTGACTGGTGTTGTCCATGCACAGCTCCTGGCAGCGGGGTGGGCTGGCGATTGTACGGATTCGGGCCTGGGGGTGCCAGTTTGCGGCGGCTTACACCCAAGGTTTACACCCTGGGCTTGGCCCGCCGGGTCGGTTCGGCCTGCAGCGGATCATCGGGCCAGTAGTGTTTGGGGTAGCGGCCCTTCATGTCCTTCTTCACCTCGGCATAGCTGCCACGCCAGAATCCGGCCAGATCCTGGGTTACCTGCACCGGCCGTTGCGCCGGCGACAGTAGATGCAGCTTGAGCGCCAGCCGCCCGGCGGCAATACGCGGCGTATCGGCGCTGCCGAACAACTCCTGCAAACGCACCGCCAGCACTGGTGGATGTTCACTGTAATCGATACGGATTCGCGAGCCGGTCGGCACGGTCCAGTGGGTCGGCGCTTGCTCCTCCAGTCGCTGCGGCAATGGCCAGGGCAGCAGCGTGGCGAGAATGTTGTGCAGATCCAGATTGGCGAAGTGGCTGAGTCGGCTAACCCTGTCCAGATACGGCGCCAGCCAGTCTTCCAGACTGTCGAGCAGGGCCTGGTCGGACAGGTCAGGCCAGTCACTCGACTGCCCCGCCTCCAGATCCAGCTGGCGCAGCAGGGCAATGCGCGCCTGCCATTGGCGCAGTGCCGGGGTCCAGGGCAGCAGCACCAGGCCCTGCTTGCGCACCACCGCGCACAGGGCACGGTTGCGCTGGGCCGGATCGATACTGGTGAGCGGCTCGCGACTAACCACCAGGGCACCCAGTTTGCATTGGCGCTCGGCAACCAGCGTTTCAGTGCGAGCATCCCAGGCCAGGGTATCTTCGCTGTCAAGCAGCTCGGCCAGATGGCTGTGGATCAGCACCTCATCCAGCGCAGCGGCTAGGAAAATCCGCGCACTGCGCTGACTGGCATGTCCGCCCAGGCTGGCCACCACCAGCCAGCGTTGCTGTTGCAGCGAGTCGACCTGAGCAAAGGCGGCGGAACGGCCGTTGGCCAGCCGATAGTCGCTGCCGGACTCCCCACGACGCTGGGCGATCCGGTCAGGATAGGCCAGCGCCAGCAACAGCCCCTGCCAATGTTCATGCTCTGGCTCGCTGACCACTTCCGCACTGGGCTGACGCTCAATCAGCCGCTGCCATTGCTCGGCCAGTTGCCGGGCCCGTTGCAGTGCACCACGATCAACCGAGGGCTCGGCTTTGGGATCATCAAACAGCATCAGGCGCCGGGCAATATCGGCATCCTCAACCCCGCGTAACAGATCACGTTCACCAATCAATGCCGCCAACCGACAGGCCAGACGCCCAAGCCCCAGAGCCTGACCACGCAGTAGCATGTGCGCCAGACGTGGATGCATCGGCAGTTCGGCCATCGCCCGGCCATGCTCGCTCAACTGCCAGCCGCGCTCATCCCGGCTCAAGGCACCGAGGCGCTGCAACAGTTCGCGGCCCTGCTGCAATGCGGCCACTGGCGGTGGGTCCAGCCAGTCCAGGTCATCGGCTTGCTGCACACCCCACTGCGCCAGTTGCAGGGCCAGCGGCGCCAGATCGGCCTGGCGCATTTCCGGCTCGGTCTGGGCCGCCAGTTGCTCATGCTGGGTGGCTGACCACAGCCGGTAACATACCCCCGGCTGCAAACGCCCGGCGCGCCCGGCACGCTGCTCGGCCGCAGCCCGTGAGACCCGCCGGGTGTGCAGTCGGGTCATGCCGCTAACCGGGTCAAAGGCGGCCTCACGTGACAGGCCAGCATCCACCACCACCCGAATGCCCTCAATGGTCAGACTGGTTTCGGCAATCCGGGTCGCCAACACCACCTTGCGCTGACCGGACTCGGCCGGGCTGATGGCCCGACGCTGCTCGGTAAAATCCAGCTCGCCATACAGCGGCGTTAGCTGAATGTCGTCACGCCCCTGCAACGCCTCACTCAGTTGCGCCTGAACCCGGCGGATTTCCGCCGTGCCGGGCAGAAAAACCAGCAAGCTGCCAGACTCATCAGCCAACGCCTGTAACACCGTTTGCACCACCCGCGGCTCAATGAACTCGCTGGGCCGGAAGGCGGCGCCATAACGCACCTCAACCGGATACTGACGGCCCTCGCTGCGCACCAGCGGCGCCTGATCGAGCAACGCACAAATCGCCTCGGCATCCAGCGTTGCGGACATCACCAGCAGTTTCAGCGGCGGCTGATCACGCAGGTATTGCTGGGTCTGGCGACACAGCGCCAGACCCAGATCGGCATCCAGACTGCGCTCATGGAATTCATCGAAAATCACCAGCCCAACACCGGGCAGCTCCGGATCGGCCTGCAACAGCCGTTGCAGAATTCCCTCGGTCACCACCTCGATGCGGGTCGCCTGACTGACCCGTGTTTCCAGACGGATGCGGTAACCCACGGTCTGCCCGACCGGCTCGCCAAGCAATTGCGCCAGCCGTTCGGCCGCGGCCCGCGCGGCCAGGCGCCGGGGCTCAAGCAGAATGATTTTCTGCCCGGCCAACCAGTCAGCGTCCAGCAAAGCCAATGGCACCAGAGTAGTTTTGCCAGCCCCGGGTGGCGCTTGCAGCACAGCACAGGGCGCAGCAGCCAAGGTCTGCTTCAACTCGGGTATCACGGCGCTGACAGGGAGATCATGCATGCGCTACTGCCATCTGTTGGACAAAGTCAGGCATTATACTGACCATCGATCCAGCCTTGTTCAACGGAAGTCATCATGAATTTGAAACCCCTCGCCAGCATCATCCTGACCGCTACCCTGACCAGCCAACTGGCTGCCTGCGGCACCGTGTTCTACCCCGAACGCCGTGGCCAGATCAGTGGTGAGATCGATAGCGGCGTCGCCATTCTCAACGGCATTGGCCTGCTGTTCTATATCATTCCCGGACTGATCGCCTTCGCCGTGGATTTCGCCACCGGTGCGATTTACCTGCCCGACGCCCGCTACTCGCTGGCTCCGGAGCGGCTGAACCAGGCCGTTGATGAGCACGGCCAGGTCGACGCACAAAAGCTGCAGGCGATTTTGTACCAGGATTTGGGCATTGAACTGCCGTTGGAACAGGCCCAGCGCCTGAGCGCTCCCAGCACCCAGCAGTTGGCACTCCTCGGTTTGCCGCCCAGGGCCTGATGAACAACCGGCATCTAACTACCGAGCAACGCGCCCGGTTACTCAAACTAGCCACTTACGCGTCAGTGTCGGTGGCCTTGCTGCTGATCCTGCTCAAGACCTCGGTCTGGCTGATGTCGGGCTCGGTGAGTCTGCTGGCCTCGCTGATCGACTCGCTGATGGATGCCGGCGCCTCGCTGATCAACCTGTTTGCCGTGCGCTACGCGCTCAAGCCAGCCGATCATGATCACCGGTTCGGCCACGGCAAGGCAGAGGCACTGGCGGCCCTGGCGCAAGCGGCATTCATCACCGGCTCGGCAGTATTGGTAATGCTGCAAGGAATTGATCGGCTGCTCAACCCCAGGGGGCTGGAAGCAGCCTGGCTGGGCGTGGCAGTAATGCTGTTTTCGATCGCCGCAACCATGGGGCTGCTACTGATCCAGCGCCATGTGATCCGCCGTACCGGCTCCACCGCGATCAAGGCCGATGCCCTGCACTACCGTTCAGACCTGCTGCTCAATGCCAGCATCATCGTCGCACTACTGCTGGCCCATTATGGGATCGCCCGGGCCGACGCTCTGTTCGGGCTGGTGATCGCGTTATATATCGGATACGGCGCGCTGCGTATCGGCTGGGATGCAATCCAGATTTTGATGGACCACGAACTACCGGATTCCGTGCGCAACGAAGCCCTGGCACTTGCCCGTGCGATTCCCGGGGTGGTTGATGTGCACGACCTGCGCACTCGCCAATCTGGCCAGCAGTGGTTCATGCAGATGCATGTCGAGTTGCCCTCCAACCTTAGCCTGGCCCAGGCCCATGAGTTGGGCGAGCAGGTACGGCTGACAATCACAAAGCGCTTTCCCCAGGCCGAAGTACTAGTGCACAAGGACCCGGTCTAGTCTTTACAGGGCTGCACGAAAAAGGCCGACTCGCAAGAATCGGCCTTTTTCGGGGGTGTCCTCAGCTATCCTGATCGGCTAGTGCCTGACTCCCGAGCCTTGTGAGCGGGGTAACCGGCTGGTGCTGCACCTGGTAAGGTGTTTCACCCCGGACCACCTTGTGAGTGGGCCGGCTGGACGACCGGTCTCGGCGTTCAATCGATGTGTTTATGCTACGGCGATCGCTCCGACATTTCTTGCCTAAAATTGCACGAAACCACTATCATTCAGCAATACTCGACTACAAAATACACATTTTAAGCAATCAAGGCGCAGCAATGACTGAACACACGCTGGATCGCTACGATCTGAAGATCCTAGCCGAACTGCAACACGATGCCCGAATCAGCAATCAAGAGCTGGCCGAGCGCATCGGCCTGTCACCCTCGCCCTGCTCACGCCGGGTCAAACAACTGGAAGACGCCGGTTATATCAACCGCCAGGTCGCCTTGCTCGACCCGCGCAAGCTGGGCCTGACCCTGACCGCCTTCGTGATGATCGGCATGGACCGGCATACTCCGGAGCGCTTTGCCGGCTTCGAGCAGGTGATCAAGGACTGCCCGGAGGTGCTGGACTGCTGCCTCGTCACCGGGATGGAAGCCGACTACCACCTGCGGGTAGTAGTGCCTGACATGGAGCATTACCAGCAGTTTCTGCTCGGCAAGCTGACCCGTATCGAAGGGGTATCCAGCGTGCGCTCGAGTTTTGTCCTCAATCAGGTGGTGGCCTCTACCGAGCTGCCCCTCAAACATCTTGGGCGACACTGAGTCGCTGCGACGACCTGTCGCGCTCAGTCGGCCCACGCACCTGTATAATGGCCGCGCAGTCAATCTTTCTGGAGTCATCGCTTGGATTACGAACAGTTTGAAGCCATCGCCATGCCCGTGATGATCTTCGGCCTGGTAGCCTTCATGGGGTTTATCGTCTGGGATCTGGCCAAGCAGTCCAAGGCTGGACGTTACGGCACCATGGTGCTGTTCTTTGCCCTGGGCCTGGGCGTAGCCGCCTTTGTGATCAAAGAAGTGGTTATTGCCGTTATCGGCTGAAAAACTACCTGCGTTGGCAATACGGCGTTAAAAACAGCCTCAAAATGCTCATTTACACTATGTAAACTGCGCTTTTTCGGCTGTTTTTGCCTTGTCTTGCCAGCCTCGCCTACGTTTTTTCAGCGGTTCCTTAAGGACTGAACTGGCCAGTTCGACCAGCACTCTGACCGAAATCCCTCCTGCATCAAAGTCTGAATCCTGATTCACTACACCCATAATATGAACCAGGATTCAGACTATGGCCTACCGAGTGACCGAAGCCCGCCTGGAGCGAGACCAGGCTCAGCGTGAGCACATACTCGATTGCGCACTCCAGCAGGTCGCCGAGGGCGGCTTCGCCAGTCTGAGCATGACCGGTCTGGCCAGCGCTGCTGGTATCGCCACCGGTAGTCTGTACCGGCATTTTTCCGGCAAGGGTGCACTGGCTGCAGAAGTATTTACCCGCGCTACCCGTATTGAGTTTGAAACCCTGAAAAGTCAGTTCATGGGTACCGGCAGCGCCGAACAACGGTTGCGTCGAGGACTGGCCCAGTTTGCTGCCCGTGCCTGGCACAGCCGCCAACTGGCCTTTGCCCTGATTGCCGAACCGGTCGAAGCGGAAGTGGACACCCAGCGCCTGCGCTTTCGCGAAGCCTATGCCGAGATCTACTGCAAGCTAATCCGCGAAGGCAGTGCCGACGGCAGCTTTCAGGTCGACAACATTCCCCTGACCGCCGCCTGTCTGGTCGGTGCCGTGGCCGAAGCCCTGGTCGGCCCCCTCTCGCCCCAGGCACGCGCAGCCCGCGCCAGTGGCCTCCCCAGCGAAAGCCTGGAAAGCGTCACCCGGGCCATCATACGTTTCAGTCTGCGCGCCCTGGGCGCCAAGGAGATCAACGCATGAACCTGCACACCTATGCCGAAACCCATGAAGTCACCAACCAGGTGCCGCCGCTGGATGGCATCAACCTCTATCGCAGCGACCTGCCCTTGCAGGAGTGGGTACGACGCTTTAAGGGCGACTGGGCCGATGCCGAACTCAGCGCCTATGGCGAGTTGGCCGGCGGTCCCTTGATGCAGGCCGGATTCCTGGCCAACGAAAACAAACCGCAGTTCAAGAGCCACGACCGCTATGGTCACCGCATTGATCTGGTCGAGTTTCATCCGGCTTATCATGAACTGATGGGCGCGGCGATTGCCGCCGGCATCCCCTCGGCGCCCTGGACCGACCCGCGCGCTGGCGCTCAGGTGGCCCGGGCAGCAACCATGTACCTGCACAATCAGGCGGAATCCGGCACCAGTTGCCCGCTGACCATGACCTACGCCTGCGTCCCGGCCATCAAACTACAGCCGGACGTTGCCGAGCAATGGCTGCCGAAGATCCTGTCGCGCCAATACGACCCACGCAACCTGCCGATTGAGCAGAAAACCGGCGCCACTATCGGCATGGCCATGACCGAGAAACAGGGCGGTACCGATGTACGTGCCAACACTACCCGGGCCTACCCGGTTGGCGTCGGCGGCCCTGGCCAGTCCTACGAACTGGTCGGGCACAAATGGTTCTGCTCGGCGCCGATGTGTGATGCCTTCCTGACTCTGGCCTATACCGACAAGGGACTATCCTGCTTCCTGCTGCCACGCCACCGCCCGGATGGCAGCCGCAACCAGTTCTATATCCAGCGCCTGAAGAACAAGCTGGGCAATTGGGCCAATGCCTCCAGCGAAATCGAATACCGTGGTGCCCTGGCCTGGATGATCGGTGAGGAAGGTCGCGGGGTACCAACTATCATCGAAATGGTCTCGTTGACTCGCTTTGACTGCATGATCGGTTCCAGCTCGCTGATGCGCCAAGCCCTGACCCAAGCCACCCACCACTGCGCCCACCGCAAGGTCGGCGGCCGGGTGCTGGCCGAGCAGCCGTTAATGCAGAACGTACTGGCCGATCTGGCGCTGGAAAGCGAGGCAGCGCTAGCCCTGACCCTGCGCATGGGCAAGGCGCTGGACAACGCCCATGACGAGCAGGAAGACAAGTTCGCCCGGCTGGTCACCGCTATCGGCAAGTACTGGATCTGTAAGCGGGCCCCGGCCATGATCAACGAGGCTCAGGAATGCCTGGGCGGCGCCGGTTACGTGGAAGACACCATACTGCCCAGGCTGTACCGCGAAGCGCCAGTCAACTCGATCTGGGAAGGCTCGGGCAACGTCCAGTGCCTGGATGTGCTGCGCGCGCTGTCCAAGGAGGCCGGCGTACTTGATGCTCTATTCGCCGAACTGGGCGAAGGCCATGGTGACGCCCGCCTGGCAGCGCATATCCAGCGCCTGCAAACCGACTTCCGCAATACCGATGACATCCAGTACCGCGCCCGCCAGTTGACCGAGGACGTGGCCGTAGCGTTGCAGGCCAAGCTGCTGTTGGAGGCTGGCAACACCACGGTCTCCGACGCCTTCATCGCCAGTCGCCTGGATGG
This sequence comes from Pseudomonas jilinensis, assembly GCF_003586265.1. Classification (NCBI taxonomy): domain Bacteria; kingdom Pseudomonadati; phylum Pseudomonadota; class Gammaproteobacteria; order Pseudomonadales; family Pseudomonadaceae; genus Pseudomonas; species Pseudomonas jilinensis. The sequence goes on along the minus strand of NZ_QJSA01000001.1, from coordinate 319,695 downwards.
CCACGGCCGGGTCTACGGCACCCTGCCCCGCGGCCTTGATGTGGAGGCTTTGGTGGCTCGCGCAACGCCCAATGCAGGATGAAGCAACCGGCCCTGGCTGTACCAGGGCCGGCCCACAGCAATCGACAAGCACCCAGCAACACCAAACTACAAAAACAATGAGGTATGCCCCTCCATGCAGATCGCTGAACTGCTGGCCGTCAACGCCCGCAAATATCCTGACCATGAAGCCATCATCACCCCTGACAGCCGACATACCTGGCGGCAATTGCATCAACAGAGCCTGAAACTGGCAGGCTACCTGCAGCAGCATTACAACATTAACCCAGGCGACAGAGTCGCTCTGTTCATGACCAACAGTTACCCATGGGTATTGAGCTATTTCGCGGTGATCAACCTCGGCGCCATTCTGGTCCCGATCAACGCGCGGCTGAGAGGCGAAGAACTCGGATACATTCTCGGTGACTGCCAGGCCAGACTGCTGCTAAGCAGTGAACAACAGGCGTCAATCCTGGCCAGCAGCACCGCTCGCTGCCCCACCCTGCTGCTGGATACAGCGGACAGTATGCTGAGCTCGACCCGCGACGATTTTAAGCCGCCAGCGATACAGCCCCAGGACGCTTGCACCTTGCTCTACACATCAGGAACCACCGGTCGCCCCAAAGGCGTACTGTTTAACCACCTCAACATATTGACTGTGGCGACCACCACTGTGGTGGAAATGGGGGTAAATCACGACAGCCGGTTACTGCATATGATGCCGCTGACCCATTCGGCTCCGGTGCATGTGTTCCTGCTTGGCGGTACTCTGGTCGGCGCCTGTCACGTCGTTCTCAGTGAATTTCGCCCTGACCTGCTGCTGGACTGGGTTGAACGTGAGCGCATCACCCACTTCTTTGGCGCCCCGGTAGCTTTTCTGCTGACCGCCGCACAACCGGATATAGGTCAACGTGATCTGAGCTCCATGCAGGCCTGGATTTATGGGGGCGCGCCACTCTCCAGCGAACAGATCGGCAAGGTCAGCCAGGCTTTTGGTTCCAATCAGTTCTACTGTGTCTATGGCCTGACTGAAGCCGGCCCCAGCGGTACCTTGCTCGACCCCATGGAACACAGTGAAAAAGCCGGATCGATTGGCAAGCGTGGCGCCCTGCACACCGAGATCCGTCTGGTCGATGAACAGTTGAAAGATATAACCGACGACAGGGTTGGCGAAATTCTCATCCGCAGTGAAGCCATGATGCAGGGCTACTGGAACAACCCACAGGCGACCGCCGACTGCCTGACCGAGGATGGCTGGCTGCACAGTGGCGATCTGGCCCGGCGTGATGCCGAGGGCTATCTTTGGGTCGTCGGACGCAAGAAAGACCTGATCATATCAGGCGGTGTGAACATCTATCCGCGAGAGATTGAGGCACTGCTTGAGCAGCACCCCGCGATAGTGGAAGTGGCGGTGATCGGCGTTCCTCACGAGCAATGGGGTGAGACCGTCAAGGCCTGTGTAGTACTGCGCCAGCCGCTGACAAACCTGGCCGGCGAACTGCGCCACTACCTTGAGTCGCGCCTTGCCGACTACAAGATCCCGCACCTTTACCAGCTGTGTGAAGCCTTGCCACGCAACGCCAATGGCAAGGTCATGAAACACAAGCTCAGTTGAACGCACCTGGCGAGCCAGCTACCAGCACAAGAGGAACTAAAAATGAATGAACATCAACAGCCCAGCGCACGCCAGCGCGCCATCGTTGAAGCCGGTTTCGCCAGGGCCAACTTCATCGGTGACCTGGGGATTCGCATGACTGACTGCGGCGTGGGCTGGGTGGAAGCGGCAGTCGATATTCTGCCACGGCACGCCCAGCAAAATGGTTTCGTTCACGCCGGATTGCAAACGACGCTAGCCGACCACAGCGCCGGCGCTGCTGCCGGTATGCTGGCCCCTGAGGGCCACACCGTGCTGACACTGGAGTTCAAAGTGAATCTGCTGCGCCCGGCCCTGTGTGACAGGTTGCTATGCCGTGCCGAGGTACTCAAGGCGGGTCGGCAGGTCAGTGTTGTCGAGGCAGAAGTATTCGCCATGATCGGCGGCGAGAAACGCCTGTTCAGTAAGGCCACGGTGACCATGGCGGTGGTGGAAATTCCCACCTGAGACACGGCGGGTTGCCGCGAGCGGACACGGGCACTAGCATAAACAGCCATCCCTCGTCTGCAGGCCCTTACATGCCCAGAAAGCCCGCCCCGGCAGCATCGCGCCGTCCATCACACCCGCGCCGTCAGCGCACGCCAGCACCGGACCAGCCACGTTTGATCGCGCTGAACAAACCATTCGATGTGCTGACCCAGTTCACTGATGGCCAGGGCCGCGCCACCCTCAAAGACTTCATCGACATTCCCGGCGTGTACGCCGCCGGACGCCTGGATCGCGACAGCGAAGGGTTGTTGCTGCTGACCAACGATGGCCGCCTGCAGGCCCGGATCACAGACCCCAAACACAAACTGGCCAAGACCTACTGGGTCCAGGTCGAGGGCCTGCCCAGTACCGAGCAGTTGGCTCAACTGCGTGCTGGTCCGCTACTCAACGACGGCCCGACCCGCCCGGCCGAAGTGGAACTGATCGCCGAGCCAGTACTTTGGCCGCGCAACCCGCCGGTACGTTTTCGCAAGACAGTGCCGACCAGTTGGCTGGCGATCACCATCCGTGAGGGACGCAACCGCCAGGTGCGGCGCATGACCGCCGCTGTTGGGCTGCCGACTCTGCGGCTGGTCAGAGTGAAGATCGGCGAATGGGAGCTGGGCGGACTGCAGCCGGGAGAATGGCGCGAGATTGGCTGAACGTTAGTAGTCTATCCCCAGCCGGCGGAACACAAAGCCCAACAGCCAGATCGGACCGATCAGCAGAAACTGCACATCCTTGAAGAACGACGGTTTCTTGCCTTCGATATGGTGACCAATGAACTGGCCCACCCAGGCCAGCACGAAGATTGCCAGACACGGCCAGAACACGTAGGTCATCATGCTCAGAATCAGCAACATGACCAGACTGAGCACCAGCATCACCAGAGCAATGCGCCAGGACAGCATCACATAGAACACCAGCGCCACGCCCACCACCAGCATCGAGACCCAGGGATGAATAGCCCACAACATGCCCAGCACGCTGAAAGTAATCAGCGGTACGCAAATCCAGTGAAACAGCTTGTTGACCGGGTTCTGGTGACTTTCCGCATATTCGTCGAACCATTGATCGATAGGTTTCATCATCGGCCTGCACCTGTCCTGAGCATTGTTATTGTGGCTGTAATAAAGCGACAATCCTGCCATATAGCCGATCAGCGCCAATGGCCCTGACAGCCAGGCGACTGACCTGCAGTTCTATCCACCTTGATGATAAGCTTAGCCCATGACCACACCAATGCCCTCTCGACCCGTTGTTCTCTGCCTGTCCGGCCACGACCCCAGCGGCGGTGCCGGCCTGCAGGCCGATATCGAAGCGTTGCTGGCCCAGGGTTGCCATGCCGCCCCGACCGTGACCGCGCTGACCGTGCAGGATACCGTCGATGTCAGTGACTTCCGGGTGCTGGACCGTGAATGGGTCCTGGCCCAGGCTCGCAAGGTGATCGCCGACCTGCCGATTGCCGCAGTCAAGCTCGGCATGCTCGGCTCGGTCGACATGGTCGAGACTGTACTCGAACTGATGCAGCAACTACCGGGAGCGCCCCTGGTCTGCGATCCGGTACTGCGTGCCGGTGGTGGTGGCTCGCTCGGCAAGGATGATGTCGGCTATGCACTGCGCGAACGGCTATTCCCGATAGCCGCCATTGCCACTCCCAACCTGCCCGAAGCACGCATTCTTGCCGAATTGCCAGAAGGCAGCGCCGATGAGTGCGCCGAACGGCTGCTGCCGCATATCAGCCACCTGCTGATCACCGGCGGGCATGGCGACGAAAGCGAAGTACATAACCGACTCTACTGCGCCGACGGTAGCCGCCATGACTTCACCTGCCAGCGCCTGCCCGGCAACTACCATGGCTCCGGCTGCACCATGGCCAGCGCCCTGGCCGGCCGCCTGGCCCTGGGTGAAGGGCTGGTCAGCGCGGTCCGTTCGGCGCTCGACTACACCTGGCGCACCCTGCGCGATGCCGAGCAACCCGGCCACGGCCAGTATGTGCCACGCCGCCTGCCACTGGATGCCTGCTGATGGAGAACCAGCAATGAGCCTGCGCGGCCTGTACGCCATCACCGACAGCAAATTGCTGGCCGACGGCAAGCTGCTGCCCTGGGTTGACGCAGCCCTGGCCGGCGGCGCCCGACTGCTACAGTATCGCGACAAATCCACCGACAGTGCCCGCCGACTCGACGAAGCCACTCAACTGAAAAGCCTGTGCAGCTATTACGGTGCTGAGCTGATCATCAACGATGACCTGGCCCTGGCGACCGAACTGGGCGTCGGCCTGCACCTTGGCCGCGACGACGGTTCACTGCGCGAGGCTCGTCAGCAGTTGGGACGTGACGCGATCATTGGCGCCACCTGCCACGCCAGCCTCGACTTTGCAGAACAAGCGGCCGCAGCCGGCGCCAGCTACCTGGCCTTCGGGCGTTTTTTCCAATCAGTGACCAAGCCCGGTGCTCCGGCGGCCACCCCGGTGCTGCTGGAGCAGGCACGCAAGCGCTATAGCCTGCCACTGGTCGCCATTGGCGGCGTGACTTTGCACAATGGCCCACAACTGATCAGCGCCGGTGCCGACCTGCTGGCGGTGGTCAACGGCCTGTTCGGCGCCGATACCACCGCTGAAGTCGAGCGTCGCGCGCGCGGCTTTACCGAATTATTTTCCAGTCTTTGAATCCTGAGAGAGTACTCATGTCCCGTTCCGAAATCCTCTTTGCCAACGCCCAGAAACACATCCCCGGCGGCGTCAATTCGCCGGTTCGCGCGTTCAAGAGCGTCGGCGGTACCCCGCTGTTCTTCAAACATGCCCAAGGCGCCTATGTGATCGACGAAGACGACAAGCGCTACGTTGACTACGTCGGCTCCTGGGGCCCGATGATCCTCGGCCACAGCCATCCGGACGTACTCGACGCCGTGCGCCGCCAGCTTGACCACGGCCTGTCCTATGGCGCACCGACCGCACTGGAAACCGAGATGGCCGAACTGGTCTGTTCGCTGGTGCCGTCGATGGATATGGTCCGCATGGTCAGCTCCGGCACCGAGGCCACCATGAGCGCAATCCGCCTGGCCCGCGGCTACACCGGTCGCGACAGCATCATCAAGTTCGAGGGCTGCTACCACGGCCACTCTGACAGCCTGCTGGTCAAGGCCGGCTCTGGCGCCCTGACCCAGGGCGTGCCGAACTCTGCTGGCGTGCCGGCAGCCTTCGCCAAACACACCCTGACCCTGCCATTCAACGATATCAATGCAGTGGCTGAGTGCCTGACCCAAGTTGGTAACGAGGTCGCCTGCATCATCGTCGAGCCGGTGGCCGGCAACATGAACTGCGTACCGCCAGCACCCGGTTTCCTGGAAGGCCTGCGCGAACTGTGCGACAAGCATGGCGTAGTGCTAATTTTCGACGAAGTAATGACCGGTTTCCGCGTAGCCCTGGGTGGCGCTCAGGCACACTATGAGGTCACCCCGGACCTGACCACCTTCGGCAAGATCATCGGCGGCGGCATGCCGGTCGGCTGTTTCGGTGGTAAGCGCGCAATCATGGAACATATCGCTCCGCTCGGCCCGGTCTATCAGGCCGGCACCCTGTCGGGCAATCCGCTGGCCATGGCTGCCGGCCTGACCACCCTCAAGCTGATCAGCCGCCCGGGCTTTCACAGCGAGCTTGCCGACTACACCACGCGCCTGCTCGACGGCCTGCAACAGCGCGCCGATGCCGCCGGCATCCCGTTCGTCACCACCCAGGCCGGCGGCATGTTCGGCCTGTACTTCAGCGGTGCCGACGATATCGTCACCTTCGCTGATGTGATGGCCAGTGACGCCGAACGCTTCAAACGCTTCTTCCATCTGATGCTGGACGCTGGCGTATACCTGGCGCCTAGCGCCTTCGAAGCCGGCTTTACCTCGATCGCCCATGGCGATACCGAGCTCAAATTGACCCTGGACGCCGCCGAGAAGGCCTTCGCCGCCCTATGATCGCTATCAGCTATCTGCTCCTGACCCTGTTCCTCGCCGGCCTTAGCCTGTGGCTCTGGCCACGCCGGGTCGGACGGCATACCGGTGCACGGGGTGCATTGAACGCCGGCCTGGTCGCATTGCTGCTGGCGGCGCTCAGCAGCCTGCTGCTGACGCTCGGCCAGTGGGGAGCCAGTGGCACGGCAATGGCCGACGCCCAGCGGATCTTCGGCCTGGCCGCGCAGCACCTCAGCCTGCCGCTACTGGGACTGGTCAGTGTCTATCTGGCTCGGGGACTACGCTGGAAGCCGATGATCTGGGGCCAGGTCATTCTGGGCCTGATGGCCTGCTTCGAGCTGTCGCGCTATCTCGGCTGGCAACCCGGCTACCACTGGCTGGTCAACCTGCTCGGTGCTGCCGGCCTGCTGGCCAGCGCGGTACTGTACCTGGGCCGCGACAAGCGTATCGCCGGACTCTGCCTGATCGCTCCGGTCAGCCTGATCGCTCCTGCCCTACTCAGCCAGCAATTGCCATTGACCGCCCTGCTCAGCGCCGAGGCCAGCGCCAGTTGGCTGCTGCCAGGCTTCGTCGCTGCCGCACTGGCGGTTGGCCTGCTGGCCGAACAGGCGCACAATAGCGACAACGCGTGTCCCAGCAACGACTCGACAACGGCACCTCGGTGATGACAGCTTCCATACGCCCCCTGCTAATCCCCCTTGGTTTCGGTCTGCTGCTGCCAGCCCTGGCTCTGGCCGAATCCGGCAATCCACTACTGATCAGCACCGAAGAGCGCTGCGCGCTCAATCGGGTGGACGATGACAGTCTGCCGCTGGCGATTGAGCAGTGCACGGCGCTGGCCAAAGCCGGCGACGCCCAGGCCCAATTCGAGATGGGCGAGTTGTACAACAGCGGCGAACGTCTGGAGCGCGACGTGGAAATGGCGCTGGAATGGTATGAAGAAGCCTCGATCCAAGGCCATCCCACAGCCCAGTATCGACTTGGCCTGATGCACTATCAGGGCGAGGGGGTACCGCGCAACCTGCCCCAGGCCTTCATCATTCTGAAAATGGCGGCAGTCAACGGCGAAGATACTGCAATGGATGCCAGCGACCGGATTGCCGAAGAGATGGGACCGGAAGAGCTGGCGGTAGCCAATCAGGTACTCAGCACTCTGTTTCGAAACTACCTGGCCCAATTGCGTGAAGAGCAACTCAATCGCGCACTGGTACCCGAGCCCAGCCCGGCCCTGGGCCCGGAAACGCCGGTAACACCGGCCGACCCCGAACCGCTGGAATAGACGGAGAAGAGCGCTCAGCCCTGGGTCGGGCCTGGCGGCAGCGGAAACGGCATAACGTTGCCGCCCTTGGCTTCACTGATCTTGGCCTGACCGACACGCTCGACTTCGTCGATGCGCACGATCGCCTGAACCGGGATGAAGCTGCGCTTGACGCCTTCGAACTGGGTCTTGAGCTTCTCTTCGCCGGGATCGACCAGCACGCCAGAGCGCTCACCGAACACCAGTTCCTCGATCTCCATGAAACCCCAGAGCTCGCTCTGGAAGATTTGCCGGGCATAGAGTTCGAAAACCTGGCCCTGATTATTGAAAATCACCCGAAAGATCGGCTGTTTGTCTTTGCTCATGAGGATTGCGGACACGCTAATGATGAAGTGCGGGCGCGGATCATAGCATACCGTGTATAATCGCGCTTTTTTCCGAGAGCATTCTTTCGTAGACCCCATGGCCAAGAAACTCTTTATCCAGACCCACGGCTGCCAGATGAACGAGTATGACAGCTCGCGCATGGCGGACCTGCTCGGCGAACATCAGGCAATGGAGCTGACCGACAACCCCGAAGACGCGGATGTCATCCTGCTCAACACCTGCTCGATCCGCGAGAAGGCCCAGGAAAAAGTGTTTTCCGAGCTGGGGCGCTGGCGGCCACTCAAGGAAAAGAACCCGGAACTGATCATCGGTGTCGGTGGCTGCGTCGCCAGCCAGGAAGGCACCGCGATCCGTGACCGCGCGTCCTATGTTGATGTGGTATTTGGTCCGCAGACCCTGCACCGCCTACCGGAAATGATCGACGCCGCACGCAGTACCAAAACCGCCCAGGTCGACGTCTCCTTCCCGGAAATCGAAAAGTTCGACCGTCTGCCCGAACCCCGGGTCGATGGCCCGACCGCCTTCGTCTCAATTATGGAAGGTTGCAGCAAGTACTGCAGCTTCTGTGTAGTGCCGTACACTCGCGGCGAAGAAGTCAGTCGGCCACTGGCCGACGTATTGGCCGAAATCATTCACCTGGCCGAGAACGGAGTCAAGGAAGTCACCTTGCTTGGCCAGAACGTCAACGGCTACCGGTTTGACGGCACGGACTTCGCTGACCTGCTGCACGCAGTGGCGGCGATCGACGGCATCGAGCGCATCCGCTACACCACCAGCCACCCGCTGGAGTTTTCCGATGCGATCATTCAGGCCCATGCCGAGCTTCCTAAACTGGTGAAGTACCTGCACCTGCCGGTACAGTCCGGCTCCGACCGGGTGCTGGCGGCGATGAAACGCAATCATACCGCCCTGGAATACAAGTCACGGATTCGCAAGCTCAAGGCCGCCGTGCCGGACATTATCCTCAGTTCGGATTTCATCGTCGGCTTTCCCGGCGAGACCGACCGTGACTTCGAGCAGACCATGAAACTGGTGGAAGAGGTCGGTTTCGACTTCTCCTATTCGTTCATCTACAGTGCCCGCCCCGGCACCCCTGCTTCCGACCTCAAGGACGACACCCCAACCGAGGTTAAGAAGCAGCGCCTGCAAATCCTCCAGGCACGCCTCAACCAGCAGGGCTTCGAGAACAGCCGGCGCATGGTCGGTAGCACTCAACGCATTCTGGTCAGCGACTTCTCGAAAAAGGACCCAGGCATGCTCCAGGGCCGCACCGAGCACAATCGGGTAGTCAACTTCCGCTGCGACAACCCGGCCCTGATCGGCCAGTTCGCCGAAGTCGAGATTATCGAGGCGCTGCCGCACTCGCTGCGCGGACAATTGAAAAGTCACTGACAACCCAGGCTGGGAGCGACCTGCTTCCAGTCTACTTTGCATGACGCCGTCTGAGCGTTATGCTGTATTCAACTTGAGCCACATGGCGCCCCATAGACCACTTTGAACGCTCCCTTGCATATACACCGCTTCAGCATCGAACCCGTGGATTCCCGGCGTTTCGCCAGTCTTTGCGGGCAGTTCGACGAACATCTGCACCTGATCGAGCAACGTCTCGGCATTGAGGTGCGCAACCGCGGCAATCACTTCGAGCTTATCGGCGATCCGGCCATCACCCGCTCGGCCGAAGCCGTACTGCGCCAACTGTACCGCGAAACCCGCGGCAAGCAGGAGCTGACCCCGGACACCGTACACCTGTACCTGCAGGAATCTGGCCTGGAAAACCTCAGCGAAACGCTCAATGACGTCGACGGGCACCAGCCAGTGCTGCTGCGCACCAAACGTATGACGATTCAGCCGCGCGGACCGAACCAGCAAAGCTATGTACGCTCGATTCAGGAACATGACATCAACTTTGGTATCGGCCCGGCCGGTACCGGCAAGACCTACCTCGCCGTAGCCTGCGCGGTCGACGCCCTTGAGCGCGATCAGATTCGCCGCATACTGCTGGTCCGCCCGGCAGTAGAGGCCGGTGAGAAACTGGGCTTTTTGCCTGGCGACCTGGCTCAGAAAATCGACCCTTATCTGCGCCCGCTGTACGACGCCCTGTACGAGATGCTCGGTTTCGATCAGGTCGCCAAGCTGATCGAGCGCCAGGTTATTGAAGTCGCGCCGCTGGCCTATATGCGCGGCCGGACCCTGAACAACAGCTTCATCATCCTCGACGAGAGCCAGAACACCACAGTCGAGCAGATGAAGATGTTCCTGACCCGGATTGGCTTCGGCTCCACCGCCGTGATCACCGGCGACATCACCCAGGTCGACCTGCCACGCGGCACCCGTTCCGGACTGATTCATGTGATGGACGTGCTCAACGGTGTCAAGGGCATCGGCTTCACCCATTTCAAATCCAAGGACGTGGTCCGTCACCCGCTGGTGCAACGCATTGTCGAAGCCTATGATCGCTTCGATCACGCTCAGGAGAAGGCCCGCAAGGAGCGTCAGGAGCCAAGCGATGACGCTTGATCTGGACATCCAGCGCGCCACCGACCTGCCTGGCCAGCCTGACGACGACTGTTTCATACGCTGGGCCGGGCTGGCCCTGCGCGACAAGCCCGGCCATGAACTGACCATTCGTCTGGTCGATGCCGAAGAAAGCCAGGCACTCAACCGCGAATACCGCCAGCGCGACTATCCAACCAATGTACTGTCGTTTCCGGCCGACCTGCCGCCGGAACTGGATATCCCGCTGCTCGGCGATCTGGTGATCTGCGTCCCGGTGGTACTGCGCGAAGCCGCCGAACAAAGCAAGACACCCGAGGCCCACTGGGCCCATATGGTTATCCACGGCTGCCTGCACCTGGTTGGCTACGACCATATCGAAGACGCCGAAGCCGAGGTCATGGAAACCCTGGAAACCCGGCTACTGGCCGAACTGGGCTTTCCCGACCCCTATATTTCCCCCAACGAGTAAGGAACATGAGCGAAGATCGATCGACCAACGGACATAAGTCCTGGCTGGACAGACTGGTCCAGGCTTTTGTCCATGAACCCAAGAATCGCCAGGAACTATTGGAACTGCTGCGCGAAGCGCATCAGAACGAGGTCCTGGATATCGAGGCCCTGTCGATCATCGAAGGCGCTCTGCAGGTCTCCGACATGCAGGTCCGGGACATCATGGTTCCGCGCTCACAGATGACCACCATCAAATCCACCCAGGCCCCACGTGACTTCCTGCCGGCCGTGATCGAGGCTGCGCACTCGCGCTACCCGGTAATCGGTGAAAGCATCGACGAAGTGCTGGGCATTCTGCTGGCCAAGGACCTGTTGCCGCTATTGCTGGACGGCAATTGCGAACGCTTCAACCTCAAGGAAGTGCTGCGTCCAGCGACCTTCGTGCCCGAATCCAAGCGGCTCAACGTATTGCTGCGCGAATTCCGCTCGACCCGTAATCATATGGCCATCGTCATCGACGAATATGGCGGCGTCTCCGGACTGGTCACTATCGAGGACGTGCTGGAGCAGATCGTTGGCGATATCGAGGATGAACACGATGTCGACGAAGATAGCCAGATCAAGCCATTGCCCAGCGGCGACTTCCTGGTCAAGGGCCTGACCCCGATCGAAGACTTCAACGAGCACTTCGGCAGCGACTTCCCCGACGAAGAGTTCGATACCGTCGGCGGGCTGGTCATGAATGCCTTCGGTCATCTGCCCAAACGCAACGAAGTAGTTGAACTGGAAGGCTTCCGGGTCCGGGTACTCAACGCCGACAGCCGCCGTGTTCATCTGCTGCGCATCACCGTAATCGATCAATAAGGACAAGGACGCCGCATCGTGCGACACCCGCTTCACTGGCTGCAAGCCCCAGGCTGGACCGGCCATCTGCTCGCGCTGGCTGGCGGCGCACTGGGCACCCTGGCCTTCACTCCGTTCGATATCTGGCCCCTGGGCCTGCTCTCGGCCGCCCTGCTCTACCAGGGCCTGGCCCGAATTGAAGGTCGCCAGGCCTTCTTGCGTGGCTGGCTATGGGGGCTTGGCCTGTTTGCCAGCGGGGTCTCTTGGGTCTACATCAGCATTCATATACACGGCGACGCCTCACCAGCTCTGGCTGGGCTGCTGACAGCCGGCTTTGTTGCTGGTCTGGCGCTGATCTACGGCTTGATGGCCTGGCTCTGGAGCCGCTGGCTACGCCCAACGGGGCCCTGGCTGAGCGTGAGCGGCTTTGCTGCGTTGTGGGTTGGTCAGGAGTTTTTCCGCGCCTGGTTCCTCACAGGCTTTCCCTGGCTGTATCAGGGCTACGCCCTGCTCGATACCTGGCTGGCCGGCTGGGCTCCGCTGGGTGGTGTCTGGCTGGTCAGCCTGTTCAGCGTACTGACGGCCACCATCTTGAGCGAAACCCGGCTCTGGCACCTGCCACGCGCACTCGCTGGCCTGGGCCTGGTGCTGGCGATCTGGCTCGGTGGCTGGGCCCTGTACGGCCGGGAGTGGACCCAGCCGGCCGGCGAGCCGCTGTCAGTCGCCCTGGTTCAGGCCGACATCCCGCAATCACGCAAGTGGGACCCGGCCCATATCGAGCACACCCTGACCCTGTACCGCGACATGAGCTACGCGCACCTGGGCAGTGACCTGATTATCTGGCCGGAAACCGCAGTACCGGTACTGAGCAGCCGGGCCGAGCCGTTCGTCCAGGGCATCGCTGCTAATCTGGCCGAGCACGGCAGCACCCTGATCACCGGCATCCCGGTCGATGACTACAGCACCGGTAGTCTGCGTATCTATAACGGTATTCTGGTGGCCGGTGAAGACGCCAATCAGTACCTCAAGCACAAACTGGTGCCATTCGGCGAATATGTGCCACTGGAAGCCTGGTTGCGCGGCCTGATTGCATTCTTCGACCTGCCGATGTCGAGCTTCTCGCGTGGCGCAGCCGATCAGCCACCCTTGCGCGCCGCCGGCTATCGACTGGCACCGTTCATCTGCTACGAAGTGGTCTATCCGGATTTCGCCGCCCGTCTGGCGGCTCAGAGCGAACTATTGATCACTATCAGCAACGACAGCTGGTTTGGTGAATCGATTGGTCCGCTGCAACACTTACAAATGGCTCGTATGCGGGCACTGGAAAGCGGCCGCTGGATGATCCGCGGAACCAATAACGGCGTTACCGCCCTGATTGACCACCAGGGCGGTATTCGCGCGCAAGTTCCACAGTTCCAGCCCCTGACCCTGAAAGGCTGGGTTCAGCCCCACGAAGGTTTGACCCCCTATTTGCGCTGGCGCGGCTGGCCTGTCGGGCTAGCCGTGCTGGCGCTGCTGCTGTTGTGTGTCGTGCGCCGCCAGCGCTGAACTGCGGTATGACGCGGCCCGCTGCTCAGCTATGGTATCGAGAATCCGCCATAGCAAGCGCAAGTCCTCCGGACTCAATCCGTTGACTTCCAGCTCGGTCAGTCCCGGCGGCTGTCCGTCCAGCCACTGGCGCGTCCGTGCCATATCCAGTGCCTGATCCAGCCGCCGCAACAACCGATCATAGGAGGAATCCCGGTTCCGACACGCCAGTGGTTCCGGCTCCGGTGCTTTCATCAATCACTTACCTCTGTATATCGAGTTGCCAAGCCACCCCGGCCTCCATCAATGACCGGCGTCTACTCAAGAGCATAGACCCGGCATTGCTCTGCCATGCAGCCCGGCGACGAATGGCATACGACTACCTGAGCCGCCCCCGGTGGTGTATCCTGCCGCATTACTTTTCGAATCCGCGTCATCGAGATTGAAGCCCAACGCTATGCAAGAACAGTATTTCCCCCGTGAGATCGAAGCCGCCGCCCAGAACGCCTGGGACAGCACCCAGGCGTTCAAGGTTGAAGAAACCCCCGACCAGGACACCTTCTACTGCCTGTCGATGTTTCCTTACCCCAGCGGCAAACTACACATGGGGCATGTGCGCAACTACACCATCGGTGACGTGATCGCCCGCTATCAGCGCATGCAGGGCAAGAATGTCCTGCAGCCGATGGGCTGGGACGCCTTCGGCATGCCGGCGGAAAACGCTGCCATGAACAACAAGGTAGCCCCGGCCGCCTGGACCTATTCGAACATCGACTACATGCGCACCCAGCTCAAAAGTCTGGGCCTGGCCATCGACTGGAGCCGTGAAGTCACCACCTGCCGCCCCGATTACTACCGCTGGGAGCAGTGGCTGTTTACCCGGCTGTTCGAGAAAGGCGTGATCTATCGCAAGAATGGCACGGTCAACTGGGACCCTATCGACCAGACCGTACTGGCCAACGAGCAGGTGATCGACGGTCGCGGCTGGCGCAGCGGTGCGCTGATCGAGAAGCGCGAAATCCCGATGTACTATTTCCGCATCACCGACTACGCCGAAGAACTGCTCAGCTCGCTCGATGATCTGCCCGGCTGGCCGGAGCAGGTCAAGACCATGCAGCGCAACTGGATCGGCAAGTCAGTGGGCATGGAAGTGCACTTCCCCTACGACCGCGACAGCATCGGCGCAGACGGCAAACTCAAAGTCTTCACCACCCGCCCCGATACCCTGATGGGCGCCACCTACGTGGCGGTGGCAGCCGAACACCCGCTGGCTACCCTGGCCGCCAGCGGCAACCCCCGCCTGCAGACCTTCGTTGACGAGTGCAAGCGCGGCGGCGTGGCCGAGGCTGATATCGCCACCCAGGAAAAGAAAGGTCTGCCAACCAACCTGTACGTCCTGCATCCGCTGACCGGTGAGAAGCTGACAGTCTGGATCGCCAACTACGTGTTGATGGGCTACGGCGAAGGCGCAGTCATGGCGGTGCCGGCCCATGACGAACGCGATTTCGAGTTTGCCAGCAAGTACAACCTGCCGATCAAACCAGTGATCCGCACCTCAGTTGGCGACACTACCCCCGCCCCCTGGCAAGACGCCTACGGCGAAAAGGGCGAACTGATCAACTCCGACGAGTTCGATGGCCTGGATTACGACAGCGCCTTCACCGCCATAGGCGAAGTGCTGCAGCAAAAGGGGCTGGGCCAGCCGCGAACTCAGTTCCGCCTGCGCGACTGGGGTATCAGCCGTCAGCGCTACTGGGGCTGTCCGATCCCGATCATCCATTGCGACAACTGCGGCGACGTACCAGTACCAGAAGACCAGTTGCCGGTCGTGCTGCCTGAAGACGTAGTGCCCGATGGCGCCGGCAGCCCGCTGGCGAAAATGCCCGAATTCTATGAATGCACCTGCCCCAAATGCGGTGCTGCGGCCAAGCGCGAAACTGACACCATGGACACCTTCGTAGAAAGCTCCTGGTATTTCGCCCGCTACGCCTCGCCCCACTACGAGCAGGGCATGGTCGACCCCGAAGCTGCCAACCATTGGCTACCGGTCGACCAATACATCGGCGGCATCGAACACGCAATCCTGCACCTGCTCTACGCCCGCTTCTTCCACAAGCTGATGCGTGACGAAGGCCTGGTCAGCTCCGATGAGCCGTTCAAGAACCTGCTGACCCAGGGCATGGTACTGGCCGATACTTATTTCCGCCTGGATAGCAATGGCGCCAAGATCTGGTTCAATCCGGCCGATGTTGAAGTCGAACGCGATGCCAAGGGCAAGATCACCAGCGCACGTCTCAAGAGCGACGGCCAGCCGGTGGAAATCGGCGGCACCGAAAAGATGTCCAAGTCGAAGAACAACGGCGTCGACCCACAAGCGATGATCGATCAGTACGGCGCTGACACTTGCCGCCTGTTCATGATGTTCGCCTCACCGCCGGACATGAGCCTGGAATGGTCCGACTCAGGGGTTGAAGGTGCACAGCGCTTCCTGCGTCGGGTCTGGCGTTTGGCCAGCCAACATGTGGCTGCCGGAACCCCAGCAGCTCTGGACACAGCCAACCTCAATGATGAGCAGAAAGCCGTGCGCCGGGCCACCCACCTGGCTATCAGGCAAGCCAGCCAGGATATCGGCCAGCACCACAAGTTCAACACCGCCATCGCCGCCGTGATGACCCTGATGAACGTATTGGAAAAGGCCGGGCAGACCAGCGATCAGGATCGTGCCCTGCTGCATGAAGGGCTGGAAACCGTGGCCCTGCTGCTGGCCCCGATTACCCCACACATCAGTCATGCGCTGTGGCAGGCCCTAGGACATCAGGACCCGGTTATAGATGCCCGCTGGCCGCAGGTCGACGAGGCCGCACTGGTTCAGGACAGCCTGCAACTGGTGGTCCAGGTCAACGGCAAGCTGCGCGGCCATATCGAGGTAGCCGTGGAGGCCAGCCGTGAGACCATCGAAGCCTGCGCCCGCGACAACGAGAACGTACAACGCTTTACCGAGGGCCTGACTATCCGCAAGGTGATCGTGGTCCCCGGCAAGCTGGTCAATATCGTCGCCAATTGAGAAACGGAGAAAGCGGATGTCCCTGAATCGCCCCCGACGACTACTCACCGCCACCCTGCTGGGTATAACCCTGGTTCTGAGTGGCTGCGGCTTCCAACTGCGCGGCACTGGTAGCGGCGCCCTGGAGAATGTCGAGCTGCGAGAGCTGCGACTCAGCGCGATCGACAACCTCGGCCAGACTCACCAGGAAGTGCGCGACATGCTGCGCAGCAGCGGAGTTCGCCTCAGCGCCAGTGCACCTTACCACCTGCAATTGCTGGGTGAGCAGAACGAGCGCAGCGCGGTCAGCTACACCACTCGCGCCAGCCCGGCCGAGTTTCAGCTCACTAGCCGTTTGAGCTACCAGATTCTCGATCGCCAGGGCCGCGCCCTGGTTGGTCCCGAGACCCTGGAAGCCCAGCGCGCCCTGGTCCGTGATCGCGACAACGTGGTCGCCAGCAGTGAAGAAGAAGAACTGCTGCGCCAAGAAATGCGTCGCGACCTCAGCCGTCAGCTGCTATTGCGTCTGTCGAGCCTGAGTAGCCGCGAACTGCAAGCCCGCGAGCGCGAACTCGACCGGGCCGCCCCCTGAGCCGATGAAGCTCAACAGCGGGCAACTTGCACGCCAGCTCAAGGAAGAGCTGGCGCCGGTCTGGGTAGTCAGTGGCGATGATCCGCTGCTGACCGGCGAAGCCGCCGACAGCATTCGCCAGGCCTGCCGTAGCGCCGGCTGTGAAGAACGTCAGGTGTTCCAGGTCGAACGCGGTTTCGACTGGGCGCAGCTGTATGAGGCCAGCCACAGCCTGTCACTGTTCGCCAGCCAGCGTCTGCTGGAGTTGCGCATTCCCAGCGGCAAACCCGGCGATGAAGGCGCCAAAGCCCTGCTCGCCTATCTGCAGGAACCGCCAGCCGACACCACCCTGCTGATCAGCCTGCCCAAACTCGACGGCAGCACCCAACGCAGTAAATGGGCCAAGGCGCTTATCGAACACCCCAACTCGCGTTTCATTCAAATCTGGCCAGTGGAAAGCGCCCAGTTGCCCAGTTGGATGCGTGATCGGCTGGCCGCTGCCGGGATTCAGGCCAGCCCTGAAGCACTGGAATTGCTGAGCGCCAGGGTCGAGGGTAACCTGCTGGCCGCCGCCCAGGAGATCGAGAAGCTCAAGCTGTTTTGTAGTGGCGGGGTCCTGAACCTGGATACCGTGCAGCAGGTCGTCGCCGACAGCGCCCGTTTCGATGTCTTCAATCTGGTCGACGCCATGCTGCTGGGCCAGGGCGAACACGCCCTGCGAATCCTGCACGGGCTCAAGGGCGAAGGCGTGGAAGCGCCGGTGGTACTCTGGGCCCTGAGTCGCGAACTGCGCAGCCTGGCCGCCATGGCCCAGGACCTTGGCCGCGGAGTGCCTCTGGATCGGGTCTTCGCCAGCCAACGCCCACCGGTCTGGGACAAGCGCAAGCCGGTGCTGAGCCAGGCCCTGCAACGCCACCCGGCCAGCCGTTGGACCGGCTGGCTGCAACAGGCCCAACAGGCCGACGAGCAAATCAAGGGCCTGCAGCCCGGCTCAGCCTGGGATACCCTGGCGTTGATCCTGGTGCAGGCAGCCGGCGCGCGAATCAGACTGTAAGCCGGTGTCTACTTCCTGACATTGTCATACAGCATGTAGCGCGAAGTTTCATACAGGCCTCGGGTCAGCGGCAGCAGTCGCTGATATTCCTCAGGATATTGCTCAGCCACGTTATCCAGCGGGGTGTCCGAATGCAGATCGTGCAGACTCGGTTGAGTACCATCGTGATTCATCTGCAACAGAAAGTCCTTGCTCACCGCGCCAATCAACGGGAACGAGCCCTCACGCAACACCAGCGGCACCACTCGCTCGCCTTCCGGTGCGGTCGTCAATAGATCACGGCCCATGACCCGGGTTTCATACTCGATACCAAGCAGCCCGGCGAGAGTCGGCAACAGATCGGTCAAGCCTACCGCCTCTTCAAACTCACGCGGTTCAAGATAGCCCGGCGCATAGATCAGCAGCGGCACGTTGTTGCTTTCCAGCCCCAGTTTGTCGAATGCCGGTTTCATATAATCGATATTGGCGATCCGGGTATTGTGATCACCGAACATCACAAAGATGGTGTTATGCAGATAGCCGCTAGCCTCGGCCATTTCCATGAACCGGCCGATGTTGAAATCAAGCAGGCGCACTGCGTTGTACTGAGCAACACTGCGTGAGCCGGCGGCCTGAACTTCTTCCACCGAGCGCTCGATCACCTCGAACCCGTCATTGTCCCGGGGAATAGTGAACGGCCGGTGATTGCCGGCAGTCTGGATATAGGCAAAGAATGGCTTGTCCTTGGGCAGTTCACGCAGCAGCTTGTCCGTTTCCTTGAACAGATCAAGATCAGACACTCCCCAGACATCCACATTCCTGGCCTGCCAATAGCCCTCTTCATACAACTGCACATCATCAACCGACTGACGGATCAGCGCATTCATGTTGGCCCAACCGGAATTGCCACCGATGGTATAGAGCTTGTGGTAGTCCCTGAGCTCGTTGATCAGACTGTGCTGACTGGTGATCAATGGGTTGCGGGTGGCCGTCTCCTGACGCGACACATCGGGGATACCGGTAATACTGGCCCAGACAGTCTTGGCGGTACCTGTCACCGGCACATAGAAGTGCCGGAAGAACCAGCTTTGTTGGGCCAGTCGGTCGATATTCGGGGTCGGCCGCAAGGGATTGCCGTAGGCTCCCACCGCGGTGGTGCCGAGCGATTCAAGCATGATGAACACCACATTCGGGCGCTCACTGAGATCAAGCCGATGTGGCTGTACCGCCACCTGACGAGTGAAATTCAACTGATCGATATCCGGCTGGCTCACGCCCAGATACTCGCTCACCACCGAATAATGCTCACGCACCTGTCCCAGGTCATAGCGCTCGGCCGGTACCTTGAGGGTATCGTAGAAGAAAATCACCGGATTAAGCCCCAGAGCGCCCAACTGGCTGTCTCCGGCAAAAAAGGCATCATTCCAGCGCAGTGGCACCGGATTTTCCAGATTGATGTTGCTGGTGCGTCCAAGAATCGCCAGGAACACCACTACCGTCATCAGCGCACTGCCCCAGATCCGCGGCCACAGCGCAATCGACCTGGCCGGGCGATCCAGCGTCACCCGCTCAAGCAGACCCAGCAGCCAGAAGGTCAGCAGAGTCAGCGCCAGCCAGCCCAGACAAATCCATACCACCGGGTAGCTCTCCCACAGCATTTGCCGGGAGATCAACGCATCTTCGCTGAACTTGAGTACCGAGGCATTGAGCCGCACGCCCAGGTAGGCATAATGCCCAAAATCGAGAAAATACATGAAGAACAACAGCGCCAGCACCACTAACAGATAGCTGCGTCCCAGCCGGCGCAATACTTTGGACCTGACACTGTTCCACAGCGGCAGCCAGGCCAGGAACATGAACGGCAACATGACCAGAATCGCCAGGCGCAGATCAAAGCGCAAGCCGACCCCCAAGGTTTCCAGCACCAGCGACCAGGGCTGATCGACCCCAGGCTCTACCGCAGAAAAAGCGATCAGGAAAACGCCACGCAGAGCGGCGAAAACCAGAAACAGAATCAGCACCCCCCCCAGCAGGAAGTGCAAACGACGGGACTGCAGCCAGGCCATGTCGGCTCCTTGGAATTATTGTCACTAATCAAACGAAACCGCAGGTCGGCGCCAACCACTCCCCCAGATACCGACACACGGTCATACCGCCATCAGACCTAACGGCAATGAACTTGTTCCAATATGTTGCAAAAATAACTGGGATGACCATGCCGGACAATGTCTGCCCGGCATGGCCATCCCCGGAGCAAGTCCCAGGCTGCACATATGGGAAGGTTAGCGTAGCAGCAGCAACGGCCGGGTAGTTCTGGCCAGAATGTTGGTGGTAGTACTGCCGACGAAGAACTGACGAATCCGCGAGTGGCCGTAAGCACCCATAACGATCATGTCGATATCGTATTCCGCCTCATAGTCAAGCAGCGTAGCCTCCACTTCACCTGCACGAATGGCTGCCTCGACCTGATGACCGGCCTGCTCCAGTCGGGCTTTAGCCGCATTCAAGGCTTCCCATGCATCCTTGGTATCAGCCCCGACCATCAGCAGATGGATCGGCATCCCCTTGAACAAGAGGCTATCGGCAATCATGTCGACACCCTTGCGCGTGCTCGGACCATTGTCGAAGGCCAGCATTACGCTGCGCGGCGGACGGAATTCCCCGGCAGTCACCAGAATCGGCCGGTGCATGGTACGCACAACACTTTCCAGGTGGGTGCCGACATGCCGGCCCAGAGAGTCTGCCTCTTCGCCCTGGCGCCCCATGACCAGCAAGCGAATTTCCGGCTCCAGCTCCTGCAAAGTGTCGACCAGATCGCCATGCCGTTGCCGGCTGACCGGTTCAGCGACACCATCAGCCCGGGCACGTTCCAGCGCCGCCTCCAGCATCAACTGACCCTGCTCGCGCATCAGCCTGGCGCGCTTTTCGTCGAGATTGGCCAGCTCTTCAAGCAGGTGCTCACGGCTACCCAGGCCAATATTGCCCGACAGGTCGCCGTGCACCGGAAAACTCGAATGATCCAGCACATGCAGAAACACCAGTGGCGCATCCAGTCGCAGACTGGCCCAGGCGGCATAGTCGCAAACACCAGTGGCTGACCGGGAGGCATCGATACAGGCAAGCACATTCACTGTGGTCACACATTTCTCCTTGTTGTTTATCAGTGGCCCATCAGCTTGTCGACAGCATCAGGCTTATCGTGCACACCAAACCGATCTACGATGGTAGCACTGGCCTGATTGAGGCCAACGATCTCGACTTCGGCACCTTCGCGACGGAACTTGAGAACGACCTTGTCCAGCGCCGCCACCGCCGTGATATCCCAGAAATGCGCACGGCTGAGATCAATAACTACCTTATCAAGGGCTTCCTTGAAGTCAAAGGCCGTAACGAACTTGTCGGAAGAACTGAAGAACACCTGCCCAACCACCCTATAGGTCCGTTGCCGCCCACTCGGATCCACTTCACTAGCGATATGCAGGTAATGCCCCATTTTATTGGCGAAGAACAGCGCCGCCAGCAGCACACCAACAAAGACACCGTAGGCCAGATTGTGAGTCGCAACGGTGACGATCACAGTCGCCAGCATGACGATATTGGTTGATAACGGGTGCTTCTTCAGATTGCGCAACGAGTCCCAGCTGAAAGTTCCGATCGAGACCATGATCATCACGGCAACCAGAGCCGCCATCGGAATCTGCCCAACCCAGTCACTGAGGAACACCACCATGATCAACAACACCACACCGGCGGTCAGGCAGGACAACCGGGTGCGCCCCCCCGATTTGACGTTGATCACCGACTGACCAATCATCGCGCAACCAGCCATACCTCCCATCAGACCAGCACCGATGTTGGCGATGCCCTGACCTTTGCACTCACGGTTCTTGTCGCTGCTGGTATCGGTCAGGTCGTCAACGATGGTCGCAGTCATCATGGACTCCAGCAGACCAACCACCGCCAACGCCGCCGAGTACGGCAGAATGATCCACAGCGTCTCCAAAGTCAGTGGCACCTGCGGCCAGAGGAATACCGGAAGCGTATCCGGCAGCTCGCCCATACCGGATACGGTATTGATATTCAGCCCCAGGTACACGGCCAATCCTGTCAACAGCAGGATACATACCAGCGGAGAAGGAATCAGCTTGCCGAGCACCGGCACATAGGGGAAAAGGTAGATGATCGCCAGCCCACCAGCAGTCATGGCATAGACATGCCAGGTGACATCGATCAGCTCTGGCAATTGCGCCATGAAAATCAGAATCGCCAGAGCGTTGACAAAGCCAGTCACCACCGAGCGGGACACAAAACGCATCAACGAACCGAGCTTGAGATATCCGGCACCAATCTGCAGAACCCCACAGAGAACAGTCGCGGCCAGCAGATACTCCAGGCCGTGCTCGCGCACCAGAGTGACCATCAACAGCGCCATGGCTCCGGTAGCGGCGGAAATCATCCCCGGCCGACCGCCGGTAAAGGCAATGATCACGGCGATACAGAATGACGCATACAGCCCGACCTTGGGGTCAACCCCAGCGATGATTGAGAAAGCAATGGCTTCAGGAATCAGCGCCAGCGCTACAACCAGTCCGGCCAGTAGATCGCCACGAATATTGGCAAACCAGTTTTGTCTTACCGATTGGATAAGAGTCATACCACGTCCATTAACAAGATTCAGAAAACTGCAAGAAACCCGAAAACAACACATCAGCCGCTCTGTCACAGACGAGCGAAACAATGACAGTTTGAGGGGGCACGAAAAATTCCACCCGACCGCCAACAGCGTGGATGGGAGCGCGGCCTGACGGCCGGAAGGCAGAAAACTACGGTGGCGTAACGCCGGAGAGAGTCAACACGATGAACAGAGCCATAGTTCAATCAAAGGGGGCGGACTTTAGCATACTGGGTAGCCAACAGCTACCGAGCATGTTCCTTAGAGACCTGAGTGCTCCGCCAGCTCAGGCCGGCCAAAGGCGCCGGAACACCCCTAGCACCAGATCACGGCACAAGCTCCAGAGCGCAAACAAAACGATAAACGGATCCAGCAAATAATCCCAATAGTTGCCGGAGGCCTTAAGCTCCAGAGCGTAGCCCAGGGTGGCCAGCGTCAGCATCAGCACCGCGAGCAGGTTGCCCCGCCATAGCATCAGCAGCGTCAGGACCGCCACAACGAGCAACAACCCATCCGGGCTATAGCCCAAGCGATAGGGGTCCAGCATGCCTAGCCCCATGGCCGCCGGGTAGAGCGCCAACCCCATCAGGGCAAACAGCAGATAGCACTCCAGCTTGTGTTGCCGCACCGGAGATGACAGCCATCCCAGGCGCACCAGCGTCGCGGCAGACAGCGCGACCAGACTGGTAATTGCCAGATCATCAGTAAAAGCCCGCAGATAGCCTGCCAGCGACAAGCCATCAATCAATGGCAGTGCTCCCAGAACAAGCGCCACAACGAGTACGGCCCAGCGCCAGCCAACCGGCAAGCGGCTCACCGGCAAAAGCAAAAAAAGCAACAGAGTAAATGCCAGATAAGCAACCCAGGTGGTGAGAATCACGGTTGCACCTCCAGCCAGTCGGTATTGAAAGACACATGCTTGATGAAGCTGTTGTTCCAGGCATACACCAGATGGAACACGCCATTACCGGCATTGATCATGTAGGGGTACTCATACTCGAATACGCAGGCACCATCACGGCACAAGCGCTGATCCAGTTGCTGCATAAACTTGTTTACCAACGAGCGCCGCCGTTCTCCGCTAGAGGCAATAAACTTGGTAGCCAACAGAGGCTCATAGTCTTCCCGGGCAAAGGGTTGACCATCAGGATCGGGCGAAGAATCCAGATCCATGACCAGCGACCAGGTGCTAAGGCTTGGTGTTGACTCATCCAGGCTCAGACGAAAGCGGCCGTCGATCAGGTTGTTCTGCGCCACCAGCAGGGTATTGCGATGCGAGCGTACCGCCGCCAGCGAACTGTTGGGATTCCAGGGTGCAATGACCTGCTCCTCGCTCCAGGTGCGCCCGCCATCCTCGGTCACTGCCGCCAGGGCATGCCCGCGTCGCCCGGCATAGCGCAACAGCGCGATTGCCCTCTGCTCATCCAGAGGCACTACCGTTGGTTGCAGTGAATTGGTGCCGTCAGCAATCCGAAACTTGTCCTGAATCCGCCCATCGGCGCTCAGATAGAGATATTCGGGAAACTTGCCGAGAAACTCGTGATAGACCGGCAGACCGATTGAGCCATCCTGATGAAAGACCGGAGCAGCCCGCACCAGGGTACTGATATTGATAAAAGGGGAAGTCACCAGTTGCTGTGGCTCAGACCAGCTCTGGCCAAAATCCTCGGAAACCATGCTGTTGATCGCACTGCCAGCCCAGCCGCCCAGCGATACCGATACATAGAACAGCCACAGGCGTTGATCCGGGGCCAAAGCAATCACCGGGTTGCCCAGCTTGCGGATTGGTTTGCCAAGCGCCTGACGGGTCATTTCCCGGGTTACCAGGGCCTCTTCGTCTGACCAGCCCGTAGCCGGATCAAAGCGTGATGTACGTATTTCAACATCCGCCGCGCCCTCACGCGAGCCGGCAAACCAGGCCGCCATCAGCCCGCCATCAGGCAACGCGGTAATCGAGGGCGAGTGTACGAACTCGTCAAGATCCGATGAAGCAAAACGCTGCTCATAGACCGGCTTGCGCTCATGCCCAGACAATTGCTCACTGATCGCCTCCAGAGTGTTGCCCGAGACCTCCGGCACCTGAAATCCCGACCATTGGTAATCAGTCCGGGTCAGCGAAGCTGAAACGAACACAACTACCACCAGCGGCGCCAACATGGCCCGCCGGCCCAGCATCCCCAAGACCTTCATCACTCCTAAACCTCTTGTTATTTGCCCTTCCCTGGCAACTGGCATGAATTGTTCGACCTTGATCAACCTGTCAATCCCATCGATAACATCGGGTCGACACAATGGCACTCTCAAGACTCTCCTGGCACTGCGAATACGACCGGCAGGCAAGGAACTTAGTTCATTGCACAGCGATTTTTCGCAACCTGCCCGGCAAGACGGAACCGAGCTCAATCCCCACGACTCCAACAAGCACAGGTTTGGTTCGATATCCTCGACCTGACCAGCATGCTACAGTGAGGCAACACTACTGACTGCCTATGATCGAAACCCGGATTCTGCTGGAACTTTGAATGCTGAAAACCCAAACACTTCGCGCCACAGCAAGTCGCTTTCTGGCCATCGCCGGCGTTGGCATGCTGGCCCTGGCCGCCTGTGCCGACACCCCGATTCAGACTGCAAGCAGCGCCTCACCAACCAGCGCCGCTCTTACCCCCAGCGCCCCAGCCCAAAGCTTTGCCCATTGGCTGGGCGAATTGCGCCAGGATGCACTCCAGGCCGGCATCAGGGCCGACCTCTTCGACCGGGTTACCACTGGCCTGCAACCGGACCCAGGGGTTCTGCGCGCCGACCAGAGTCAACCGGAGTTTACCCGTCCCGTCTGGGAATACCTTGACGGCGCAGTGTCACCGCAACGGGTCGCCAGCGGCAAGCGTCTGCTGCTTCAGCAACACGATACACTGAATGCCATCGAGCAGCGCTATGGGGTCGACCGCCATATTCTGGTCGCCATCTGGGGGCTGGAAAGCAACTACGGCAACAATATGGGCGACCGCCAGGTAGTACGCTCGCTGGCCACCCTGGCCTATGAAGGGCGCCGTCCGGTGTTTGCCCGCACTCAGTTGTTGGCAGCCCTGGAGATTCTTCAGCGCGGTGACATCACCCCGGAGCGGATGCTCGGCTCCTGGGCAGGCGCCATGGGCCAGACCCAGTTCATTCCCACCACCTACAACAGCTATGCGGTGGACTTCGACGGCAATGGCAAACGTGATATCTGGAATTCTTCGGCCGATGCTCTGGCCTCTGCGGCCAACTACCTCAACGCTTCAGGCTGGCAAAGCGGTCAACCCTGGGGCCTGGAAGTCACCCTGCCGAATGACTTCGATTACGCTCTGGCCGACATGAATGTGCGCAAGCCATTGAGCGACTGGAGCACGCTGGGAGTACGTGATGGCAATGGCCGGGCTCTGCGAGCCAATCCTGGCGAGCACAGCGCCTCTTTGCTGTTACCGGCCGGCCATCGCGGCCCAGCTTTTCTGGTCATGAACAACTTTCGCAGCATCCTGCGCTACAACAACTCCACCAGCTACGCGCTGGCCATCGGCCTGCTCAGCGAACGCTTCCAGAATGCCGGCCAGATCAACGGCAACTGGCCGACCGACGACCGACCACTGTCACGTAGCGAACGTCTGGAACTCCAGGAACGGCTGAGCGCAGGCGGTTTCGAGCCGGGCGGCGTAGATGGCATCATCGGAGCCAATACCCGCCAGGCAATTCGCCGCTTCCAGCAAACTCTGGAATGGCCCGCCGACGGCTACCCATCTCCGGCGCTGCTGGAAAAACTACGCGAACTCTAGGGACCCCCTCCCCCTTTCGCGCTTGCGAAAACCCGACTCCGGCGGAGCGGCCTGCGGCCGCGAAGCGTGCGCCGCTCAGGCGACTCTGTGATAGAATGCGCCCAGGCCACAAGCCTCTTCTACGGCATAGCCGGAGCCTCTAACCAGGAGCCCTGATCCCCGATGTCTGACGCCGAGCAAAAAACTGTCGCCAGTGGTGAAAAGTTCCGCAATGCCCAGGGTATTGCCGCCATCAAGGACGGCCAGAAACGCCGTACCTCTGCCGAGCCTCAGGTTTTCGAGCCCAAACCCAAGTGGCTGCGGGTCAAGGCACCCGGCGGCGACCGTTTTGAAGCGGTCAAGCGCAACGTCTCCGAACATCGCCTGAGCACCGTCTGCCAGGAGTCGCATTGCCCGAATATGGGTGAGTGCTGGTCCAATGGCACCGCCACCATCATGCTGATGGGCTCGGTCTGCACTCGCGCCTGCCGCTTCTGCGCCGTGGATACCGGCAATCCGCACGGCTGGCTCGATCATGAGGAGCCGGAAAACACCGCCAAGTCAGTCGAGCTGATGGCGCTGCGCTACATCGTGCTTACCTCAGTTGACCGTGACGACCTGGCCGACGGCGGCGCCAGCCACTATGCCGCCTGTGTTCGCGCGATCAAGCAGCGTACCCCTCAGGTGGTGGTTGAAGCCCTGACACCAGACTTCGATGCCGAACTGAGTGCGATTGAGCTGGTGGTCGACTCCGGTCTGGAAGTGTTCGCCCAGAACGTCGAAACGGTGAAACGCCTGACTTACGAAGTCCGCGACCCGCGTGCCGGATACGAAAAGACCCTGAAAGTTCTTGAACACGCCAAGCGCCATCGCCCTCAAGTGCTGACCAAGACCAGTCTGATGGTTGGCCTGGGTGAAACCGACGATGAGATTTTCCAAACCTTCGATGACCTGCGCGCCATCGGTGTGGACATCGTCACCCTTGGCCAGTACCTGCAACCGACCCGCAACCACTTGCCGGTCAAGCGCTGGGTCAGCCCGGAAGAGTTCAACCGCTACCGCGAAGTGGGGCTTGAGAAAGGATTCATGGAAGTCGCTGCCGGACCGCTGGTACGCTCCAGCTACCGGGCCGACCGGGTATTCGAGAAGAACAACCTGGGCCTGGCCGCCCCTGCTCCGGTCCCGGGTCAGGACATCGACCCGAATCTGATTCCGGCGCTGAATATCAAGTAGAAGCGGCTCGCAGCCGCGAAACAAGACTGTTGATCCGGTCAAGTCAATCGGTGCGCAGATACCCCAATCGTCGGCGCAGGGCCTGTTCCAATCGCAGCGCCACTTCATCAATCGCTACCGACCGCCCCAGCAACTCGCTCATCTGGGTCATGCGCAGACCGGAATAGCCACACGGATTGATCCGGGCAAACGGTTCCATGTCCATATCGACATTCAGGGCCAGACCATGGAAAGAGCAACCCCGCCGCACCCGCAGGCCCAGTGAGGCGATCTTCGCGCCATCCACATACACCCCAGGCGCATCTGGCCTGGGCGCAGCCTGGATGCCATAACCGGCCAGTACATCGACCAGACTTTGCTCCATGGCCGTCACCAGCTCACGCACCCCCAGGCCAAGCCGGCGCAGATCCAGCATCAGATAACCGACCAGTTGTCCGGGGCCATGGTAGGTTACCTGACCACCGCGCTCGACCTGGATCACCGGAATATCGCCCGGCGCCAGCACATGCTCAGCCTTGCCAGCCTGTCCCTGGGTGAACACCTTGGGATGCTGCAACAGCCAGATCTCATCGACTGTCTGTTGATCGCGCTCGGCAGTCAGCTTGCGCATGGCCTCCAGGGTTGGCAGGTAATCAACCAACCCCAGATCACGGACGATCAGTTCCGGCATCACAACACCATGTGCACACGCCCGGTGGCCTTGAGTTCAGCATGCAGCGCCTGCAACTGATCCGGCCCGGTCGCGGTAATTTCCAGACGTACCGACAGGAACCGACCATTCTTGCTGTCACGCACCTCGACCAGCGTGCTATCCACTCCCGGCGCATGGCGCTCGACGATACTGATCACCAATTCGGTAAACCCCTCCCCGGCCTCACCAATCACCTTGATCGGGTACTGGCAGGGAAACTCGATTCGCGGGGCTTCAGGAGTTGTCTCGCTCATGCGCAGCTCCTCAGTTGAACAGGCCGTAGAAGAACAGGCGAATATTGTCCCACAAACGCGAGAACAGACCACCGCGCTCGACATCGGCCAGGGCAACCAACGGCGCGCTGTGGACCACACTGTCACCACGCTTGACTTCAACGGTACCAAGCACATCGCCAGCGCTGATCGGCGCTTTGATCGCCGAATTCATGCTGATACCGGCTTCCAGATCATCGAACTGACCACGTTGCAAGGTCAGGATCAGACCATCACTCAGACCAACATCAACCTGCTTGTTGGCACCACCCCAGACCCGGGCGCTGGACAGTACCTGACCCGGCTGATAGAAGCGCCGGGTTTCGTGGAAACGAAAGCCCCAGGTCAACAGCTTCTGGGTTTCGGCAGTTCGTACCGCATCGCCGCTGGTACCCATAACCACCGAGATCAGGCGCATGCCGTCACGCTCGGCCGATGCCACCAGGCAATAACCTGCCGCTTCGGTATGCCCGGTCTTGAGCCCGTCAACACTGGAGTCACGCCATAGCATACGATTACGGTTGACCTGGCGAATACCGTTCCAGACAAACTCCTTCTCCTTGTAGATCGGGTAGTACTCGACATCGTCACGGATGATTGCCTGGGCCAGGATGGCCATGTCGCGCGCGCTGGAATACAGGTTGTCGTCCGGCCATCCGGTCGAGTTGGTGAAGTTGGTGTTACGCATCCCCAGACGCCGGGCATGAGTGTTCATCACATCGGCAAAGGCGTCTTCGCTGCCGGCGACATGTTCGGCCACGGCGATGCTGGCGTCGTTGCCTGACTGAATGATGATGCCACGCTTGAGGTCGATGAACGGCACCCGGTTACCGACTTCGACGAACATCTTCGAACCACCCTTGCGCCAGGCGGTTTCGCTGATCAGCACTTCGTCCTGCTCGCCAATACGCCCTTCGATCAACTCAAGACTGGCGATATAGCTGGTCATCATCTTGGTCAGACTAGCCGGCGGCAGGCGCTCATCGGCATTGTGCTCGACCAGCACCACACCACTGTTGGCATCCATCAGGATATAGCTGCTGGCCGCCAGTTGCGGCGCGGCCGGCACGATCTGCGGCATAGCACTTGGGGTGGGGGTCGGAACCTGGGCCTGGGTCAGACCGGCGATACTGGCGACACCGGTAATCAGCAGGGTATTGAGCAGTTTTTTCAGCATGTTACTCACTAGTGATGTTGGACGTTGTTGGGCAACTTCAGTTGAAAGTCTCAATTGGCCGAGACCAGGGTCGGATTACCCAGATTGGCCAGGCGTACCGCGTCGATCAGTTGCTGCGCCTCGGCATGGCTGGCAACCGGACCCAGTCGCACCCGGTGCAGGGTTTGGGCATTCTGCTCAACCGGGCTGACAAACACAGTGGCATTGACCACCCCCTGTAGCCGTTGGCGCAGTTGCTCGGCGGCCTGGTTGGAAGAAAAAGCTCCAACCTGCAGATACAGCTCCTGGCCGCTTGGCAGGGTTTCCTGAGGCGGATTGTTACGCACCAGATAACCCGGGTTGTTCTGCTGCTGCCAGGCTACCGGGTCGATCCCCTCGACCAGTACCCGGGCCGTGCCTTGCTCGGCAAAACCGAGCTTCTTGGCCGCGGCGTAGGACAGGTCGATGATTCGATCCGAGTAGAACGGCCCACGATCATTGACCCGCACGATAATCCGTCGACCGTTGGCCTGATTGGTCACGTAGACGTAGGTCGGCAGCGGCAGAGTCTTGTGTGCAGCAGTCATGCCGTACAGATCATAGACCTCGCCATTGGCGGTATTCTGGCCATGGAACTTGGTGCCGTACCAGGACGCCAGACCGACTTCCCGATAATTGCGGCCATCCTGCATCGGCGTATAGGACTGGCCCAGTACGGTATAGGGCGAGGCCTTATAGGCGCCGGTATGCGGCGTTGGCACGGCATCGGGAATTTGCGATACATCCATGAAATAACTGGGCGGCCCATCCACTGCCGGACGGCTGCTGGGCGCACTCGGCTGACTCGGTGCCGGTGTTTTGACCGAAGATGATGAACAGGCGGTCAGCAACCCCAACAAGGAACCCAGCAAGACAACTCGAACAGACGGCATCGGCATAGGACTCATTGCTCCCTCGCGTCACGGATCAGATCGGCCAGTTGGTGCACCACCATGGCATACATCACGCTGCGATTATAGCGGGTGATCACATACAGATTGTTCAGACCCAGCCAGTACTCCATCTGTTCCCCGGCGTCGAACTCGTAGGTCATCACCTCGAGATCGTCATCCAGCGCCTGCTCGGGCTGCCAGCCCAGGGCACGCAGTTCACCGACCCGGCGGCGCGCTTCCAGCCCTTCGGGCACACTCAGCCCCTGGCTGAAGCGTTCACCCTCGACCTTGGCCGGGATGGCCACACGCTCACCATGGCGCCAGCCGTGCTCCTTGAAATAGTTGGCGGCACTGCCAATCGCATCAACCGGGTTGTTCCAGATATCAACCTTGCCATCACCGTCAAAATCCACAGCGAAGGCCTGGTAGCTACTGGGGATAAACTGCGGATAGCCCATGGCCCCGGCGTAGGAGCCGGTCAATGCCAACGGGTCCATCTGCTGCTCACGAGTAAGGACCAGATAGGACTTGAGCTGACGACGGAAAAAATCGGCCCGCGGCGGATAGTCGAAGCCCAGGGTAGTCAGGGCATCAATCACCCGATGACTGCCCTTGTTGCGGCCATAGAAGGTTTCCACCCCGATGATCGCCACGATCACCTCCGGCTCAACCCCATACTCCTGCTCGACCCGCTCCAAAGCATCACGGTGCTGATCCCAGAACGCCACCCCTTCGCGGATGCGCTGATCGGTAATGAAAATCGCCCGGTACTCGTGCCAGGGCCGCACTCGCTCAGCCGGACGCGAGATAGCGTTGAGGATAGCCTCCTTGCGCTCGGCCTGAGCCAGCAGGCTGCGTACATGCTCGGCACTGAAGCCGTGCTCAGCCTTCATTTCGGCAACGAAGGGTTCGACCCCCGGGTGTTCACTGGTGTAGTTGGCGGCCAATAGCCAGGGGCTCACGGCCGTCAGGGCACATGCCAGCGGCAGACGCAGCCAGCGCGAAACAGGTTTGATCATGAAAATCCGCATCTCCGAGCTTTTATCCTTGTGGCATCCATTTACGGTGGGTGTGGATCGACATCAGGATGCCGAACCCGGACAACAATGTCACCAACGAGGTACCGCCATAGCTGATTAATGGTAACGGCACACCTACCACCGGCAACAGTCCGCTGACCATACCGATATTGACGAATACGTAAACGAAGAAGGTCAAGGTAATACTGCCGGCCAGCAACTTGCTGAAACTATCCTGAGCCTGCAGGGTAATGTAGAGCCCGCGCGCGATTACCAGCAGATACACGCAGATCAGCAGGCACACGCCGACCAGACCAAACTCTTCGGCCAACACCGCGATGATGAAGTCAGTATGCCCCTCGGGCAAAAAATCCAAGTGCGACTGAGTGCCCTGCAACCAGCCCTTGCCATAGATGCCGCCAGAACCGATCGCGGCCTTGGACTGAATAATGTTCCAGCCTGCCCCAAGCGGATCGCTTTCAGGGTTGAGAAAGGTCAATACCCGACGCTTCTGGTAACCGTGCAAGACGAAGAACCACATCGCCAGCGCTGCCGGCACCAGCGCCACCAGAGCGCCCAGAATATAGCGCCAGCGCAACCCGGCCAGCAGCAGGGCGAAGACTCCCGAAGCACCGATCAGCAATGAAGTACCCAGATCCGGCTGCTTCAGGATCAGCAACACCGGCAAACCGATGATCAACAGGCTAATGAAAACATACTTGAAGCTGGGCGGCAGAGTACGCCGGCCCAGGTACCAGGCCACACTCATGGGCATGATTAACTTCATCACCTCGGAGGGCTGAAAGCGCATCATGCCGGGAATCGTCAGCCAGCGTTGGGCCCCCTTGGCTTCAGTACCGACAACCAGCACCGCTACCAACAGCATCAAGCCGCCAAGATAGGCCAAAGGCGTCCAGCGCTGCATGAACCGGGGCTGAAACTGGGCGATGGTCAGCATCACGGCCAAACCCACAGCAAAGGCGGCACCCTGACGGTAAAGCATCGCTGTACTGCGCCCACTGGCCGAGTACAGAACGAAGCCAGCAACCGTGGCCAGCACCAGGATCAGCAGCAACAGCCAGGGGTCAACATGAATACGTTGCCAGAACGGCTGCCGACGATGCATTCCCATGGCGGTGGGCGACGCCAGGCTACCCAGAGATTTCATTGACTGGTCTCCGCAGTGAAACTCATCGGTTCCTGGTCAGGCAACAGCCAGGCATCGAACAACTGACGAGCGACCGGCGCAGCAACCCGGCCACCGGACTCACCGTTCTCGACCATCACCGCCACGGCAATCTTCGGATCATCGACCGGCGCAAAGCCAACAAACAGCGCGTGATCACGATGACGCTCCTGCAGGGCCGCCGAGTCATATTTCTCACCTTGGGCGATGGCAACGACCTGAGCCGTCCCGGTCTTGCCCGCCATCCGGTAGGGCGCATTCTGTGCCGCACTGCGTGCAGTGCCTCGCTCACCATGCATCACAGCCTCCATGGCCGCAATGATGAAATCCCAGTCGCCGTCATTGCGCAAATGCACATTATCCGGGGTTTCGCTTTCATCCGGCGCCATACCCTCGGCATGCAGCAAAAGACGCGGCCGCTTCCATACCCCCCGATTAGCGATCAGGGCGGTACTGTGCGCCAACTGCAAAGGTGTGGCCAGCATGTAACCTTGGCCAATCCCGGCGATCAGGGTTTCCCCCGGATACCAGGGCTGACGCCGGGCATTGCGCTTCCACTCACGCGAGGGCATCAGCCCGGCCGCTTCCTCATGCATATCCAGCGACACCCGAGTCCCAATACCAAAGCGGGTCATGTAGTCATGCAGCCGATCAATGCCCAGCTTATGGGCCAGATCATAGAAATAGGTGTCGTTAGAGCGAACGATGGCCAGATGCATGTCAACCCAGCCATCACCACTACGGTTCCAGTTGCGGTACTTGTGGCTGTGGTTTGGCAACTGGTAGAAGCCAGGGTCGAAAACCCGACTGGTGCGGGTCACCACCCCGGTATCCAAACCGGCCAGAGCGACCATCTGCTTGATCGTCGAGCCTGGTGGATAGAGGCCGCGCACAACCCGGTTGAACAACGGCTGATCCAGAGAGTCGCGTAGCGCGCCGTAGTCGGCGTAACTGATGCCAGTGACGAACAGATTAGGGTTAAAGCCAGGCTGGCTTACATAAGCCAGCACCCCGCCGGTCTCCGGCTCGATGGCGATCACCGCACCGCGGCGATTACCAAGCGCATGCTCGGCTACCGCTTGCAAGCGACTGTCCAGATGCAGGGTCAGGTCACGCCCAGGTTCCGGATCAATCCGCTTGAGCACCCGCAATACCCGACCACGTGCGTTAGTTTCGACCTCCTCGTAACCAACAGTGCCATGTAGCCAGTCCTCGTAGTAACGCTCGATCCCGGTCTTGCCGATATAATGGGTGCCAGCGTAGGCGACCTGATCTATCCGGGCCATTTCCTGCTCGTTGATCCGGCCGACGTAACCAACGGCATGGGCGAAATGTTCGGCGAACGGATAGTGCCGAACGAAGCTGGCCTGCACCTCGACCCCAGGCAAACGAAATTGGTTGACCGCAATCCGGGCGATCTGCTCGTCGCTCAACTCGAACACCACCGGCACCGACTCGAACGGCCGGCGGCGAGTTTGGGTCAGGCGCCGTTGAGAGCGCTCGACATCCTCGTCGGAAAGTTCAAGCAGTGACTGCAGCAGGGCGAAGGTCGTATCCAGATCAGTCACCCGCTCCCGGGTGATGTTGAGGCTGAAGCTGGGTCGGTTCTCGGCCAGCACGATGCCGTTGCGGTCATAAATCCGGCCACGGGGCGGCGGCACCGGCTGTACATGCACCCGGTTGTTTTCCGACAGGGTTGAATGGTATTCGTACTGCACCACCTGCAGGTAATACATGCGCGCCACCAGCCCGGCCACCAGCGCCAGCATGAACACAGCCGCCAGCACCACCCGTCGCTGTACAGTACGGGCATCGCTGAGGTGATCCTTGAGCTGAATCGGCTTGGCCATCGATTACTTGTGATATGGGTGGCGGTTGAGAATGGTCCAAGCCCTATAGAGCTGCTCGGCCAGCAGAATACGCACCAGTGGATGCGGCAGGGTCAAAGGCGACAGTGACCAGCGCTGCTCACTGCGCGCCTGCACCTCTTCAGCCAGCCCTTCGGGCCCGCCCACCATCAGGTTGACCGTGCGCGCTTCCAGGCGCCAGCGCTCAAGCTGCTCGGCCAGTTGCTCGGTCGACCATGCACGGCCATTGACCTCCAGGGTCACGATTCGTTCCCCAGGCTGGGTTGCGGCCAGCATCTGCTCGCCTTCACGACGCATCAACCGGGCGACATCGGCATTCTTGCCGCGGGTCGTCAAGGGAATTTCCACCAACTCCAACGGCAGGTCAGGCGGCAGACGCTTGGCATATTCCTGATAGCCGTCCTCGACCCAGCGTGGCATCCGTGATGCCACGCTGATCAGACGCAGGCGCAAGACTGCTTACTCCGGGGTCGGTTGATGCTGGGCACGGCGCGACTCGGCACTTTGCCACAGACGCTCCAAGTCATAGAACTGGCGGGTAGCCGGTTGCATGATATGCACCACGACATCGCCCAGGTCGACCAGCACCCACTCTCCGGAATCCTGGCCCTCAACCCCCAACGGCTGACGACCGGCGGCCTTGGCCTTTTCCACCAGGTTGTCACTGAGCGAGGACACATGACGGGAGGAGGTACCGCTGGCGATGATCATGTAGTCAGTCACGCTGGTCTGCTCACGAACATCGATCTTGACCACATCCTTGGCCTTGAGCTCGTCCAGCTCATGCTCAACCAGTTTGATCAGGTCATCAATCTGCATAATAAGGGTTCAATCCTCAGTCACAGGGCCGTACAGCCCGTTGGTTTCAATATAGTCAAGCACCGCCTCCGGCAACAAAAAACGCGGCGACCGGTGGCTGGCCAGCAAGCTCCGGATATGCGTTGCCGAAATTGCCAGCGGCGTCTGCGCCAGGCAGACAATCTGCCCATGCAGTGCCTTGGCTTGCGCCGGTTCAGCGACCGAGCGGGCCGCCAGCAAATCCTTGAGTACTTCAGGCACGTCCAGATCGTAGTCTGGACGCTGTAATACCACGAGATTGGCCAGCTCCAGCAAACACTCCCAGCGGTGCCAGCTCGGCAATCCGCAGAAGGCATCCCAGCCAACGATCAGAAACAGCGCCACCTCCGGCCCCAACTCCGCACGCAAAGATTCCAGGGTATCCACCGTCCAGGAAGGCTTGTCACGTCGCAGCTCACGGTCATCCACCAGCAGCCCGGAGTCCACACCTGCCGCCAGACGCACCATGTTCAGGCGATGCTCGGCACTGCAGCCGGGCTGCTCCCGATGGGGCGGCCGGGCGCTGGGGATCAGCCGCAGCTCATCCAGCGCCAAAGCCTCATGCACCTCTACGGCACTGCGCAGATGGCCAAAATGGATCGGATCGAAGGTCCCGCCGAGCAGGCCGATACGCATCAGACAATCACTGACGGATATGACCGTCGCCGAATACCACGTACTTCTCGCTGGTCAGGCCTTCCAGGCCCACCGGCCCGCGGGCATGGATCTTGTCGGTTGAAATGCCAATCTCGGCGCCCAGACCATACTCGAAGCCGTCGGCGAAACGGGTCGAAGCATTGATCATCACCGAGCTGGAATCCACTTCGGCCAGGAAGCGCCGGGCCCGGGTGTAATCCTCGCTGACCATCGCATCGGTATGCTGCGAGCTGAAACGATTGATGTGCTCGATAGCGGCATCCATATCCGCGACCACCCGGATCGACAGGATCGGCGCCAGGTATTCAGTACTCCAGTCTTGCTCGCTGGCAGCGATAGCCTGCGGCAACAGTGCACAGGTAGCCGGGCAACCGCGCAACTCAACATCTTTCTGCGCATAACGCAGGGCCATGCGCGGCAAAAACTCAGCCGCCACTGCCTCATGTACCAGCAGAGTCTCCATGGCGTTGCAGACCCCATAGCGATGGGTCTTGGCGTTAAAACAGATGGCTTCGGCCTTGTCCAGATCGGCACGATCATCGACATAAACATGACAGATACCATCCAGATGCTTGATCACCGGCACCCGGGCCTCGCGGCTGATACGCTCGATCAGCCCCTTGCCGCCACGCGGTACGATCACATCGACATACTCGGGCATAGTGATCAAGGCTCCAACGGCGGCGCGGTCGGTGGTTTCCACCACCTGCACGACCTGATCCGGCAAGCCAGCGGCGGCCAGGCCGCGGCGCAGGCAGGCGGCAATCGCCTGATTGGAGTGAATCGACTCCGAGCCACCACGCAGAATGCAGGCATTGCCGGCCTTGAGACACAGACTGGCTGCCTCAACGGTCACATTGGGGCGCGACTCATAGATGATCCCGATGACCCCCAGCGGCACCCGCATACGTCCGACCTGAATCCCAGAGGGAAGAAACTTCATGTCACGAATCGCGCCCACCGGGTCCGGCAAGGCGGCAACCTGGCGCAGGCCTTCAATCATGCCCTGCAACCGCTCAGGGGTCAGGGCCAGACGGTCAAGCATCGCAGCATCCAGCCCGTTGGCTCGACCGGCCTCCAGATCCAGGGTATTGGCAGCCTCAAGCTCGGCAGTAGCAGCCTCAATAGCTTCAGCGGTAGCCAGCAACGCCTGATTCTTGACCGCCGTCGAAGCCCGGGCGATAACCCGCGAGGCCGCTCGGGCCTGGCTTCCCAGCCCCTTCATGTATTCGCTTACCTGTTCGCCACCCATGGACACCACCACTTGCCTGCGTTGCAAAAGGTGCATTATAACGGGCTGCCCTGACACTGGACAGGGCGCAGGCCTGCTATCATCGATTACATGCAAAACCCTGAGACACTGCCCTGGGCCACTGCTCGCCCACTGCCTGACAGCTTCTTCCAGCGCGATGCCCGCGAACTGGCTTGCGCCCTGCTTGGCAAGGTCATTCGCCGCCGCTATCAGGGACGCTGGCTATCGGCCCGTATCATTGAGACCGAAGCCTACCTGCTGGAAGAGAAAGGCAGCCATGCCTCGCTTGGCTATACCGAAGCCCGGCGGGCGCTGTTCATGGACGGCGGTACGCTCTACATGTACTACGCCCGCGGCGGCGACTCGCTGAACTTCAGCGCCGCTGGCCCAGGCAACGGGGTACTGATCAAATCCGGCCATCCACTGCTTGACACGGTCAGCGATCAGGCCAGCCTGCGCCTGATGCAACAACTCAACCCGGCTGCCAACGGCGACTACCGACCAGCGGAAAAGCTCTGCGCCGGGCAGACCCTGCTGTGCAAGGCGCTGGCACTGAAGGTTCCGGACTGGAACGCCCAACGTTTCGACACTGGGCAACTGTTCGTCGATGATGACAGCTATCGCCCGCAGCATATCCTGCAAACTACTCGCCTGGGGATTCCCGCCGGACGCGATGAGCACCTGCCCTATCGCTTTGTCGACGCCAGCTACGCCCGTCACTGTACCCGCAACCCCATGGGCCGCAACCGTATCGAGGGGCGCGACTACCAGCGCCTGAACGCACCATGGAAAGCCTGCTGAGCGACCACCTGAGCACCTGGCTCAGCAGCCATCAGAGCTGGCTGGGGCCGGTGATCTTCGCCATCGCCCTGCTTGAGTCACTGGCCATCGCCGGGCTGCTGGTCCCAGGCGTGGTATTACTGTTCGCAGTAACCGCCATCGCCGGAAGCAGCGACATGTCGATCCCGGTCATGCTTGGCTGGGCCTTTGCCGGTGCAGTCTGCGGCGACCTGCTGAGCTTTGTCCTGGGCCGCCTGTTTCACCAGGACATTCGCCGTCTGCGCCTGTTTCAGCGCTATCCGCAGTGGATCGATCAGGGGGAAGGTTTTTTCCGCCGCTACGGCATGATGAGCGTACTGATTGGCCGTTTCTTTGGCCCGGTCCGGCCGATCATCCCGATGATCGCCGGCATGTTCGACATGCCGTTTTGGCGCTTTTTGGCCGTCAGCCTGCTATCGGCACTGGCCTGGGCACCGATCTACGCTCTACCCGGCTACACTGCCGGACATGCTCTGACCTGGCCGGTGCCACAGTTTTTCTGGCCCCAGACCCTGGCTCTGACCGGCGCACTGGCCGGCCTTGGCCTACTTTGTCTATGGCTACTCAAAGCTCAGCACCGCTGGAGCAACCTGGCCTGCGCCGCGCTGCTGCTGCTCGGCGCCGTCAGCCTGCCAGTGGTCGAGCCCTGGCTGGAGGTGGTGCTGTTCACCAGCGAATACTGGATAAGCCAGCGCGCCCCGCTGCTGGGCTGGCACGCCTGGCTGACACCCTTGACCGACCTGGATACCACCCTCTGGCTACTAGTTCCCGGACTGGCCTGGCTAACCCTGCTCAGCCCCTATCGCCAGCCACTGTTCGCCCTGCTGACACTGGTCATCGCCCTTGGTCTGGGCTGGCTGCTGGAGATGAGTCAACCGGCTCTGATCCTCACCGGCCAGTGGACCTGGCTGGTTGTCGTCGCCATCTGCCTGGGCCGCGACCAAGGCTTCTGGATGCGTTGTCTCTGGCTGCTTTACCCCCTGCTGCTCGGAGCCCCCCTGGCATTTGCCAGCCTGGTGATCACCGACACCAGCATTCTCAGCATGTTGCAGGCCCTGCTACTAGCCCTGAGCGCCAGTGCACTGGCCAGCTGGGCAGTTGAGCGTGGCGCACCGATGCACCGCAGCCAGCGCTGGCGTAACCTGGTGCTACTGGCCTGGGCCCCGCTGGTGATACTCTCAGGCCTGCATTGACCGCAACCAGCGCTCAATCTGCTGCAGGCGCAACAATGGATCGGCCTGAGCCAGCAACTCCAGCTTTTCCTCAACATCCAGCGGCAGCAGATAAGCCAGTTGCCAGGCCAGACGCTGCTGACTGCCAGCCACCGCAGGCAACTTCAGCGCTGCCGCGATGGGATGCTCCAGCAAGGTTGTATGCAAGGCCAGCAAGTCGGCATGGCTAGCCAGTAATTCGGCATCTGGCTGCTCGACCAGCCAATCGACACTGGCGCTGAGCAAACCATCCGACGCGACCTCCACCGCACTCGCTTCGGCCCGCCGCCCTCCTTCGACCCGAATCCCCAGCAGACCATTGTCACGCCGTTCCCAGTCGATGATCCTGGCCTCACAACCCAGCGCCTTGAACCGCACCGCCCCCGGCCCGGCCTCAGCCCCTTCTTCCAGGGTTACCACCACAAATCCGGCATTTTGACGAAAACAGCGGCTGACCATATCCAGATAGCGCGGTTCGAAGATCTGCAGATCCAGCACACACCCCGGCAGCAACACCGTATTCAATGGAAACAGGGCCATCCGTTCAGTCATGCATTCCCCTTTCAGCTTGGTACCATCATTCAGCACACCAATGGTGAGCTCGCCCAATTGACCCTCTCGGCGCGGATTGCAAACATGTCAGCAGACAAGCTCGACCGTCTGTATTAACGTAGCGTGTAGCGGTTATCCGCTACCACCACAATAACAGAGCATGGAGAACGCCATGGCAGCTGCCGTACCCGCTTCCGAACTCACGTCCTACATTGGCAAGGATATGGGCCACTCAGACTGGCTGACCATTGATCAGGAACGTGTCAACCAATTTGCCGAGTGCACCGGTGACCACCAGTTCATTCACATCGACGAAGAAAAAGCCAAGCTGACTCCGTTTGGCGGCACCATTGCCCACGGTTTCCTCTCACTGTCACTGCTGCCGGTCCTGTCTGCCGGCCTGCTGATTCGCCCGCAGGGTCTGAAGATGGCAGTCAACTACGGCCTGGACAGCCTGCGTTTCATCCAGCCGGTACGTGTGGGCTCACGCGTACGCCTGCACGTGACGGTAGTCGATGTAACCGAGAAGAATCCTGGCCAGTGGCTGGTCAAGGCGCGCTCCACTCTGGAGATCGAAGGCGTGGACAAGCCAGCCTTCATTGCGGAAGGTTTAACCCTGTATTTCGTGTAACCCGGTTCGGCCCGCGCCAGCGGGCCGCGCACGCCAAAGTCTATTAATGGCATAGCGAGCTAGAGCCCTGTTTTTAACAACGCAGGGCCGACGCGCAGCAGGTCATGGACGGGCTCTTATAGCTTGATCCCAACATTAACCATCACCGCAGCCGCCCCCAGCAGCACCAGGTCAGCACCGACCCGCTGATAACTGACACCAACCGACGGAATAATCGCCGGCGCAACACCAAAGCGATTGAGCGGAATCTTGTCCCGGTACTCACCTCGATAGCCATGCAGCAAGCCTGCTGTCAGCTTGACATTGAACGGCGTACCCTCGAAGTCAAAACGTTTGCCGCCATAAGCGTAGTAGGAGCGATCTCCGAACGAATGACGAAAGGTCGCAGCGCCCCACAGATAGCTGTCAGCACGATGACGCTCCAGACCGATCAGATCCTGATTGTTGTTGTGGTCGGAGTCGGGGTTGAAATGGGCAGTCCAGACACTACCCTGAACATACCAGTAGGGCTCGGCCTCGACCGGAGCCAACAGCTTGCCGGCCAGCTCGCGGGACGACTCGAGCAAAGGACTCTCATTGGCCTGCCCGGCCACCGCCGGCAGCACAAAACTCCCCATGGCGAACGCCAGCGACGTCCGCAATCTGGTTTTACTGCAAAACATACATAATCCTGAAGGTGTCACTCACCCCAACGGGCAAGCAATGTCTGTTCTATCCCCAACTGGTTGAGGATGCGGGCAACGACGAAATCTATCAGTTCGTCAATGCTGTTCGGCTTATGATAAAAGCCGGGACTGGCGGGCAGGATAACCGCTCCCATCTGGCTCAACTTCAGCATGTTTTCCAGATGAATGCTCGAGTACGGTGCTTCACGCGGCACCAGAATCAGCTGCCGTCGCTCCTTGAGCGCCACATCGGCCGCCCGCTCGATCAGGTTGTTACTGGCCCCAGTGGCGATAGCCGACAGGGTACCGGTCGAACAGGGACATACCACCATGGCCCCAGGCGCGCCAGAGCCAGAAGCGACCGGCGCCATCCAGTCCTGCTTGCCGAACACCCGAATCTGACCCTCGGCAGCGGCCAATCGTTCCGTCAAAAAAACTTCCAGAGCCTGCGGCTTGGCCGGCAACTGCCAATCGGTCTCGGTCGCCACCACCAACTGCGCGGCCTGCGAGATCAGAAATGACACTTCGACATCGGCCCTGACCAGACATTCCAGCAGGCGCAAGCCATATTGGGCACCAGAGGCACCGGTCAGCGCCAGCGTCACCCGCCGCCGTTCAGCCATGCCGAGCCTCCAGCGCCTGAACCAGCTTGCGGTGAATCCCGCCAAAACCGCCATTGCTCATGACCACTACCCGTGCGCCTGGTCGCGCACGCGCCACCACGGCATCGATCAGCGCCTCGATACTGCTCAACACACAGGCCGGCACCGGACTGTCAGCCACGACCTGATCCAGCGACCAGTCCAGCCCTTCGGGCTGATACCAGAGCACTTCACTGGCATCGCTGACACTACCTGGCAAAGCAGCCATATGACTACCCAAGCGCATGGTGTTGGAGCGCGGCTCGATCACCGCAATAAGCTGCGCATCACCAATCTGTGCCCGCAACCCGGCCAAGGTGGTGGCAATCGCGGTCGGGTGATGGGCAAAGTCGTCATACACCCGAATGTCACCAACCTCACCGATCAGCTCCATGCGGCGCTTGACGCTGGCAAAACCACCCAGCGAGGCAATACCCTGCGCCGGAGTCACCCCCACATGCCGCGCCGCCGCCAACGCCACCAGCGCATTGGCAACACTGTGAGCGCCGGTCTGCGACCATTCAACTATGCCCTGCGAGACACCACCGAGCAGCACCTCGAAACATGAACCATCGGCCGCCAGCAGG
The DNA here is from genome assembly GCF_003586265.1 of Pseudomonas jilinensis. Lineage (NCBI taxonomy): Bacteria > Pseudomonadati > Pseudomonadota > Gammaproteobacteria > Pseudomonadales > Pseudomonadaceae > Pseudomonas > Pseudomonas jilinensis. The sequence goes on along the minus strand of NZ_QJSA01000001.1, from coordinate 277,294 downwards.
CGCGCCTGCCAGTCACCGCCATCACCAGTGGTCTGGCAGGATGTCCAGCAGCCCATGTCAATCACTCGCTTGAGCGCCGCATCGGCCTGCGGGTGAATAATCAGCCCGGAGCCTGGCACGGTACGCACCAGATGGTGAAACTGTCGCTCGATCGCTGCCAGGTCCGGAAAAATGTCTGCATGGTCGAACTCGAGATTATTGAGAATCGCCGTCCGTGGGCGGTAATGAACGAACTTCGAGCGTTTGTCGAAGAAGGCGCTGTCATACTCATCAGCCTCGACCACGAAAAACGGCGTCCCACCCAGCCGCGCCGAGATCCCAAAGTTTTGTGGCACACCACCGATCAGAAAGCCCGGCGACATCCCGGCGTGCTCCAGAATCCAGGCCAGCAGACTGGAGGTAGTGGTCTTGCCATGGGTACCCGCCACAGCCAGCACCCAGCGCCCCTGCAGCACGTGGTCGGCCAGCCACTGCGGCCCAGACACGTAGGGCAAGCCCTGATCCAGCACATATTCGACCGCCGGATTGCCGCGCGACATGGCGTTGCCAATCACCACCAGATCCGGGGCCGGCTGCAGATGCGCCGGCTCATAGCCTTCCATCAGGGTAATCCCCTGGGCTTCGAGCTGGGTGCTCATTGGCGGATAGACGTTGGCGTCCGAGCCCGTCACCGTATGCCCCAACTCCCGCGCCAACAACGCCAGCGAACCCATGAAAGTACCGCAGATACCGAGGATATGGAGGTGCAAAGACGGACTCCTTGTGTTGGTCGTGTAACGGCATTAAGGAAACACTGATTAAATCAGTCTAGGTGTTGGCCCAATTGGCGCTGAGTTTGCGTGCAATTAATTCAGTATTTCCTTTTTAAAGCTTCGCGAGATATTACCACGCCCGCCCAACGGCCATGCAAAGCGCACCGCTTTCGGCTATCATGCGCGCCATTGGCCGTAGCGCCCCGCCGCTCCCTGCGGGAACCCCAAAAAACCGCCACCCGATTCAAGCACATGGAGTCAGCATGACCGTCAAAAACGCCTTCTACGCCCAGTCGGGCGGAGTCACCGCCGTGATCAACGCCTCCGCCGCTGGCGTGATCGAAACCGCTCGCCAGCACCCGGACCGAATTGGCAAGGTCTATGCCGGGCGCAACGGCATCATCGGCGCCCTGACCGAAGACCTGATCGACACCAGCCTGGAATCACCCGAAAATATCGCCGCTCTGCGTCACACCCCCTCCGGCGCCTTCGGCTCCTGCCGCTACAAACTGAAAAGCCTGGAAGCCAACCGCGCCGAATACGAGCGCCTGATCGAGGTGTTCAAGGCCCATAACATCGGCTACTTCTTCTATAACGGCGGTGGCGACTCGGCCGACACCTGCCTGAAGGTCTCGCAACTGGCAGAAAAGATGGGCTACCCGATTCAGGCCATCCATGTACCCAAGACCGTCGACAACGACCTGCCGATCACCGACTGCTGCCCCGGCTTCGGCTCAGTGGCCAAGTATGTCGCCACCTCGATTCGCGAAGCCGGTTTCGACGTTGCCTCTATGGGCGCCACTTCGACCAAGGTCTTCATCCTCGAAGTCATGGGCCGTCACGCTGGCTGGATTACTGCGGCCTGCGGCCTAGCCAGCGAAGGTGAAGGTCAACCGCCACACATTCTGCTGTTCCCCGAAGTCCAGTTTGACCAGGTCAAATTCCTGGCCCGGGTCGATGAGTGCGTCAAGACTTATGGCTATTGCGTGATTGGCGTTTCCGAAGGGATCAAGAACAGCGACGGCAAGTTCCTCTCCGAAACCGGCCTGACCGACGCTTTCGGCCATGCCCAGCTGGGCGGCGTGGCGCCGACCATCGCCAAGCTGGTCAAGGATGAACTGGGTTACAAGTATCACTGGGCCGTGGCCGATTACCTGCAGCGCGCCGCCCGTCACATTGCCTCCAAGGTCGATGTCGAGCAAGCCTATGCGCTAGGTCAGGCAGCGGTTAACATCGCCTTGGAAGGCAAGAACTCGGTGATGCCGGCAATCCGCCGCCTGCAGGATGCGCCCTACCAGTGGGATATCATTGAAGCCCCGCTCAAGGACGTGGCCAACGTCGAGAAGTTCATGCCCCGCGAGTTCATCAGCGAAGACGGCCTGCACATCACCGAGGCCTGCCGCCGCTACCTGTCGCCGTTGATTCAGGGCGAAGACTACCCGCCATTCAAGAATGGTCTGCCCGATTATGTGCGTCTGCAGAATCTGGCCGTGGAGCGCAAGCTCCCGGAATTCAAGATCTGATCGCGAAACGGGACGGAACCGAAAAGGGCTGGTATCAACCAGCCCTTTTTTGTATCACTCGAAAGCCGGCACCACGGCGCCCTGATACTTCTCTTCAATAAAGGCCTTGACCTCGGCACTGTGCAGCGCCTGAGCCAGCTTCTGGATCGCCGGGTTGTCGGCATTGTCGACGCGGGTCACCAGGATGTTGACGTAGGGCGAGTCGGAACCCTCTATCACCAACGCATCTTCACTCGGATTCAGCCCGGCCTCCAGCGCATAGTTGGTATTGATCAGTGCCAGATCAACCTGACCCAGAACCCTCGGCAGGGTCGCTGCTTCCAGTTCACGAACCCGGATGCGCTTGGGGTTGTCGGCGATGTCGCGCGGGGTAGAAAGGATATTACCGGCATCCTTGAGCCCGATTAGCCCAGCCTTCTGCAGTAACAGCAGCGCCCGACCACCGTTGGTGGCATCGTTGGGAATCACCACATTGGCGCCATTGGGCAGATCATCCAAGCTCTCGACCTTCCGTGAATAGGCACCGAACGGCTCAATATGCACACCAGCGACGCTGACCAGTTCAGTGCCGCGGCTGCTGTTGAACTCGTCAAGATAGGGCTGGTGCTGAAAGAAGTTGGCGTCTAGGCGTTTCTCCGCCACCTGCACATTGGGCTGGACATAATCGGTGAACACCCGGATATCCAGCTCGACGCCCTCACTGGCCAGGGCCGGCTTGACGAATTCGAGAATTTCCGCGTGAGGCACCGCCGTAGCGGCGATACTGATCTTGTCGGCGGCCTGCGCCGGCAGCACACCAAGACCGGCGGCGACAGCAAAGGCAGTCAGCAATTTTTTCATCATTAAGCTCCTTGTGGGATTTGATTCAGGTGCGCAGCGGATAACCCTGCACCTGTGTTTTCTATTTAAACAGCACATCACTTACGGGAAAAATGCACCACCAGCCGGTCACCAACGCTTTGCAGCACCTGCACCAGCACCAGCAGCAATACCACGGTCACCACCATCACATCCGGCTGATAGCGCTGATAACCATAGCGCACCGCCAAATCACCCAGTCCGCCGCCACCGATCAGCCCGGACATCGCGGTGTAGGACACCAGGGTAATGGCGGTAACCGTGGTCGCCGCCACGATACCCGGCAACGCCTCTGGCAGCAGCGCATTGATCACGATCTGGCGTGGTGTGGCCCCCATGGCCTGGGTCGCCTCGATGATCCCGCGATCGACTTCACGCAGCGCAGTCTCGACCAGACGGGCGAAAAACGGCGTGGCCCCCACAACCAGTGGCGGAATAGCCCCAGCCACTCCCAGCGAAGTCCCGGTGATCACCACGGTAAAGGGAATCATAACGATCAGCAAAATAACGAACGGCACTGAACGAACAATATTCACCAACAGCGACAGCAGACCATAGAAGGCTTTCTGCTCGAACATCTGGCGCGGACCAGTAAGAAACAGCAAAACCCCGAGCGGCAAGCCAAACAACACAGTAAACAGCATTGAGCCGCCTAGCATGCTCAGGGTATCGAGACTGGCCTGCCAGATTTCCGGCCAGTTGACGTTGGGCAGCAGAGCATCCATCAGCGCAGCACCTCCAGATGCACATCGGCCCGGGCAAAGCAGGCCAGCGCCGCCTCGATGTCGCCACCGGTGAGCGCCAGCGTCAACTGGCCATAGGGGGTTTGCTTGATCCGGTCGATACGCCCGGCCAGGATGCTGTAATCCACCCCGGTCTCACGCGCCACGCTACCAAGCAGCGGTGCGTAAGTCGCCTCACCCTGGAAGGTCAGACGCAGGATGCGGCCCTCGACATGGGCAAAATCATCACGCTGCTCGCTTTCATCAACCTGCTCGGATTCCAGTACGAAACGCCGGGTGGTCGAATGCTGCGGATGCAGGAACACCTCGGCTACCGGCCCCAGCTCGACAATCTGCCCAGCGTCCATGACCGCCACCCGGTCGCAAACCCGACGGATCACATCCATCTCATGGGTAATCAGTACGATCGTCAGGTTCAGCTCGCTATTAATCTGAGCCAGCAACTGCAACACCGACGCAGTAGTCTGCGGATCAAGGGCACTGGTGGCCTCGTCGCAGAGCAGAATCTTCGGCCGGGTAGCCAGTGCCCGGGCAATTCCGACCCGCTGTTTCTGGCCGCCGGACAACTGCGCCGGATACTTGTTAGCGTGCTCATTGAGCCCGACCCGCGCCAGCAATTCGTCGACCCGCCGGGCGATCTCGGCGCGCGACAATTCACCCGCCAGTCTGAGCGGCAGCGCCACGTTATCGGCCACGGTCTTGGACGACAGCAAATTGAAATGCTGGAAAATCATCCCGACCTGCTGGCGAAACCGCCGCAACCCGGTAGCCTGTAGCCCGGTGACATCTTCGCCATCAATCACGATCCGTCCACCCGAGGGCTCCTCGAGCCGGTTGATCAGGCGCAGCAAGGTGCTTTTGCCTGCCCCGGAATGACCGATGATGCCGAATACCTCTCCGCGAGCTATTTGCAGATCGGTCGGCTGCAGCGCCGGGATCGACTGCCCAGCAACACGATAGGCCTTGTGGACCTGGTGAAAATCAATCACGCATTAACCTTTTAACAGAATGCAGATATAAGAAGCTGTCGGCCGGCATGTTTGGCCCGCCACAGCCCAGACCGCAAAATCGTCATAAACCGTGCATTATAGCTAGATAAGATAACTAACTCCCAGCACCACGGGACCAGTTGCCAAGCGCGACTACCCGGTCAGTGTTGGCGATTGAAGATTTCCAGCGTCTGGGGCAGGATGTACTGACCGGCACAACAGTACCGGGCACTATCTGACCAGCATCGAGGATTGAGTATGCGAATTGTGCAGGCCGGCGTGGATCGCCTCGACGATATCACCCCGTTGTTCATCAAGTATCGAGAGTTCTACGGCCAGTTGCCCAAGCCCGAAGCATCACGCCGCTTTCTCCATGATCGACTGGTCAACGAACAGGCCATCATCCTACTGGCAGAAGATGAAACCAGCGGCAAGGTATTGGGCTTTGCCCAGTTCATCCCCAGCTTCTCGGCTCTGACCTTGCACCCCAGCTGGGTTCTCAAGGGTATCTATGTGATTGAAGAGGCCCGCCGCCAACTGGTTGCCGATCGCATGATTAACCGCGCCAAGGAGATGGCCCGGGCTGCCGGCATCCAGCGTATGACCGTCATGACTGGCGAAGACAACAGTGCAGCTCAAAGCCTGTATCGCTCCCTGGGTTTTTCCGACGACGCTGACTTCCACTACTTCGCCCTCAAACTCTGACGCCACTTAGCGGGCCAACGCACCTGCCGGTATCTCGCCAGGTGCGTGCATGGCTACCCAGGTGACACCTTCACAGCGGCAAACCAGTACTTTTGCCCATACGACCATAGTTTTACCGGTTTTACTTGGTATCGCCGCCCTGAACGCCTATAATCCCGCCCCAATATTTCACATGCCCGAGTCAGGTATCCCATGAGCTACGACCAGATCCCCGCAGGCAAGGACATCCCTAACGACATTTACGTCGCCATTGAAATCCCGGCTCAGCACGCGCCGATCAAATATGAAATCGACAAGGACAGCAGCACCCTGTTCGTCGATCGATTCATGGCCACCCCGATGTTCTATCCGGCCAACTACGGTTATATCCCCAATACCCTGGCCGATGACGGCGACCCGCTGGACGTGCTGGTGGTAACGCCCTACCCGGTCGCACCGGGTTCGGTAATCCGGTCACGTCCGGTAGGCGTTCTGCACATGACCGACGATGGTGGCGGTGATGCCAAGCTGGTCGCCGTACCGCACGACAAGCTGAGCGTGCTGTACCGTGACGTCAAGGAATACACCGACCTGCCTGAACTGCTGATCCAGCAGATCCAGCACTTCTTCGAGAACTACAAAGATCTGGAAGCCGGCAAATGGGTCAAGATCGACCGTTGGGGCAACGCTGATGAAGCCCGTGCGGAAATCGTTAAGGCTGTGAACGCTTATCAAAAATAAGCGTTCGGCCCCAGTGCCCTGTCCGCTGCATTCAGCTCCGCTCTGAAGCGATAACGAACCTAGCGGACAGGGCACTCCAAAAGCCGGCCACAAGCTGGCTTTTTTTATGCCTGAATAACAGACCTGCTAGAGGAACACTGATTAAATCGTTTCGGTGTTAGCCCAATTGTCGCGGACCTGTTCTGGACACGCCGTGACCCCCCTCCGGGTCCGGCCAACCGATCACAGATCGGTCGGCGTTCGGCTGCGCACGAAGCATGCTTCGTAAACGCTTGCCTCACCCATGGGGGGCTTGACGATGCCCGTTCGACCGCCAGGGATGGCGGAAGTGTCGAAAATGCAGGAGCAATTTTCGACCAGGGCATCGACAGTCCAGAACAGGTCAGCGACAACCGGGCTACTAAGCTTGCGTGTAATCAATCAGTGTTTTCTTAGGAGCCAAGCATGGACGACCGCTATTTTGACCAACTGAGCAGTCATCTGGCGCAGAAAATCTATGCTGGCCCCAAGGGTGCCATTCGTCTGGCCGTACTGACCCGCGACCTGCAGGAGTGGCTGGCAGAGCTGCCGGCACGGCCCCTGCGGATTCTGGACGTAGGGGCCGGGCTTGGCCACATCAGTGCCTGGCTGGCCGCCCAGGGACATCAGGTCACCGTCAGCGAGCCCGCCAGTGCAATGCTCTCAGCCGCTGAGCAACGCCTGCAAGCGGCCGGCACCCCCGCTGTGGCTTACTGGCCGTTGCCGCTGCAGGACCTGCCGGCTCAGGGGCAAACCTTCGACCTGGTCATCTGCCATGCCGTACTGGAATGGCTGGCCGCCCCACATCAGGCCCTGCACCACCTGCGCGCCCTGCTCAACCCGCAAGGCGCCCTGTCGCTGGCGTTCTACAACCGTGACGCACTGATCTACCGCAACCTGATCAAGGGCCAGTTTCGCAAACTTGAGCGCCAACAACTGGCAGGTGTCGGCCAGCGCGGCCTGACCCCACAACACCCGCTGGACCCGCGCGAGGTCCAGCAGTGGGCCAGCCAGGCCGGCCTGCACAAACAGCAGGCCAGTGGTATCCGGGTGTTTTATGACTACATGCCACCACACTGGCAACAACAGGTCAGCCGCGAAGAGCTGATACGCGAAGAGCTGGCCTACAGCCGCCACCCGGCTTACCAGCACCTGGGCCGTTACCTGCATTGGTGGTTACGGGCAGAGTGACCGCTGCCAGCATAAGCACCAGCCACAGCGCCTACGGATTGGGAAACCAGCGATCCTGGCGCCACAGATAGACGAACCAGCCGCCGAGCAAAGCCCCGCGCGCCAGCATGAACAGATGAAAGCCCAGCCACAGGCCATGGTTACCGCTATCACGTAGCAGCCAGGCCACCGGCACATACAGACCGAACACCGCCAGCAGCATGCTGTTGCGCATCGCCCGAGCCCGAGTCGCGCCGATAAACAGCCCATCAAGCAGATAGCTCCAGACCGCGACCAGCGGCATCAACGCCATCCAGGGCAAATAGGCCTGGGCCACTGCACGCACCTCGTCGAGATTGGTCAGGCGATTGATGATCCATGGGCCAAACAGACTGAAAGCCAACACAAAGCCCACGCCAACCAGCAGCGACCAGCCCAGAGTCACCACCAGCACCCGCTTGAAAGCCGCACGATTGCGTTGACCCAGAGCATGCCCTCCCAGCGCCTCAACCGCATGGGCCAAGCCATCCAGGCCATGGGAGGTCAGCAACAGAAAGTTCAATAACACCGCATTGGCCGCCACCACCGCATCGCCCTGGCGCGCACCCTGCAGCACCAGCAGGTAGAACACCAGTTCCAGTGCCAGGGTACGGATCAGAATATCGCGATTGACCCGCAGTAACGGTGCCGCGCCGCGCAGCCGGATCGCCGCCAGCCAGTCCAGCCGCCCCGGATGCTCGGCCAGCAACTGACGCACCAACAGCAAGCCCAGCAGCAAACCCAGATAATCGCTGATCACCGTGGCCAGAGCTGCACCAGCCACGCCCCACCCCAGGCCAACTACCAGCAGCAGGTCCAGCAGCACGTTACTCAGATTGACGGTCAGCAGCAGATACAACGGTGCCCGACCGCGCTGCATACCAATAAACCAGCCCACCAGGACGAAATTGGCCAGCGCCGCCGGCAGACTCCACAGGCGGATTTCCACATACAGGCGGGCTTGCTCCAGCAGCTCGGGCGAGCTGTCGATAAAGTACAGGCCGGCGGCAATCAACGGCGCCTGCAAGACCAGCACCGCCAGCGCGATCAGTACGGCCAGCCACAGCGGTTGTAACAAGACCCGGCGAATACCATCACCATCGCCGCTGCCGCAGGCCTGGGCGGCAAAGCCGGTGGTGCCCATGCGCAGGAAACCGGCTGCCCACAGCACAAAGGTGATCAAGGCAGTGCCAACCGCCACTCCACCCAGGTAATGGGCTCCGTCCAGGTGACCGATTACCGCCGTATCGACCAGTCCCACCAGCGGCACGCTGATATTGGACAGGATCATTGGCGTGGCCAGCCCCCAGACTTTGCGCTGGGTTTCACGATCGCGCCAGGCCTGGCGCCAGCTACCCAGGCCAGATGTCGGGCTTGAGAAGTTCATCAGCCTCCGGCGCGCTTGACCTTGAATCCTTCGGCAGTCAGCAACTCACAGACCAGCTCGGCCTTGTCGCCCTGAATCTCGATCACCCCACCCTTGACTGCACCACCACAGCCGCAGCGGTTTTTCAGACGCTTAGCCAACGTCTTCAGCTCATCGCCAGCCAACAAGACACCACTGACTGTGGTCACGGTCTTGCCACCACGCCCCTTGGTCTCGCGCCGCACCCGTACCACCCCATCTCCCGAGGGCATAGCGGCCTGGCCGCAGCAGCACTGTTCGGCCGGTTGGCGACAGTCAGGACACATGCGCCCAGCATCGGTTGAGTACACCAGGCCACCGAGGGCCTCGAGTCCTTTGGCTTTTTTCATCTATTCATTCCAGCAACTGCCCGGCCCGCCAGCGCTCCAGGGCCAGCAGCGAGTCCGGGGTATAACGTTCATCATCCTGGCGCCAGTCTGTGTCCAGATCAATCCAGCGCACCGCCAGCACCTCTTCCGGCTGCATTTCAATCGGGCCATCCCAGCGACAACTGAATACTGCACCCCACAACCGACTTTCCGGGGCATCGTAGAAAAACCGCCCATGGCTGTGCAAATCGACCCCGGCCACCCCCAGCTCCTCAGCCAGTTCGCGCCGGGCGCCCTCAAGATAACTTTCCCCGGCAGCCACCAGACCGCCTGCGGCGACATCCCAATACCCCGGATAGAGCCGCTTGTGCAGAGTGCGCTGATGCAGGCACAGCTGCCCGGTCGCATTGAACACGAAGATGTAGGTACAGCGGGTAATCAGTCTCTCGCTCTGAACCTGCGCCCGACTGACCTGCGCCAGCGGCTGATCCTGCTCATCGACACTGAGTACCTGCTCAGCCGCCGAGCGGGCCAGATAGGCATCGATTTTCCGACTATCCACGCTCAGCCCTGCTCCAGCAGACGGCGCAGATCGATAAGCGCAGCATTGGCCCGCGACAGGTAATTGGCCATGACCAGCGAATGATTGGCCAGCACCCCGAAGCCGCTACCGTTGAGCACCATAGGGCTCCATAGCGGCGCCTGGGTCGCCTCCAGATCGCGAATGATCTGCTGCAGGCTGACCTGGGCATTCTTTTTGCCCAGCACCTCGGCATAGTCCTGCTCCACCGCCCGCAACAGGTGAACCAACGCCCAGGAGGTGCCCCGCGCCTCATAAAACACATCGTCGATTTGGGTCCAGGGTGTACTTTCACGCGCGCGCCCACTATCGCCCAAAGGTTCGCGACCGACACTGGCCGACAGTCGCTGCGACAGCGAACCGAGCCGGGTGCTGACATCACCTAGCCAACTGGCCAGACTGTCGGCTCGGGGATAAAAGGCCGCCTCGCCCTGCTGCAGACGCTGTTCATAGCTGGCCAGTGCGCGCAGCCCGTCACGGTACTCACTTTCACTGGCGGGCATGGCCCAGCTCTTGTTGTCGAAATGAAAGCGTGGCTCGGCCCGCGCCAAATCACGGTCTTCAGCCGATTGTGACTGCGAGCGGGCCATATCACGACGCAGTGCCCGGGTCATGTCGCGCACCTGCACCAGCACGCCAAACTCCCAGTTCGGCATATTGTCCATCATCAAGCCGGGCGGCATGATGTCGTTGCTGATGAAGCCGCCAGGTTTGTCCAGCAGCGTTGTCATCACCGCCTGCAAGGTCTGCACGGTCAACTCGCCCTCGACTCGCTCCTCACGCGCAGTAACCAGCGGCTCAAGGCCCGGCTCACGACTCCAATACCAGCCCAGCAGCAGGCACAGTAGTACATAGGCCAGTACCACGAGCCCCAGCAGCTTGCTGATCAACGGCCCACCCAGCCAGGCCCGTGCTGACTCCAGACTGTCTCCAAGACGCTCATTGGCGTCCTGCATGGAACGCTTGGCAAATTTCATCGCCACTCTCCCTTGTTATCCGACAACAGGATATCATCTCCCAAGGCCTACTGCCGTGTCCCGCACCCCATTGCCGCTGCGCCCGGAAACAGCCTGGGACAGATTGCCTCTCGGCAGAGCCTGCGCAACTCGATATGATGGCAACAACTCAAAACTCGGATACCCCATGCAGTTGTTACGCCTTCTACTGATTTGCTGGCTGACCTTCGCCGGTCTGGCCCAAGCCAACCCCTTCAGCCAGAGCAGTACAGGCGCGCTCGGGCTGCTTGATGGCAGCGGCGGTCAGGCCAACTTTCTGCCAGTCCATGAAGCTTTCCGCCCGGGTATTGTCGAAGCCGACGCCGAGCGCATTGTGCTCATCTTTGAAATCGCGCCCGAATACTATCTCTACCGTCACCGGCTGGATTTCCAGCTCCAGGGCGGCAGCCAGTCGATCCAGCAGGTCCTGCTGCCCGACGGCCTGCACAAGACCGACGAGTTCTTTGGTGATGTCGAGGTCTACTACAACCAGTTGCAGGTCGAACTGCGGCTGAGCGCCGGCACCCAACCGGGCCGGCAACTGCGGGTTGACTTCCAGGGCTGCGCCGACGCCGGCCTGTGCTACCCACCGGAAACCGTGCTGCTGAATCTGCCTGGAGCAGGAGCAGAACCCACTCTGCCGGCCGCCGGTTCCGGAGTTTTTCAGGGCCTGCTCGACAACCAGCAACTGGGCTGGGCGCTGCTGCTGTTCTTCCTCGCCGGACTGGGGCTGACCTTCACCCCCTGCGTCCTGCCCATGCTGCCGATTCTGTCCAGCCTGGTGCTCGACCGCCAGGATATCGACCGGTTTCGCGCCTGTGCCCTGGCGCTCAGTTATGTACTGGCCATGGCCATCAGCTTTGCCCTGATCGGCTCCCTGATCGGGCTGTTCGGCGCGGCGCTGAACATTCAGGCGCGATTGCAGTCGGCCTGGGTTCTGGGTACTTTCGCCGCGTTCTTCAGCCTGTTCGCGCTGGCCATGTTCGGGGTATTCGAGCTGCGCCTGCCAGCCGTGGTGCGTGAACCATTGGAGCGCCTGGGCAGCCGCACCCGCGGTGGCTCGCTGACTGGTGCAGCCCTGCTGGGCGTGCTGTCGACCCTGGTAGTGTCACCATGCATCTCCGCGCCCCTGGCCGGCGCCCTGGTCTACATCAGCGCGACCGGCGATGCCGTGGGCGGCGCCGCCAGCTTGTTCGCTTTGGCTCTGGGCATGGGCCTGCCGCTGCTGCTGGTGGCGATTTTCGGCAGCGCCCTACTACCCCGCTCCGGCCCCTGGCTGGTCACGGTCAAGCATATCTTTGGCTTCGGCTTGCTCGGTGTCGCCATCTGGCTACTGGAGCGAGTCATACCTGGCCCCCTGAGCCTGGCGTTGTGGGCTGCTCTGGCCGCTGGCTTGGCGGTGCGTCTGGGCCTGTTCGATCGCATGCCGCATGGCGCTGGTGGACGCATTGCCCAGACCCTGTCGCTGCTGGCGGCGGTATACGCTGCGGCTGCGCTATTCGGTGCGCTGGCCGGCGGCAATGACCCACTACGCCCACTGGCACCACTGACTGGTAGCGCAGCCCCTGCCAGCAATAATAACAGCGGCTTTTTTACCCTGGTCGATGATCAGGCCGGCATCGCTCGTGAACTGGCTCAGGCCAAAGCCCTGAACCGTCCAGCCGTCATCGAGCTGTACGCCGACTGGTGTATCAGTTGCAAGATCATCGAACGCCAGGTCCTCAATCAACCCCAGGTGCGCCAGCAGCTGGAGGGTTTTGCCCGCATCAAGCTCGATCTGACCAGCAACAGCGCCGACCAGCGCCAATGGCTTAGCGAGCAGCAACTGTTCGGCCCGCCGGCGTTTCTGTTCTATGACCCTGCAGGGCAGGAACTGCGCGCCCTGCGCCTGCAGGGCGAGGTCGATCTTGAGACCTTCACCAGCCGCCTGAGTGCTATCCCACAAGGATAATTTTCGGCGTATATGCGGGCATCATGCCGGTATCTGATGGCAATCGACTGATTCTGGACAGCGCGCCAGGATTCCGGCAAACTCCAGCCCATAACTGACCCATGGGTCACCACTGTCGCCATTCATGGAACAACAACTAATGGCTAGCATTCTGGTCCTGCACGGCCCCAACCTGAATTTGCTCGGCACCCGTGAACCGGGCGTCTACGGCGCAACCACGCTGGAACAGATCAACCAGCGCCTGCGCGAACGCGCCACCGCACTTGGCCACCATTTGCTGAACCTGCAAAGCAACGCCGAACACGAACTGATCGAACGCATTCATGCCGCGCGCGATGAAGCCATCGACTTCATCATCATCAATCCGGCTGCTTTTACACATACCAGCGTGGCAATACGTGACGCATTGCTGGCTGTGAGCATCCCATTCATCGAAGTGCATTTATCCAACGTGTATAAACGCGAAGCGTTCCGCCATCACTCGTACTTCTCGGATGTTGCCGAGGGCGTGATTTGCGGGCTCGGCGCTCAAGGGTACGAACTGGCCCTGGAAGCGGCAATACACAACATTGAACAACGTAACTGAACAATCTACGCCACCCTACAGCTCTGGAGTGCAAGCACCAATGGATATCCGCAAAGTCAAGAAACTGATCGAACTTCTGGAAGAGTCCGGCATCGACGAACTGGAAATTCACGAGGGTGAGGAATCAGTCCGTATCAGCCGCCACAGCAAGCAGCTTGCCGCTCCCCAGCAGTTCTACGCTCCGCAGGCCCCGGTAGCCGCCGCGCCAGCAGCGCCAGCTGCCGCTGCTGCTCCGGCCGCAGAGGCCCCAGCTACCGAGCCCAGCGGCCATCTGGTTCGCTCGCCGATGGTTGGCACTTTCTATCGCTCGCCCTCACCGTCGGCACCGTCCTTCGCCGAAGTTGGCCAGACCGTCAAGGCAGGCGATGTCCTGTGTATCGTTGAAGCCATGAAGATGATGAACCACATCGAGGCCGACAAGAGCGGCGTGATCCAGGCCATCCTGGTCGATAACGGTCAGCCGGTGGAATTCGATCAACCCCTGTTCAGCATCGCCTGAGCCCAAACCGGAGGCTGCGATGCAAAAAGTCCTGATTGCCAACCGCGGTGAAATTGCCCTGCGCGTTATTCGTGCCTGCAAGGAACTGGGGTTGAAAACTGTGGCCGTGCACTCCACGGCTGACCGTGAACTCATGCACCTGGCACTGGCCGACGAAACCGTCTGTATCGGCCCAGCCAATGCCACCGAGTCCTACCTGAACATCCCGGCGATCATCAGCGCCGCCGAAGTCACCGGCGCCGACGGCATTCACCCCGGCTATGGTTTCCTGGCCGAACGTGCCGACTTCGCCGAGCAGGTTGAGCGCTCCGGCTTCACCTTTATCGGCCCCAGCGCCGAGGTGATTCGGCTGATGGGCGACAAGGTCTCAGCGATCGAAGCAATGAAGAAGGCCGGCGTTCCTACGGTGCCGGGCTCTGATGGCCCGCTGCCGGAAGACGATGACCAGCGCTGCCTGGAAATCGGTCGCCAGGTCGGCTATCCGGTGATCATCAAGGCCGCCGGTGGCGGCGGCGGGCGCGGCATGCGTGTGGTGCACCAGGAAGAGGATCTGCTCAAATCGATCCGCCTGACCCGGACCGAAGCCGGTGCCGCCTTCGGCAACCCGATGGTGTATCTGGAAAAATTCCTGACCAACCCGCGCCACGTTGAAGTCCAGGTGCTCTCAGATGGCCAGGGCAACGCCGTTCACCTGGGAGATCGTGACTGCTCGCTGCAACGCCGACACCAGAAAATCATCGAGGAAGCCCCAGCCCCAGGCATCGACGAGAAGGCCCGGGCCGAAGTTCAGGCCCGCTGCGTCAAGGCCTGTATCGATCTTGGCTACCGTGGCGCCGGCACCTTCGAGTTCCTCTATGAAGACGGTCGTTTCTACTTCATCGAGATGAACACCCGTGTCCAGGTAGAGCACCCGGTTTCGGAGATGGTTACTGGCATCGATATCGTCAAGGAGCAGATTCTGGTCGCCGCCGGCAACAAGCTGAGCATTTCTCAGGACCAGGTAAAGGTCTTTGGGCATGCCATTGAGTGCCGGATCAACGCCGAAGATCCGAAAACCTTCATGCCCAGCCCTGGTACCGTGACGTTCTTCCATGCCCCCGGCGGCAACGGCGTGCGGGTCGACTCACACCTGTACAGCGGCTACAAGGTACCGCCGAACTACGACTCGCTGGTCGGCAAGCTGATCACCTATGGCGCAACCCGCGACGAGGCTCTGGCCCGGATGCGCAACGCCATCGACGAGTTGGTGGTGGACGGCATCAAGACCAACACCGAGCTGCACCGTGAACTGGTCCGCGACCCTGGGTTCTGCAAGGGAGGCGTGAACATTCACTATCTGGAACACAAACTGGGTTTGAAATAAAATCCGCCCAACGCTGAAGACAGGAACCTCAAACAGCTCCAGTCTTCGGTCACAAGCCTCAAAGCCCGGGCCTGCCCGGGCTTCTTTTATTTGGAATGCCCATGTCCTGGCTGCAACTACGTCTTGCCATCTCTCCCGATCAGGCCTCCGACCTGGAAGGTCGCCTGCTTGAACTCGGCGCGGTATCCGTGACCTTCATGGATGCCGAAGATCAACCGATTTTCGAGCCAGATCTGGGCACCACGCCACTGTGGTCCAACACCCATCTACTGGCCCTGTTCGAAGCCGATACCGACCCTGACGCACTGATCAGCCATCTGACCCTGCTATGCGGCGGCCAATTGCCCGATTACAGCCTGGAACAGCTTGAGGACCAGGACTGGGAACGCAGCTGGATGGACAACTTCCAGCCGATGCGTTTCGGCCAGCGGCTGTGGATCGTCCCGAGCTGGCACCAGGCGCCTGAACCTGAGGCTGTCAACCTGCTACTGGATCCGGGCCTGGCTTTCGGTACCGGCACCCATCCGACCACGGCCCTGTGTCTGGAATGGCTCGACAGCGAGCCGCTGGCCGGCAAAACCCTGATCGACTTCGGTTGCGGCTCCGGCATTCTGGCCATCGCCGCCCTGCTACTGGGTGTCGACCAGGCTATCGGTACCGACATTGATCCCCAGGCGCTGGAAGCCTCGCGCGACAATGCCCAGCGCAATGGCATTGCCGACCAGCGCTTTAGCCTCTATCTGCCCGAAGCCATGCCGCCCCAGCCCGCCGAAGTGCTGGTCGCCAACATCCTGGCGGGACCACTGGTCAGCCTGGCCCCGCAACTCGCCAGCCTGGTTCTGCCAGGTGGACGCATTGCCCTGTCCGGTATCCTGGCCGAGCAGACCGATGAGATACTCGCGGCCTATCGCCCCTGGTTCAACCTCGACCCGGTCACGGAACGCGACGGCTGGATACGTGTCAGCGGAGCCCGCCACTTGGCGGCTTGAACCTCTTAAGGGCACAATAGCCATCAATCCTGTCCGATGAAGGCGCACCGTTCCCCATGAGTGAGTTGCTGGTCACACAATGCCCCTATTGTCAGACCCGCTTCCGGCTGTCTCAGGAGCAACTCAATGCCGCCGCCGGACACGTCCGCTGCGGCGCCTGCCTCAAGGTGTTCGATGCCCGCAAGGTACTGGCTGAACCGGCGACCGAACCCGAGCAACCGGCAGCCGCTCCGGCCCAGCCGACCAGAGTGCCGCAACAAAGCAGCCTGTTGATCCATGATGATCTGGAACTCGACGAACTGGACCTGGAGGCCCTGGGGCTCGACGAGTCAATCATCGAAGAGATCAATCCATCACATTCGGCACCACCGGAACTGGCACCCGAGTCCCCTACTCAGTCGCTTCCCCCCCCAGCGCCCGAGCCGGAATACACGGCACCAAGCTCTGAGCGCAGCTCGCCCCCGACTGCAAGCCAACGCTTCCAACCACTGGTGGCTGAACGCGATGACCACGGCGTGTTCCGCCCTGGACACACGCGAGCAGCCCCAGCAGACAAGCCTTCTGTTTTAACCGAGGATGATAACGAGCAGCGCAATGAACCCCGGTTTGGTGAGCACCTAGGACTCGACGACCTGGATGACGAGCCGCTGCTGCTGGACGACCTGCCACGCCCGCGGCGGCGGCGCCGGCACAATGGCTTGTGGACCGTTCTCTGCGTCCTTGCTTTGCTCGGCCTGCTCGGTCAGTACGTCACTTACAACTTCGAGGCTCTGGCTCATGATGACCGCAGCCGCCCCTGGATCGAGCAGGCTTGTCTGCTGGCTGGCTGTGAGTTGCCTGCTCGGGTCGATATAAGTCTGATCCGCAGCAGCAACCTGTTGGTACGCCCGCATCCGGAGTTTCCCCGTGCGGTCGCCATCGACGTTATCCTGTATAACCGCGCCAGCTTTGCCCAACCTTTCCCGGTACTGAGCATGAGTTTCAGTGACAGCCAGGGCCGGGAACTGGCCAACCGCCGGTTCCGTCCGGAGGAGTATCTGGCTGGTGAGCTGGCCGGCGTTACCCTGATGCCCTCGCAGACCCCGATTCATGTTGCCCTCGACATGCTTGACCCAGGCCCGCAAGCGGTCAATTACCAGCTCGACTTTCACAGCCCTTGATACAACACCAGGCATTTGCCTCAGCCCCCAAGACTTGGTAGTCCGCAACCGGACAGGCCGCCCAAAGCCGCCGGTCAATCTGTTCAAATATCGACCAGCTCAGTCTTTATATGGTCACTCTTTACAGGTATGATTGACGGCCTTTTCACACACCAATCAACCTCTGAGCGCCCTGAAATCTTTCTGGCCGGCGTCCTCGGAGACGTGCCACCGCCGACTGGACAGTACAGGGATGGACCATGCAGTGATCAGTATCGGACCTTACCAACTAGCCAATCGCGTTATCCTGGCTCCCATGGCCGGGGTCACCGACCGCCCGTTCCGGCAACTGTGCCGGCGCCTGGGTGCGGGGTTGGTAGTGTCGGAAATGGTCACCAGCGATACCCGACTGTGGCATAGCCGCAAATCGCGCCAGCGCCTGGACCATAGTGGTGAAGCTGAGCCCCGTTCAGTCCAGATCGCCGGCGGCGATCCCGGCATGATGGCCGAAGCCGCGCGCATGAATCAGGACTTCGGCGCCCAGATCATCGATATCAACATGGGCTGCCCTGCCAAGAAGGTCTGCAACAAGGCCGCCGGCTCGGCACTACTGCGCGATGAAACCCTGGTTGCCGAAATTCTCGAAGCCGTAGTCAGTGCTGTACAGATTCCAGTCACCCTGAAAGTCCGCACCGGCTGGGACCGGGACAACCGCAACGGTCTGCGGATCGCCCGGATCGCCGAACAAAGCGGCATCCAGGCTCTGGCCGTACATGGCCGCACGCGTGCCGACCTGTATACCGGCGAGGCTGAGTACGACACCATCGCCGCCATCAAACAAGCCATTAGCATCCCGGTTTTCGCCAATGGCGATATCGATTCTCCAGAGAAAGCCCAACGGGTGCTGCAGCACACCGGAGCCGACGCAGTCATGATTGGCCGCGCAGCTCAGGGACGCCCGTGGATTTTTGCCGAAATCGATCACTATCTGCGTCATGGATGTCACCGCCCGCCCCTGCCACTGCCTGACCAGCATGCCATCCTGCTTGAGCATCTCGATGCACTGCATGGCTTTTATGGTTTCGAGCAGGGCGTACGGATCGCCCGCAAGCATGTGGGTTGGTATTTGCAGACGTTACCCGGCGCTGGGGAGTTTCGCCGGGCATTCAACCGCATCGACGACCCAGCAGAGCAGCGCCAGGCGATCGAGCAGTTTTTCACCCGCTTGTTGGAAGGAGACCTGGCGGCATGACTCTACTCAACACTACAACGATCAACGGAACCCACCCCGTGAGCGACACCAGCGAACCCGGCCTGACTGACACCAGGCCCGACAGCAACGAACGCAGCCGCACCCTGCGCGACAATGTTGAACAAGCTCTGCGCAACTACTTCGACCACCTTGACGGCCAGGACGTAACCGACGTTTACGACATGGTCCTGTCCGAGGTCGAAGCGCCGCTGCTTGAGTGCGTTATGGATTATGTCAACGGCAACCAGACCCGCGCCTCAGAAGTGCTGGGCCTGAACCGTGGCACCCTGCGCAAAAAACTCAAGCAATACGGACTGCTGTAAACACCGGCGCCCTACCTGAATACCCGAAAGCAACCCAGGACCCAAGATGACCGACCAAACCACCCGCCTGCCGGTACGTCGCGCGCTGATCAGCGTGTCTGACAAGACCGGGATCGTTGAATTCGCCCGTGAACTGGCTGCCCTGGGCGTGGAGATCCTGTCCACCGGCGGCACTTTCAAGCTACTGCGCGAACAGGCTATCGACGCCGTTGAAGTGGCCGACTACACCGGCTTCCCGGAAATGATGGACGGCCGGGTAAAAACCCTGCACCCGAAAATCCATGGAGGCATTCTCGGCCGCCGCGATATTGACGGCGAGGTCATGCAGCAGCACGGCATTCAGCCAATCGACATGGTGGTAGTCAATCTGTACCCATTTGCTGCCACCGTGGCCAAGCCCGGTTGCAGCCTGGCCGATGCGATTGAGAATATCGACATCGGCGGCCCGACCATGGTCCGCAGCGCCGCCAAAAACCACAAGGATGTCGCCATCGTGGTGAACGCCAGCGACTACGCAGGCATTCTCGATAATCTCAAGACCGGCGGTTTGACCTATGCCCAGCGTTTCGATCTGGCGCTCAAGGCCTTTGAACACACCGCCGCCTACGACGGCATGATCGCCAACTATCTGGGCAGCATCGATCAGAGCGCCGAACCCCTGAGTACCGAAGGTCGCATCGCCTTCCCGCGCACCTTCAACAGCCAGTTCATCAAGGCCCAGGACATGCGCTACGGCGAGAACCCGCACCAGAGCGCGGCCTTCTATGTCGAGCATGCCGCCGAGGCCTGCGTGGCCACAGCCGTGCAGCTACAGGGCAAAGAACTATCGTTCAACAACGTCGCCGATACCGACGCTGCACTGGAGTGTGTGAAGAGCTTCAGCAAACCAGCCTGCGTGATCGTCAAGCATGCCAACCCTTGCGGCGTAGCTGTAGTGCCGGAGGCCGATGGCGGCATCCGCAAAGCCTATGACCTGGCCTGGGACACCGACAATGAGTCGGCCTTCGGCGGCATCATCGCCTTCAACCGCGAGCTGGACGGCGAGACCGCCCAGGCCATCGTCGAGCGCCAGTTCGTCGAAGTCATCATCGCCCCCAAAGTCTCCGCTGCTGCCCGCGAAGTAGTAGCTGCAAAAGCCAATGTGCGCCTGCTTGAATGCGGCGAATGGGGCCCTGCACGGGCCGCTGGCTGGGACTTCAAGCGGGTCAATGGCGGCTTGCTGATCCAGAGCCGCGACATTGGCATGATCACCGAAGCCGACCTCAAGGTGGTGACCCAGCGCGCCCCGACCGAGCAGGAAATGCACGACCTGATCTTCGCCTGGAAAGTGGCCAAGTTCGTCAAGTCCAACGCCATCGTCTACGCCAAGAACCGCCAGACCATCGGCGTTGGCGCCGGCCAGATGAGCCGGGTCAACTCGGCGCGCATCGCTGCAATCAAGGCTGAGCACGCCGGACTGCAGGTCGCCGGCGCGGTCATGGCCTCAGACGCCTTCTTCCCGTTCCGCGACGGCATCGACAACGCCGCCGCCAACGGCATCAGCGCGGTAATCCAGCCGGGTGGCTCGATGCGTGATCAGGAAGTGATCGACGCCGCCAACGAAGCCGGCATGGCCATGGTGTTTACCGGGATGCGGCATTTCCGCCACTGAGTAAGGGTTACGGCCGCGCCGAAGCCGCATCTGCTGCGTTGCCGGTGACTTCGCCAATGCTCATTGCCTCCAGGCAACTGCGCGTGTCGAAGTCACCGGCGCCTTGCATCTACTGGCTTGATCGCGACCTTGTTTCGAGTTGCTAACGGAAAACCCCAAATGAATTTTGAGGTAACAGCATGAACGTATTGATTATCGGCAGCGGCGGGCGTGAACACGCACTGGCGTGGAAAGTGGCGCAGGATGAGCGCGTCGAGAAGGTGTTTGTCGCTCCGGGCAATGCCGGTACCGCCACCGAAGCCAAGTGTGAAAATGTCGCCATTGATGTGCTGGATCTGGACGCGCTGGTGGCCTTCGCCCGCGACAACGTGGCCCTGACCATCGTCGGCCCCGAGGCTCCACTGGTCGCCGGCGTGGTCGATCGCTTCCGCAGCGCCGGGCTGAAATGCTTTGGTCCAACCGCCGCCGCAGCTCAGCTGGAAGGCTCCAAGGCCTTCACCAAAGACTTCCTGGCCCGCCACCAGATTCCCACCGCCGAATACTGCAACTTCACCGAGATCGAACCCGCGCTGGCCTATCTGCGCGAAAAAGGCGCGCCCATCGTGATCAAAGCTGACGGTCTGGCTGCCGGCAAAGGCGTGATCGTCGCCATGACTCTGGACGAAGCCGAAGCCGCCGTGCGCGATATGCTGGCCGGCAATGCCTTTGGCGAGGCCGGTTCACGCGTCGTGATCGAGGAGTTCCTTGATGGTGAAGAAGCCAGCTTCATCGTCATGGTCGATGGCGAGCATGTGCTGGCCATGGCCACCAGCCAGGACCACAAGCGTGTCGGCGATGGCGACAGCGGCCCGAATACCGGCGGCATGGGCGCCTACTCTCCGGCCCCGGTGGTCACCGACGCAGTGCACCAACGGGTCATGGATGAGGTGATCTGGCCAACCGTGCGCGGCATGGCCGCTGAAGGCAATGTCTATACTGGTTTCCTCTACGCCGGCCTGATGATTGATGCCACTGGCGCGCCTAAGGTCATCGAGTTCAACTGCCGTTTTGGCGACCCGGAGACCCAGCCTGTCATGCTGCGCCTGCAGTCGAGCTTAGTGGAACTGGTCGAAGCCGCCCTTGATACACGCCTGGATCAGATTCAGGCCCAATGGGATCCGCGTCCGAGCCTGGGCGTAGTACTGGCCGCCGGCGGCTACCCGGGCGACTACGCCAAGGGCGCGCCAATCAGCGGTTTGAGCGCTGGCAGTGCCGAAGCCAAGGTGTTCCATGCTGGAACCGCCCTGAAGGACGGCCAGATAGTCACCAGCGGTGGCCGCGTGCTCTGCGCTACCGCTCTTGGCAGCAGCGTACGCGAAGCCCAGCAGCGCGCCTATCAGTTGGCCGCAGATATCAGTTGGGACGGTTGCTTCTACCGCAAGGACATCGGCTACCGTGCGATTGCCCGGGAGAGCTGAGGTTCATAGTGGATTGGCCGGCAGGGACAACCTCCCGGCCGACCAATCCATACCGCTTGCCATGGCCATCAGCTATACTCCCGGCAATATACCGAGCCTGAGTTGCCCGATGCCCATGGACAGGACCCAGTCAACGTGACCGCCTATCGGTTGTTAGTCTGCAGCCTAGTTGGCTTGTTTCTGCTCTTCAGCCCCCTGAGTCAGGCCAGCGGCCATCCACAAACCGGCTTACGTACTTTCGTCGACGCCAGTGGTGAGCTGGATCTGGCCGACATGCTTTCCAACCGTTATATCAACCGCTTCGTTCCCGCTCCGCCAGGACCTCTGCAACTGCCCGGCCAAGGTGCCGCCCTGTGGCTGATGCTGCCACTGGCCGACAATCACCCTAAGTGGCTGGAACTGGACAACCGGGTTATCCCCAGTATCCACTTCTACCTGCTCGAAGACGGTATTCCACGTAGCCGCTTCCACACCGGCGCCTATCAGCCGCCCAGCCAGCGCCCACTTCCCCATGCAGCATTCAGCTTTCCAGTCGAACCCCAGGCTGAAAGCCAGGCCGTCATCTACCTACGTCTGCACAGCGACTATGCCATGACTACCGGCCTGCACCTGCACGATACCCCAACAGCCATTGCCGAACACACTCTGGGGCAGGCCCTGAGCGGAATCCTGGTCGGCCTGATGCTAGCCATTATGCTCCATGGCCTACTCCAGGGCCTGGTTGGTCGCGACTTGTTACACCTGCTGCTGGCCCTGAGCGGACTGATTCTCAGCCTGTCCAGCCTGGGTACGATAGACTGGGCTGCCCGCCAGATTCCTCTGCTATACGGTCCGGCCAGCGATTTTCTCCACTTGCTGGCCATGCCGATCATTCTGCTATTGACTCTGGGCATGCTACCCGAACGCGACCCCACTCCAGCCCGTCGCGCCGTACTGGCCGGGGCGCTGCTTTGCGCCGCCTGTGCTTTGCTTGCCGCGCTGCAACCGGGGCTGATGCCGCATCTGTCCAGCCTGCTGCATCTGGGCGTACCACTGTTCACCATGGCCCTGATCGGTCATCTGTGGCTGCGCCAACAAGGTATCGACCGGACTTTCCTGTTTGGCGCGCTATTGATGATCGCCAGTTGGCTGGTGGAGACCGAACAATTACAGTTGGTTCACCACCAGAATCTGGCCGATTTCGTACTCTGGCTGGCCCTCGTCAGTTTTGCCTGGAGCCTGCACAAACGCCTGCAGCGCCAGCTTGCCAACCAGCGGCGCAGCAACAGCGCCGAGGCCACCCACCAAGCCGAGCGCCGGGCCAAAGCCGAGTTTCTGGCCCGCATCAGTCATGAAATCCGCACCCCTATGAACGGGGTACTGGGCATGAGCGAGCTGCTGCTCGATACCGCGCTGTCGGCCAAGCAACGCGATTACGTACAGACCATTCACAGTTCAGGCAATGACCTGCTCAACCTGATCAACGAAATTCTCGACATGTCACGCCTGGAATCAGGGCAACTGATTCTGGAAAACGTCCAATTCGACCTGCATGCGCTGGTCAATGACTGTTTGGATATTTTCCGCAGCCGGGTCGATGGTCACAGTCTGGAACTGATCAGCTTCGTCCATCCAGAGGTACCCAGAACCCTACAGGGTGATCCGACTCGCTTGCGCCAGATTCTGCTTAACCTGCTCACCAACGCCCTGCGCCACACCAGCCAGGGAGAGATCATGCTGGCAGTAGCCCTGGAAAAGAAATCCCGCGATGAACAGGTACTGCGCTTCGCGGTTCAGGACAGTGGCACCAGCATGCCCAGTGAAGCCCGTGACTGCCTGCTGCGCGCCGACCCGGGCCGCAGTCAGGCCGGACCATATGACGGCAGTGGGTATCTTGGCCTGGCCATCAGCCGTCAGCTCATCCATATGATGCACGGCCAACTCGGCATCAAGCAGGGCAACGAACAGGGCAATACGGTCTGGTTCACCCTCCCCGCTCAAGCAGTCACAAGCCAGACTGAACCCGACAGTGAGGGTCGCTGCCTGCAGGAGCGCAGCGTACTGATCGTCGACGACAACGCCACCTGCCGTAAGGTTCTCCAGCAGCAGACCAGCGCCTGGGGCATGCAGCCGCAAGTTGCCGCCAGCGGCAAAGAGGCACTAGCGCTCTTGCGTAGCCAAGCCAACCTGGGCACGCCTTTCGATATTCTGCTGGTCGATCAGTCGATGCCCGGCATGAGCGGCCTGGAACTGGCCAGCCGGCTCAAGGACGACCCCGGCATTCCCGACGACCTGCTGATCATCATGCTGACCGGCATCAATCAGCTTCCCAGTCGCGTGGTGGCTCGCAATGCCGGTATTCGTCGGGTGCTGAACAAGCCGGTGGCCGGCTATACCCTGCGTACCACCCTGATCGATGAGTGGCTCCAGCATCACGAACAAGCCCATACCGAAGCGCTAACAACGGAGTCCGATGCCAGCCTCGGCACTCCGTTTCGGGTACTGATCGCCGAAGATAACAGCATATCGACCAAAGTAATACGCGGCATGCTGAGCAAGCTCAAGATCGATGCGGAAGCCGTCAGCAATGGTCAACAGGCCCTGGAAGCGGCCAAGAGCGGACGTTTTGATCTAATTCTAATGGACTGCGAAATGCCCGAAATGGACGGTTTTACCGCCGCCGAACGCATTCGTCAGTGGGAGCAGCACAACGGTCGTCAGCCGTTGCCGATCATTGCCCTGACCGCACACATCTTGCCGGAACACCGTGAACGGGCACGCAAGGCCGGAATGGACGGCCACATGGCCAAACCGGTCGAACTGTCGCAACTCAAGGAACAGATGAGTTACTGGATTGAGCGCAGGAGCCTGAAAGCCTGAGCGGCTCAGGCATCACATTGAAAGCCTGGGCATCAGCTCACAATCGCTGACAGACTCAGTCGCCACTCCACTTGAGGCGGCGGCATAGCAGGCGAAGACATTACTCATCAGTTTGACAATCGACATGACAGATTCCTCCTGAAGCTGTTTGATCAGCTTAGTTGGCCCATGTCGACAACGCCATTAGAAAGCCTGTATGACCCTCATAGAGAAGCGTCAGCGCCCCGGACGCTGACGTCCCGGCTTACGCTTGGCCGGCTTACCGGCGCCAGTCTCGCGCGGCGGCAGGCCTGTATGCTGGGTCAGAATGCGTCCGGCCTTCTTGCTGCCGAGCGGTGTCGAGTTCTTGCGTCGGGCACTCTGGTAGCCATCGACCGCTGGCTGGAAAGTCGGGATCAACTGATGCTTGCCATTGCCGATCAGATCGGTCCGGCCCATGGCCTTGAGCGCTTCGCGCAGCAGCGGCCAGTTGTTCGGATCGTGATAACGCAGGAAGGCTTTGTGCAACCGGCGCTGACGCTCACCCTTGACGATGGTCACCCCATCACTCTTGTAGGTCACCTTGCGCAATGGGTTCTTGCCACTGTGATACATCGCGGTGGCAGTGGCCATCGGCGAAGGATAGAAGGCCTGCACCTGATCGGCCCGGAAACCATTGCGCTTGAGCCACAGCGCCAGGTTCATCATGTCTTCATCGGTGGTGCCCGGATGCGCAGCAATGAAGTACGGGATCAGGTATTGCTCCTTGCCCGCCTCCTTGCTGTACTTCTCGAACATCTGCTTGAAGCGGTCATAGGAACCGATGCCCGGCTTCATCATCTGATTCAGCGGCCCCTCTTCGGTATGCTCAGGGGCGATCTTCAGATAGCCACCAACATGATGAGTGACCAGTTCCTTGACGTACTCCGGCGACTCCACCGCCAGGTCATAGCGCAGCCCCGAGGCGATCAGAATCTTCTTGACCCCTGGCAACTCACGGGCCTTGCGGTACAGACCGATCAGTGAAGAGTGGTCGGTATTGAGGTTGTCACAGATGCCAGGGAACACGCACGAGGGCTTACGACAGGCTGCCTCAATTTCCGGACTCTTGCAGGCAACCCGATACATGTTGGCGGTTGGCCCCCCCAGATCGGAAATCACCCCAGTGAAACCCGGCACCTTGTCGCGGATTTCTTCGATCTCACGGATGATCGACTCATGCGAACGGTTCTGGATGATCCGTCCTTCGTGTTCGGTGATCGAGCAGAAGGTACAACCACCGAAACAGCCACGCATGATGTTGACCGAGAAGCGGATCATCTCGTAGGCCGGAATTTTCTCACCACCATAGGCCGGATGTGGCACCCGGGCATAGGGCAGCCCGAACACATAGTCCATTTCCTCGGTCGACAGCGGAATCGGCGGCGGATTGAACCAGACCTCCTGATCACCATGGCGCTGTACCAGCGCCCGGGCATTGCCAGGATTGGTTTCCAGGTGCAACACCCGATTGGCATGGGCATACAGTACAGGGTCGCTCTTGACCTTTTCATAAGCCGGCAAGCGAATCACCGTGCGATCACGCTCCAGACGTGGATGCGGCAGCAACTGCACCACCTGCGCACCGTCATCGGCTTCCGGCTCAGGGCCTTTGGCCTGCTCGACCGCACAGGCGCTGGTGTCCTGAGTATTGATATAGGGATTGATGATCTTGTCGATCTTGCCCGGCCGATCGATCCGACTCGAATCCAGCTCAAACCAGCCCTCTGGGCTGTCTCTGCGAATGAAAGCGGTACCACGAATGTCGGTCAACTGTTCGACTGCCTCGCCGCGGCTGAGCCGCTGGGCGACTTCGACCACCGCCCGCTCGGCATTGCCGAACAGCAGCAAGTCGGCCCTGGCATCGACAAGAATCGAGCGCCGCACCTTGTCCTGCCAATAATCGTAGTGGGCGATCCGGCGCAGCGAGGCCTCAATCCCACCGAGGATGATAGGCACATCCTTATAAGCTTCACGGCAGCGCTGACTATAGACCAGGCTGGCCCGATCCGGCCGGCTGCCACCCTTGCCACCAGCGGTATAGGCATCATCGGAACGGATCTTGCGGTCCGCGGTATAGCGGTTGATCATCGAATCCATATTGCCGGCGGCCACCCCGTAGAACAGGTTGGGCTTACCCAGCTTCATAAAGTCGGCCTTGCTGTGCCAGTCCGGCTGACTGATGATCCCGACCCGGAAGCCCTGAGCTTCAAGCAGCCGACCAATCACCGCCATGCCGAACGATGGGTGGTCGACATAGGCATCGCCGGTGACGATGATGATGTCGCAGCTATCCCAGCCAAGCAGATCCATCTCTTCCTGCGACATGGGCAGAAAGGGTGCCGGACCAAAGCATTCAGCCCAGTATTTCGGATAATCGAACAGCGGTCGTGCCGCCGGCATGCTGGGGGCCAACATCATTACTCCTCCCCGTAGCCCTGGTAGGCGCCGGGGGCAAGGTTCTCGAAACGGGTGTACTTACCCAGGAAGGCCAGTCGGCAGGTACCGATCGGGCCGTTACGCTGTTTACCGATAATGATCTCGGCTATCCCCTTGTCTTGGGTGTCCGGGTGATAGACCTCGTCACGGTAGACGAACATGATCACGTCGGCGTCCTGCTCGATCGCTCCGGATTCACGCAAGTCGGAGTTGATCGGACGCTTGTTCGGGCGCTGCTCCAGCGAGCGGTTGAGCTGCGACAAGGCCACCACCGGAGTATTGAACTCCTTGGCCAACGCCTTGAGTGAGCGCGAGATTTCGGAAATTTCGTTGGTCCGGTTCTCCGAACCACTACCACCGATGCGCATCAGCTGCAGGTAGTCGATCATGATCAGGGCAATGTCGCCATGCTCACGGACAATCCGTCGAGCCCGGGCTCGCATCTCCATCGGCGACAGACCAGCGGTATCGTCAATAAACAGCTTGCGGTCGTTGAGCAGGTTTACCGCCGAGGTCAGACGCGGCCAGTCATCATCGTCAAGCCGACCCGAGCGCACCTTGGTCTGATCAATCCGCCCCAGCGACGATAGCATACGCATGATCAACGACTCACCCGGCATCTCCAGCGAGAACACAAGGACGACCTTGTCGCTGCGCAGCACCGCATTCTCGACCAGGTTCATGGAAAAAGTGGTCTTACCCATCGACGGACGACCGGCCACAATCACCAGATCCGCTGGCTGCAACCCGGATGTCATGTTGTCCAGATCGGTGAAGCCGGTCGACAGGCCGGTAATCGAGCCTTCGCTGTTGAACAGCGTATCGATACGATCAATGGCCTTGGTCAACAGGGTATTGACCGACTCGGGACCACCGGTCTTGGGTCGGCTCTCGGCGATAGCAAAGATCTTGCGCTCGGCCTCATCGAGCACCTCGGTCGCCTGCATCCCCTTGGGATTGAAGGCTGTGTCGGCAATATCAGAACTGATGCTGATCAACTGGCGCAAAGTGGCGCGCTCGCGAATGATCTGCGCATAGGTGCCGATATTGGCGGCCGAAGGAGTATTCTTGGCTAACTGCCCCAGATAGGCCAGACCTCCGACCTGATCAATCAGGCCTTCACGGTCCAGCTCCTCGGCCAGGGTCACCACATCAAACGGCATGTTGCGCGCAGCTAGACTGACCAGTGCACGGAAAATAAGCCGATGATCATGGCGGTAGAAATCGTTGTCGCTGACCTGTTCGGCCACCCGATCCCAGGCGCTGTTTTCCAGCATCACCCCACCCAGCACAGCCTGCTCGGCTTCAATCGAGTGCGGGGGAATCTTTAGCGCACTGGTCTGTAAGTCCAGTTCCGCGGTGCTAGCAACCATCGAATCATTCATCGGGACAGACTCAAAACAGCGACATCAGAAAAAGCAACACGGCGCCTGTCTGCGACAAGCGCCGTGTCCAGTCTAGCGGCAAAGTCCAGGCAAATCATCCGCAACGCCTCAACGTTGGCGACAATTGCCCCAGGCCCGCCTCCAGAGCACTGCTTAGCCGGCGATGACGACCAGCTTGACAGTGGCGTCCACATCGGTGTGCAGCTGCAGAGCGATTTCGAACTCACCAATGGCGCGCAGAGCACCTTCGGGCAGACGAACTTCGCTCTTCTCGATTTCAACACCGGCAGCGGTAACTGCGTCAGCGATGTCACGAGTACCGATCGAGCCAAACAGCTTGCCTTCTTCACCGGCATTGGCGGCGATAGTGACAACCAGGCCTTCCAGCTTGGCAGCACGAGCTTCGGCAGCAGCTTTCTTCTCGGCAGCAGCCTTCTCCAGCTCGGCGCGGCGAGCTTCGAAAGCAGCGATGTTATCGGCAGTTGCCTGAGTGGCCTTGCCGAACGGCAGCAGGAAATTGCGTGCGTAACCAGCTTTAACAGCGACCTTGTCGCCCAGGTTACCCAGATTCGCGATCTTTTCGAGCAGGATAACTTCCATTGCGATGACCTCTTGAAATTCAATCTCGGCCGTTCGAGTCGTCACCGTTGCGCGGCCCTTGTGCCGGCGCCATGCGGGAACGAAAATCGAACAGACTATCAACAAACGCCAACAACATAATCAGGGGGAAAGCAAACTGGGCAAAGACCAGCAGCAGCACATAGGTCACTACCAGCCAGGCGCTGCCCAGTCCCTTCAGACCGACCACGCCATGCACCAGAGCCAGACCGGCCAATACCAGCGGTACGCTGGCCACTGGCGACAGCAGGGCCAACTGACCGAACTGCGGACCGAACACGGTCAGTGCCAGCAGAACAATAGCCGCCACGCTCGGCAGGCGTAGACGATGGAACTCCTGACGGAAACCACCAGGGTTATACAACCCGGCCTGCCAGGAACGACCAATCATCAAGGCTACCAGCGCCATCATGGCGTGTACTGCGCCCATCAGGCCAGCCAGCAGCGGTACCAGCAAGCGCTCCAGGCGCGCCAGTACCGCACTATCGAGTTCGCCCAGCATCTGCGGCAACAACTGCTGAATCTGCCCGGCCAGGGCCTGCAGCGGCTCAGCCAGAAACAGCATCAGCACCAGGGCGTATACCAGCCCCAGCGGTACTGCCGCCAACACTACCGGCACCCAGTCACTGCGCTGACGCAGCAACACAGCCAGGCCCACACTACCAGCAAGCACCAGCAGCGGCGTCAGATCGCCTACAAAAGCCCAGGCCAGCGCTGGCAGCGCGCCCCAGACCATGACCGGCATGGCATCAGCCAGCCCCCGGCGCAGCACGATCAGTGCCAGCGCAGCAGCGCCCAGCCAGAACAGCAACGGAACGGCAGTCGAAACAGCCACCGCCAGGGTGGCCTGTTTGCGACCACGCATGATGTATTCCGCTAACGCGCGCATACCGGTTAAAACCCCTGATTACCTGTGACCGTTAACGATCAACGGCCGTGGCTATCGGTGTAAGGCAGCAGAGCCAGGTAGCGGGCGCGCTTGATAGCAGCAGCCAGCTGACGCTGATACTTGGCCTTGGTACCGGTGATACGGCTGGGTACGATCTTGCCGGTTTCGGTGATGTAGGCCTTCAGGGTGTTGAGATCCTTGTAATCGATCTCTTTTACGCCTTCAGCGGTGAAACGGCAGAACTTTCTGCGACGGAAAAAACGTGCCATGGCAGCGTCTCCTTAAAATTGGAAAAAATGAACCGGAAAACTTACTCGTCGTCGCCGTCTTCGGCGTCGTTGCTGTCAGCATCGTTATCGCTGTCGTTATCGCTATCAGCGCGCTCACGACGCTCACGACGCTCACCACGACCACCATCTTCGGGCTTGAGCATGTCAGACTGTTCGGTGATGGCTTCGTCACGACGGATGACCAGGTTACGAATAACCGCATCGTTGTAACGGAAGTTCTCGGTCAGTTCTTCCAGGGCATTGGCGCTGCACTCTACATTCAGCATGATGTAGTGAGCTTTGTGGATCTTGTCGATCGGGTAAGCCAGCTGGCGACGGCCCCAGTCTTCCAGGCGATGGATCTTGCCACCATCTTCCTCGATGAGCTTGGTGTAACGCTCAACCATGCCGTTAACCTGCTCACTCTGGTCCGGATGAACCAGGAATACGATTTCGTAATGACGCATAGGTGCTCCTTACGGGTTATAGCCAGCCGCCCAATACGGTCTGGCAAGGAGTGGAACATAGGATTGGGCCGGCCATTCTAGAGAACGACCGGGTTACTGGCAAGGGAAAACGCTGGCGCAACCGATCAAGGCTGCGAACGCTGGCGAACCGCCTCGAACAGACAGATACCGGTGGCAACCGAGACATTGAGGCTACTGACACTGCCAGCCATCGGCAGCTTGGCGAGAAAATCACAGTGCTCACGGGTCAAACGGCGCAAGCCGCTGCCTTCAGCGCCCATGACGATCACCGTAGGCACACTCATATCGACCTGATAGATCAACTGTTCGGCCTCGCCGGCAGCGCCGACCACCCACAGTCCACGCTGCTGCAACTGCTTAAGGGTGCGGGCCAGATTGGTCACGGCGACCAGAGGCACGGTTTCCGCCGCACCACAGGCCACCTTGCGCACCACCGGCGTCAACCCGGCGGAACGATCCTTGGGAATAATCACCGCCTGCGCCCCGGCGGCATCGGCGCTGCGCAGACAGGCTCCCAGATTATGCGGATCGGTGACGCCGTCGAGCACCAGCAGCAGTGCCGGTGTATCCAGCTTGTCGAGCAGGTGTCCGAGCATTTCCTCAGACCAGAGCTGGCTCGGTGCAACCTCTGCTACCACGCCCTGATGTACACCATCGGCCAACTGCTCCAACTCGTCAGCCCCCACCCGCTCAAGCTTCAGCCCCTGCGACTCGGCCAGATCCACCACAGCCTGCACCCGCCCATCCAGGCGACCACGCTGCAACAGCAGACGCTTGACCCGCTTGGGATTGCGCTGCAACAAGGCCTGCACCGCATGCAGGCCGAATACATATTCCTTGTCACTCATTTACTATCTACCTGGCCTTGCGTTTACGCGGTGCCCGCCCACCCGGAACCCCCTTGTCGGCAGTCGGCTTGCCCTTGCCCGGCGCCGGAGCCCTGGCTGTCGCCGACTTGCCGGTCTTGGCTTTTTTGCCTGCGACCTTTGCGCCTGACTTGCCCGAGCCCTTACGCTCCGACCTGCCTTTGCCTTCGGCCTGACGCACTTCGGCCATCAACCGTTCGCGCACTGCACGACTGGCATTCGGGTCGGGCTTGAGCGATCCGGCATCGACCACCAACTCGAAATCAATCTTGCGATCATCCAGATCAACCCGAGCCACCTTCACCCGCACCAGATCGCCCAAACGGAAGCTGCGCCCGGCGCGCTCGCCGGTCAGGCGATGGTGAATCTGATCGAAGTGGTAATAGTCGGCCGGCAAGGCGGTGATGTGCACCAACCCTTCGACATAGATGTCACGCAACTCAACGAACAGACCAAAGTTGGTCACCGCAGTCACCAGACCGTCGAAGTCCTCGCCGACCCGATCCTGCATGAACTCACACTTGAGCCAATTGACCACATCACGGGAAGCCTCATCGGCACGCCGCTCGTTCTGCGAACACTGAACCCCCAACTGATCGAGTTGCGGCAATTCATAGGGGTATATCCGCGCCTTGGGAATCACCCCACCACCAGCGCGTTGCACCCGGTCGGTCTTGCGCCGCGAGCGGATCACACTACGAATGGCGCGGTGAGTCAGCAAGTCCGGATAGCGCCGGATCGGCGAGGTGAAATGGGTATAAGCCTCGTAATTAAGGCCGAAGTGCCCAGCATTGTGCGGGCTATATACCGCCTGACTCAGCGAGCGCAGCATCACCGTCTGGATCAACTGGGCATCAGGCCGGCTCTGGATTTTCTGCAATACCGCACTGTAATCCTCGGGCGTGGGATCGCCCTTCTTGCGCGTCAGACTCAGACCCAGCGCCGACAAGAACTGACGCAGGCGCTCGAGCTTTTCCGCCTGAGGAGCATCGTGCACACGGTACAGCGCCGGAATTTCCAGCTCCTGCATGAAGCGCGCGGTGGCAACGTTGGCCGCCAGCATGCACTCCTCGATAATCTTGTGCGCGTCATTGCGCGTGGTCGGCAGAATCTCGGCGATCTTGCGATTCTCGCCAAACAAAATCCGCGTTTCTGTAGTTTCAAAATCAATCGCGCCACGCCCCTGACGAGCCTTGAACAGCGCCTTGTAGAGCTCGTAGAGATCCTTGAGGTGCGGCAGTACCGTAGCGAACTCCTGACTGAACAGCTTGCCTTCCTTGCTACGCGGGTGCTCAAGCATGGCCGAGACCTGGTTATAGGTCAGCCGGGCGTGAGAGTGTATCACCGCTTCGTAGAACTGGAAATCAGTCAGCTCGCCGTGCTTGGAAATAGTCATTTCGCAGACCATCGCCAACCGATCAACATGCGGATTGAGCGAGCACAGACCGTTGGACAAGGCCTCAGGCAACATCGGGATCACTTCGCTGGGGAAATACACCGAAGTACCACGCAGCTCGGCTTCGGCATCCAGCGCCGAACCAATAGTCACATAGTGAGACACATCGGCAATCGCCACATACAGCTTCCAGCCGCCGGAAAACAACTTCCAGCCGCTGGCCTTGTGCGGTTCGCAGTACACTGCGTCATCGAAGTCGCGAGCGTCCTCACCGTCGATGGTGACCAGCGGCAGGTGACGCAAGTCGACCCGTTTGAGCTTATCTTTTTCTTCAACATAATCCTTGAGCCGGGCGGCTTCATCCAGCACCGCCTGCGGCCAGACGCTGGGGATATCGTAGCTACGCAGAGCCACTTCAATCTCAACCCCGGGCGCCATGTAATCGCCCACTACCTCAAAGACTTCACCCTGCGCCGGCCGGTGCAGAGTCGGCCACTGGGTGATCCGCACTTCCACGTACTGACCATGCACGGCTTGGCCGGCACAGCCCGGCGGAATCAGCACTTCATGATTGATCTTGGCGTTATCAGCCACCACGAAGGCAATGCCGTTTTCCTCATAGAAGCGCCCAACCAGGTATTCGTGGGCCCGCTCCAGTACCTCGACGATCGCACCTTCGCTGCGTCCGCGGCGATCAACTCCGGTGACCCGACCCAGCACTCGATCACCATCGAATACGAAGCGCATCTGAGCCGGACCGAGGAACAGATCTTCCCCGCCTTCATCAGGCACCAGAAAACCGAACCCGTCACGATGACCAACCACCCGCCCCTTGATCAGGTCGAGTTTGTCAACGGGAGCATAAGCCCCGCGCCGGGTATAGATGAGCTGGCCATCACGCTCCATGGCTCGCAGGCGACGACGCAAGGCTTCGATCGCCTCGTCATCGTGCAAACCAAACTCGGCCTGTAGTTGAGCCCGGGTCGCCGGCGCACCGCGCTCGGCCAGCAGCCGCAGAATCAGTTCGCGACTGGGAATGGGGTTGTCGTATTTCTCCGCTTCACGCTGGGCGGCCGGATCGAATTGAGTCCAGTCGAGTACCCCGGCGGAGTCGGGGAAACCAGCGTTGCTCGGCACGGAGGCCGAGGCTTTGGATTTGCTTTTCTTCGTCATAGACACCTATTGAACCGCGAAACGACGTTTCATGCACCTTTTATCAATAGCCGTGAATTTTTTTTGCAAACAGGGGTTTACAAGCCCTCCACAGCTTCGTATTATGCGCGCCGTCGACAGGGAAACAGTTGAACACAGCTAACCAAGACTGGTTAAGCTTAGTTCAAACAGCCCAAACGGCACGCCCAGGTGGTGAAATTGGTAGACACGCTAGCTTCAGGTGCTAGTGGCCTTACGGCCGTGGAAGTTCGAGTCTTCTCCTGGGCACCAATTCAAGAAACCGAGTCCTTGTGACTCGGTTTTTTCGTTTCTGCTCCACAACCCTTCTTAGCAGAACACACTTGCTCCCTGCGTGCCGTAAACAGCAAAAAGGCGCCCGCAGGCGCCTTTGGCTTTTTACTCTGCGCTCAGAAAACCTGGCGCAGAATAATGGTCTCGTTCCGATCCGGACCGGTCGAGATAATATCGATCGGTGCACCAACCAACTGCTCGATCCGCTCGATATAAGCCCGGGCATTGGCCGGCAACTGCTCCATGGTCTTGGCCCCGACAGTCGATTCGTGCCAGCCAGGCACATCCTCGTACACCGGCTCCAGGCCGATATAGCTGTCAGCATCGGTCGGCGCTTCGATCACAGCACCCTCGGCATTGCGATAACCCACACAGATGCGAATCACGTCCAGACCATCGAGTACGTCCAGCTTGGTCAGACACAAGCCGCTGATACTATTGATCTCGATTGCCCGACGCAGAATCACTGCATCGAACCAGCCGCAGCGACGCGCACGCCCGGTGGTCGAACCAAACTCATGACCACGCTCGGCCAGGCGTGCACCAACATCATCGAACAGCTCGGTCGGAAACGGACCAGAACCAACCCGCGTAGTGTAGGCTTTGGTAATGCCCAGCACATAATCCAGATACAACGGACCAAAACCCGAACCAGTAGCGGTACCACCAGCCGTGGTGTTGGAGCTGGTCACAAACGGATAGGTGCCGTGGTCGATATCCAGCAAGGAGCCCTGCGCACCCTCGAACATGATATTGGCGCCCTTGCGACGCAACTCATGCAGATGCGCAGTCACATCGGTCATCAGCGGCGCCAGCCACTCGGCATAGCCCATGGCCTCATCCAGAGTCTTCTGGAAGTCGATCGGATCGACCTTGTAGTAATGCTGCAGCGCGAAGTTGTGGTAATCCAGAACCTCACCCAACTTGGCAGCAAAGCGCTCACGATGAAACAGATCAGCCACTCGCAGACCGCGACGCGAGACCTTGTCTTCATAGGCCGGACCAATACCGCGCCCGGTAGTGCCGATCTTGGCCTCACCGCGAGCCTTTTCCCGAGCCTGATCCAACGCCACGTGATAGGGCAGAATCAGCGGACAGGCCGGGCTGATACGCAGGCGCTCACGCACCGGCACGCCGCGCTCTTCAAGCTGGGTCAACTCCTTGAGCAACGCCTCAGGCGACAGCACCACGCCATTACCAATCAGGCACATGACGTTGTCACGCAGGATGCCCGATGGAATCAGATGCAGCACGGTCTTCTGGCCATCAATCACCAAGGTGTGACCGGCATTGTGTCCGCCCTGATAACGCACCACGGCAGACACCTGATCGGTCAGCAGATCAACGATCTTGCCCTTACCCTCATCGCCCCACTGAGTGCCCAGAATGACAACATTCTTACCCATGTTCAGCTATTGCCTCGTTCGTAATGGACTGGCCCACGGCCATTGAATCAGTTAACCAGCGCCACGACCTGCCAGCGGTCGTGACTGAAACGCAGAATTCGATCACACCCATGCTCACGGGCAGCGCCATCGAGCTGCCCCGGCAGCGCGACAATTACCCGTTCGCCCGCCGCCCGCAAAGCGGCCACCTCAGCCTGTAGTCCAGGTTCCTCGGCATAGGGCGCCCAAATACCCGCCGAGCGTCGACCCCGAGCCACCTGCCCCCGCTCGACCAGGAACCGCAAATCGGTGGAAAAGCCCGTTGCCGGACGGGCACGACCGAAGTCGCGACCGATATCATCATAGCGACCGCCCTGCGCAACACTCTGACCCACCCCTGGCACAAACGCCGCAAACACGACGCCCGTGTGGTAATGATAGCCACGCAGCTCACCCAGATCGAAGTACAACGGTACATCCGGATAACGCCTGGACAGCGTCTGAGCAATCTCACTGAGGTCATCCAGCGCAGCCATCACCGATTCCGGCGCACCATCGAGCAGGGCATGAGCCCGTTCCAGCACCTCAGTCCCACCAGACAGCTCGACCAGGCTGCAGAGCATGGCCGCCAATGAAGCCTGGCCGATCTGGGCGGTTAGCACCTTGACCTCATCGACAGCTTTGCGCTGCAACGCATCGAACAGCGCGCGCTCAGCCACTTCATCGAGACTGGCGGCCTGAACCAAACCACGATAGATGCCAACATGGCCGATATCCAGATGCACGCCCTCAACCTGACAGGCGGTCAGGGTTTCCAGCATCAACGACATGACCTCGATGTCACTGGCACTGGAGGCGTCGCCATACAGCTCGGCACCCAGTTGAATCAGACTCCGGGCAGTAGACAGCGGTCTTGGCAGGGTATGCAGCACGCTACCGCAGTAGCACAGGCGGCTAGGGCCTTCGGCACCCAGGGTGTGAGCATCAATCCGGGCAACCTGCGGAGTGATGTCGGCGCGCAGACCGAGCATGCGCCCGGAAAGCTGATCGATCATCTTGAAGGTTTGCAGCTCCAGATCATGCCCGGCGCCGGTCAGCAGGGACTCCAGATACTCGATATGAGGGGTGATGACCAGGTCATAGCCCCAACAGGCGAACAGGTCCAGCAGTTGGCGACGTGCGGCTTCGATACGGGCGGCCTCTTCGGGCAGCACTTCCTCGATGCCATCGGGCAACAGCCAGCGATCAACAATCGGCATTTTCACAACCTTTCATTCGCGATGGCGGGCGATGGTCAGCGTATCAGATACAGCAAGGCGGTGCCGGTCAGCATGCTGGCCAACCCGATCACTCGCAACTGGCGATCACTGACCTGACTTACCGTGATCAGCATACGCTTCCAGCGAGCCGGTGCCAGAAACGGCATCAACCCCTCGATCACCAGCACCAGGCACAATGCTGTCGCCAGACTCTGCCACATTGCCCCACCCTTCGATTTGCCGGGTACCCGGAAAGAGCACGCCGGTCACAAAAAAGCCGGGATTTCCCGGCTGCGCGATTGTAACACGTTTTTTTCCAACCACACCCGCCGAAGCGACGGGTGTGGTTGCTCAACAGACTCAGCGTCGCTGTGCACCCTGCAAATACTTAAAGAACTCGCTATCCGGATCCAAAATCAGGATATCCGACTTGCTGGCAAAGCTCTCACGGTAGGCCTGCAAACTGCGGTAGAACGAGTAGAACTCGGGATCTTTCTGGTAGGCCTCGGCATAGATAGCCGCTGCCTGCGCATCACCATCACCACGAATCTGCTCGGCTTCACGGAAGGCCTCAGCCAGGATGACCCGCTGCTGACGGTCGGCATCAGCGCGAATACCCTCACCCAGTTCTCGACCCTTGGCACGGTGCTCACGCGCTTCGCGCTCACGCTCGGTGCTCATCCGCTCAAATACGCTGCGGTTGACCTCGCGCGGAAGATCGATAGCCTTGACCCGCACGTCCAGCACTTCGATCCCCAGCTCACGCTGGGCGCTGGTATTGAGCGTAGCAGTGATATCGGCCATCAACTGATCGCGCTCACCGGATACCACCTCATGCAAGGTCCGACGTGCCACTTCGTTGCGCAGCCCTGACTCCAACTGGCGCGACAACCGCTCTTCGGCAATCGAACGCAGACCCGAGGTCGCGGTATAGAAGCGCTGCACATT
Source organism: Pseudomonas jilinensis (assembly GCF_003586265.1). Lineage (NCBI taxonomy): Bacteria > Pseudomonadati > Pseudomonadota > Gammaproteobacteria > Pseudomonadales > Pseudomonadaceae > Pseudomonas > Pseudomonas jilinensis. Next base: position 238,975 of record NZ_QJSA01000001.1, on the reverse strand, counting down.
GGCGATCCGCCACTTGGCGTAGGAATCGACCATCAGCGCTTTCTTTTCCAGAGTCAGATAACGCTGGGTCGCGGTATCCAGGGTCAGCAAGCGGCCGTCAAACAAATGTGCCTCTTGAACGAACGGCAATTTGAAGTGCAGACCCGGACTCAGATCGTCGCGCACAACCTTACCAAACTGCAGGACAATGCCCCGCTCGATCTGGCTAACCACGAAGAAACTTTGCCAGCCAACCACCACCAGAACCAGAGCGGCAATCAGCCCAAACATCGACTTGTTACTCATCAGCGGGTCTCCCTGGAACGCAGATCACGCTGCTGCAATTGAATGGGCAGGCGAGCGGTGCCGGTGTCAGCGCCACTTGCCGAAGCTGAACCACTTGGACTGGCGGAAGCACCAGCTCCCTGCTGAATCAGCCGATCAAGCGGCAGATAGAGCAAGTTGTTGTTGCCATCGCCACTGGAAACCAGAACCTTGCTGGTGTTCTGCATCACATCCTGCACCGTTTCCAGGTACATGCGCTCACGCATGACGCCAGGCGCCAGACGATACTGTTCGACCAACAGATTGAAGCGCTGGGCTTCACCATCGGCGCGAGCCACGACTTCATCACGATAACCGTTGGCCTCTTCCAGCAGACGCTGGGCCCGACCGCGTGCTTCAGGAATCACGCTATTGGCGTAAGCCTCGGCCTGATTGCGCTCACGCACCTCGTCCTCACGGGCCCGGATCACGTCATCGAACGCATCCTGAACCTCGGCCGGTGCCTGGGCGCTTTCGATGTTGACCTGCACTACGGTAATGCCGGTGTTGTACAGATCCAGGTAGCGCTGCAGACGCTCGGTCACTTCAACCCCCATCTGCTCACGACCTTCGGTCAACACCTGATGCATAGAGGTCGAGCCGACCACATGACGCAGGGCACTCTCGGTAGCATGACGCAGACTGGTCTCAGGATCTTCGACCTTGAGTACAAAGTTCTCCAGATTGGAGATCCGATACTGAACCGCCAGCGGCACTTCAACGATGTTTTCATCTTCGGTCAGCATTTGACCGGCTTGCCGATAGGAACGTACCTGGGTCACGTTGCGTTGAAACTTGCGCTCAACCGGCGGGAAGTAAAGGTGCAGACCCGACTCGACGGTACGATTGTATTCACCGAAGCGCAGAATCACTGCCTGCTCCTGCTCGTCAACCATGTAGACCGCATTGAACAGCCAGAAAACAAACAGAATCAGGCCGGCAATGGCCCACAGCCCCTTGGGAATCCCCTGACCGCCACCTGCGCCGCGACCACCGCCCTTGTTGTCATCACCGCGCTTGTTGCTGCCGAACAGATTGTTCAGGCTGTCCTGCAGCTTGCGCAGTGCTTCATCGAGATCCGGCGGACCTTGTTTGCCACCACGGTTACCACCGCGGTTACCGCCGCTTCCCCAGGGATCCTGGTTATTCGAATTGTTACCACCACCAGGCTCATTCCAGGCCATAGCGTTCTCCGTTGTCCAAACCACCATCGCGCCACAGGTTGCCGAAAAGCTCCCGCGGCCGTTTCGCCAATCGTACCGCAAATGCTCGACGCTGCGCGAACCGCAGCGCCGTCCATTATTGCAAAGTATGTTGAGTCAGGAAGGCCTCGGGCTGCCAACCCTCGCGCTTGAGCAATCTATTGAAGTCGCTGCGCGGCAAACGCAGATCAAGTTGCTGGCGACCATCATCAGCGATCGACTCATGCACAACTGCACCGAGCGCATAGAACTGGGCGCGCAAGCGCGCCTCGGCATGCTCCAGCACAATACGCTGCTGCAGAACATCTTCGCCCAGACGCTCAGCCATTGCCTGAGCCAGCAGATCAAGCCCCAGACCATCACGCGCAGACAGCCAAACCCGAATGGCCACCCCCTGCTCGTCACGTTGAATTCGTGGCTCGAATTCGTCCAGCAGGTCGATCTTGTTGTAGACCTCCAGCACCGGCAGCTCGGCAGCACCAATCTCATCCAGCACCAGATGAACCTGTTCGATATTCGACTGCCGCTCGGCATCCGCAGCATCAATCACATGCAACAGCAAGTCGGCCTGGCTCGATTCTTCCAGCGTAGCGCGGAAAGCCTCAACCAGCTTGTGCGGCAAATGACGGATAAAACCTACGGTGTCAGCCATGACCACCGGACCAATCTCGCTGAGTTCAATGCGTCGCAATGTCGGGTCCAGCGTCGCGAACAACTGGTCAGCAGCGTACACCGCCGAAGCGGTCACGGTATTGAACAGGGTCGATTTGCCGGCGTTGGTATAGCCTACCAGCGACACTACCGGAATTTCCGCACGACGACGCCCGCGCCTAGCCTGCTCGCGCTGGCTACGCACCTTTTCCAGCCGCTTGAGGATCTGCTTGATACGCCCGCGCAACAAGCGCCGGTCGGTTTCCAGCTGAGTTTCACCTGGCCCGCGCAAACCGATCCCGCCCTTCTGCCGCTCAAGGTGGGTCCAGCCTCTGACCAGACGAGTGCTCAGATGTTCGAGCTGAGCCAGCTCGACCTGCAGCTTACCCTCATGGGTACGGGCTCTCTGGGCGAAAATATCGAGAATCAGACCGGTACGATCGATCACCCGACACTCCAGCTCACGCTCCAGATTGCGCTCCTGGCTGGGAGTCAGGGTGTGGTTGAAAATAACCAGATCAGCCTCATGCCCCTTGACCAGGGCACGCAGCTCCTCAACCTTGCCGCTGCCAATCAGGAAGCGCGGGCTGGGCTGCTGTCGGTTGATCGTCAGAAAGGCAGCGATGTCGGCACCCGCAGAGCGGGCGAGTTCGAGAAATTCCTGGGGATCTTCGCGGGTCAGGTCATCCAGGCCTTCGAGGTGAACGAGTACCGCACGTTCACCTCCTTCATGGCGCTCAAAAAACAATCAGGCCTCCTGAACTACCATCAGGCGTTACCGCCCTCGGCTTCATCAACACCGCCCTGAGCCGGCAGACGTACGGGACGGCCAGGTACGACGGTAGAAATAGCGTGCTTATAGACCATCTGGCTGACAGTGTTCTTCAGCAGAATGACAAACTGGTCGAAAGACTCGATCTGGCCCTGCAGCTTGATGCCGTTGACCAGGTAAATGGATACCGGAACACGTTCCTTGCGCAGAACGTTCAGGTAAGGGTCTTGTAGAGAATGCCCTTTTGACATCGCTCACTCCTTATGGAAACCGTTTTTTTGAGCATTAAAAATGCGTTTTATCCAACCTGTCCATTATCCTTAAGACGGGTTGGCCTGATTAAATGACTGCAAAAACAAGATTAGCAGAACACGCCGATCCTATATGGCGATAGTTTGCAAGGCTTTCAAGGCCTGCTCGAATCTTTTCGGATCCAGGCTATCAAGCCAGTCGATAGGATCGGACCAGCCCCGCAGCCAGGTGAACTGCCGCTTCGCCAATTGACGCGTGGCGATAACCCCCCGTTCGACCATGCCATCATAGGAGAGCTTCCCCTCCAGATAATCCCAGGCCTGACGATAGCCAACCGCGCGCACTGACGGCATCGAGCTGTCCAGATCACCGCGGGCATACAAGGACTGCACCTCGGCAATAAAGCCTTGCTGCAACATCAGAGAGAATCGCTGAGCGATACGCTCATGCAGGATATGCCGCTCCGTTGGAGCAACAGCCAGATAATGCATAGTATAAGGCATATTTTGCCCAACGGGCGGCTCTGAACGGGCTTTTTCCGCCGACTGGCGGGCGTGCCAGCCACTCCAGGGCACACCACTGAGCAAAAAGACCTCATAGGCCCGCTGAATTCGCTGCGGATCGTTGGGATGAATCCGTGCAGCCGACACCGGATCGACCTTGGCAAGCTCTGCATGCACCCCTGGCCAGCCAATCTCGGCGGCCTGCGCCTCAATCCGCTGACGCACCGCCGGATCGGCAGCCGGCATTGGCGCCAGCCCTTCGGCCAACGCCTTGTAGTAGAGCATGGTGCCACCAACCAGCAGCGGCAAACGCCCACGGCCATGAATGTCATGGATCAGTGCCCGGGCATCTTCGGCGAAGCGAGCGGCCGAGTAGGCCTCGGCCGGATCAAGGATATCCACCAAGTGATGCGGGTAGGCCGCCAAGGTGGCTGCATCAGGCTTGGCCGTACCGATATCCATACCCCGATAGACCAGTGCCGAATCGACACTGACCAGCTCACAAGGCAAATGATCGGCCAGATACAGCGCCAGATCAGTCTTGCCTGCTGCGGTCGGCCCCATCAGGCAGATGACCGGAAGAGCCGGCGCACTCATGCAACACTCCGACACAGACTCATATCTCAACGCCCACGCAGGAACAGCTTGTCCAGCTCTGCCAGGCTCATCTGGGTCCAGGTCGGGCGCCCATGATTGCACTGACCACTGCGCTCGGTCTGCTCCATATCACGCAACAGCGCATTCATTTCCGCCAACGTCAGGCGCCGATTGGCCCGAATCGCGCCATGGCAAGCCATGGTCGCCAGCAGTTCATTACGGTGCGCCTGAATCCGATCACTGCTGCCATACTCCAGCAGGTCGGCCAGCACATCACGTACCAGTTGCGCCGCATCGGCCTGCCGCAGCAGCGCCGGAATCTCGCGAATCGCCAGGGTTTCAGGGCCCATGCGCTGCAGACCGAAACCCAACTGGGCAAACCAGGCGGCATGTTCCTCAGCGCAATCGGCCTCGCGCTGACTGACCGCAATCGATTCCGGCACCAGCAACGGCTGACTGCGCAGCCCCTCACTGTCCATGGCCTGCTTCAAGCGCTCATAGGTGATCCGCTCGTGGGCCGCGTGCATATCCACCACCACCAGCCCCTGGGCGTTCTCAGCGAGAATATAGATACCTTGCAACTGCGCCAGGGCATAGCCGAGCGGCGGCGCTTCTCCGGCTTCAGCGGCTGGCAGCTCGGGGCGCTGCAGCACTTCGCCAGCTCCGGCATACAGCTCAGCATACCCCTTAAGGACACCCGCTACCGCCTCGCTGGATGGTCGCTCCGGCACCTTGGGCGCTGGATTCCAGGCCGCCGCAGGCTCATTCAGCGGCATGCGCTCCTGGCCGGAAAAGACCCCAGCTGCCAGGCCACTGACGACCGGCTGAGCGACAGCTGGCTGCAGTCCTGGCTCGTCACTAGCCGCCCCAGCATCACCGGGACGCTGATCGGCCAGCGCCCGGTACAGAGTGCTGAACAGAAAATCATGCACCATCCGCCCATCACGGAACCGCACCTCATGTTTGGTCGGGTGCACATTGACATCCACCACCGCCGGATCCAGCTCCATGAACAACACGAACGTCGGATGCCGTCCATTGAACAGCACATCCCGATAGGCCTGGCGTACCGCATGGGCGACAAGCTTGTCCTTGATCATCCGGCCATTGACGAAGAAGTACTGCAAATCGGCCTGGCTGCGCGAAAAGGTTGGCAATCCGACCCAACCCCACAGGCGCAGCCCGGAGCGCTCGGAATCAACCTGCAACGATTGCTCGACAAAGGCCGGACCACAGACCGTGGCCACCCGCCGCCGGGCCTCTTGCTCGGTATTGGCTGGACGCAATGAGAAAATGGTCTTGCCATTGTGACGCAGACTGAAAGCCACATCGAAACGCGACAACGCCAGGCGCTTGACCACCTCTTCAAGGTGCGCGAACTCGGTTTTCTCGGTACGTAGGAACTTGCGCCGGGCCGGGGTATTGAAAAACAGATCGCGTACCTCAACCGTCGTACCCTGAGGATGGGCCGCCGGCTGTACTCGCGGAGCCATGTCGCGCCCCTCGGTCTCGACCTGCCAGGCCTGATCGGCGCTGGCGGCCCGTGAGGTCAGGGTCAGACGCGAAACCGAGCTGACCGAAGCCAGTGCCTCACCACGAAAGCCCAGCGTGGCAACCCGCTCCAGATCGTCAAGATCACGAATTTTGCTGGTGGCATGCCGCGACAGCGCCAAGGGCAGATCGTCTTCGACAATCCCGCCACCATCATCACGCACCCTGAGGAGCTTGACCCCGCCCTGCTCAACATCGATATCGATACGTGTGGCGCCGGCGTCCAGGCTATTTTCCAGCAACTCCTTGATAACAGAGGCGGGCCGTTCAACGACCTCCCCTGCCGCGATCTGGTTGGCCAGTCGCGGACTAAGCAGATGAATACGGGACATAATCAGTTCTGAACCAGCATACTACCGGCCGGCACCTTGAGTACCTGGCCGACACGAATCTGGTCGTTGGTCAGATTGTTGGCCTGGCGCAAACTGGCCAGGGAGACACTGTAGCGGGTAGCAATCATAGACAGGGTATCACCGCGCACCACGGTATGCTCGCGCGGCCCCTGGGCCTGCAGCCTGCCTTCGGCACGCAGTGCTGCCAGCCGGGTACCGGGCGGCGGGTTACGGTGAAAATAGTCGCGAATCCCATTATGCATGGCTCTGGCCAGGGTCTGCTGGTGGCTGCGGGTTACCAGTTTCTGCGCCTCGCCCGGATTGGAGATAAACCCGGTCTCGACCAGAATCGATGGGATATCCGGCGACTTGAGCACCATAAAACCCGCCTGCTCGACCCGCCGCTTGTGCAGCGGCGTAACCCGGCCAATCGAGTTGAGTACCAATTGCCCCACATCCAGGCTGGCCGACAGGGTGGCTGTCATGGACAGGTCCAGAAGCACGCTGGCCAGCACCTTGTCCTTGTCGTCCAGGGTCACGCCACCGACCCCACCGATAAGGTCCGAACGGTTCTCCCGGTCAGCCAGCAGCCGCGCGGTCTCGGAGGTGGCACCGCGATCAGACAGCGCGAAAACCGAGGCACCAAAGGCGCTGGCACGGGTAAAGGCGTCGGCATGAATCGAAACGAACAGGTCAGCATTGTGCTGACGGGCGATCTCGGTACGCCGACGCAGCGGAATGAAATAGTCCCCGGTCCGCACCAGTACCGCCTTGAACCCTGGCTCGGCGTCGAGCATCGCTTTCAGGTCACGGGAAATCGCCAGCACCACGTCCTTCTCACGGGCACCGCGATAGCCAACAGCGCCCGGATCTTCGCCACCATGGCCGGCATCCAGCGCAACAATGACGTCGCGATTGCCCGACTCGGCAGTACGCGCCGGCTGTTGCGGCAGTGGTGAGGCGCTGGGCTGGGTCGGAGCGGGCAGATCACTGCGTGGCGGTTCCTGATCAAACAGGTCAATCACCAGACGATGACCGTACTGTTGATTCGGCGGCAAACTAAAGCTTTTCGGGTTAACCTGACGCGATAGATCCAGCACCACCCGCAGGTCGCTGTCATTGCGTGGCGCCGAACGCATTCCGGTAAGCGGAGTACCTTCCAGCGGCAAATTGGCGGTATTGGCCGACAGCCGGGCACCGTTGATATCGATCACGATACGTTCGGGACTCGACAGGGTGAACAGAGTGTGGTCGGCTGGGCCCGACAGGTCAAAAACCAGGCGAGTGTTGTCCGGAGCGCGCCAGAGGCGCACATTGTTGATTTCAGCGGCTTGCACTAGCCCACTGAAGGCGCTGACCAACCCTGCCCCCAAGCAGAGCGACGCCAATTTCAACATTCCCCCGATTGCCTTTGTCACGATTGTGCTTCACCCCTTATGTCACGCAGCCGCTGGCATGCCATCACTCCCTGGGCGCTGTGATGCTCAAGCGTCAGGAGGCGTCCGCCACCCTCTGCGCCTATGGTAATCGTCAGGTCTGGACTTGGCAAAACACCTGTGCCTTTTTCTGGCCACTCAACCAGACACAGGCTGTCATCGCGAAAATAGTCGCGAATCCCAAGAAACTCCAGCTCTTCCGGATCGACCAGCCGGTACAGGTCAAAATGGTAGATATTCAAGCCGTTCAGTTCATAGGGTTCAACCAGCGTGAAGGTCGGACTTTTTACCGCCCCAACATGCCCCAGGCCGCGAATCAGGCCTCGACTGAGGGTGGTCTTGCCCGCGCCCAGGTCGCCGTGCAGATACACTACCCCACGCCCCTCAAGGGCCCGACCCAACTCAGCCCCAAACGCCTCCATCACCTGCTCACCCAGCAGTTCCACACGATACTTCATGCTCGACCCCAAAAAATCAGGAAAACACTGATTAAATAAGTCCAGTGTTGGCCCAATTGTCGCTGACCTGTTCTGGACACGCCGTGAACCCCCTCCGGGTCCGGCCAACCGATCACAGATCGGTCGCCGTTCGGCGGCGCACGAAGCATGCTTCGTAAACGCTTGCCTCACCCCTGGGGGCTTGACGATGCCCGTCCAGGGCATCGACAGTCCAAAACAGGTCAGCGCCAACTGGGCTGCTGGGCTTGAGTGCAATTAATCAGTGCTTCCTTAGTTGAGTAACTGCCTAATAGGCTCAATCAAATCACTGGCCAGCACACCACGCTGGCCAGCCTGGGCCGCCTGATCGCCGGCCAGGGCATGCACCAGCACCGCATAACGGCCGGCATCGCCAACATCCAGGCCCTGAGCCAACAGAGCTCCGGCCAATCCCGAAAGCACGTCCCCCATTCCAGCGACAGCCATGCCCGGGTTGCCGTCGGAGCATAGCGCCAATGGTCGCTCGCCACCCGGCGGCCCGGCTATCAGACTGCCTACCCCTTTTAGTACCACTGCGCTGGCGTAACGTTCAGCCAAACGCTGCACCGCCACCAGTCGGTCAGCCTGGACTGCAGCAGTGTCCAGCCCCAATAAGCGGGCGGCTTCTGCCGGATGCGGTGTCAGCAGGCAGGGGCCGATTAGCCCCGGAACCTCCGCCTCGGCCAACAGGTTCAAGGCATCGGCATCGAGCACTTTGGGCAGTTCACTGGCCAGTATCTGACGCCAGAGTGAGCGCGCCCAGTCACTGCGCCCTAACCCCGGGCCTATCACCAGGCAGCTAGCCTGCTCCAGCAGTGGAGCCATAGCCGCCGGATCATCCAGTCCATGCACCATCACCTCCGGGCAACGACTGAGCAGCGCCGCTACATGCTCGGGCCTGGTCACCACGCTGACCCGGCCCGCACCACTGCGCAATGCGGTCTGAGCAGCCAGAATAATGGCTCCGCCCATGCCCCGCTCACCGCCGACCAGCAACACATGACCAAACAGCCCTTTGTGCGCCGCCCGCGGCCGGGCTGGCAGACAATCCCTCCAGTCGCCAAGGCGCAGGCGCACGCCTAATGCCGGCGGTACGTCCTCAGGCAGCCGCGCCAACGTGGCAAATACCAGGCGCCCCACATGGTCTGGCCCCTGGGCAGTCAGCAAACCAGGCTTGAGGGCAATAAAGGTAACCGTCAACTCGGCACGCACCGCCACACCCTGCGGCACCCCGGTATCAGCATCCAGCCCACTGGGAAGATCTACTGCTACGACAGGCAGCGCACTGCGGTTCAGCTGCTCGATCAGTTCAGCATACTGTGGCCTGACAGGCCCACTGAGCCCGGTACCAAGCAAGGCGTCGACCACAACGCCTGCCAGCTCGGCCTCAGCACACCAAGGCTTGATTACCAGCCCCTCATTCCGAGCCGCCTGCCAGGCCAGAGTAGCATCACCACGCAACTGCTCTGGTGCGCCCAACCAGTAAACAGTCACCTGCCAACCTGCCCGCTGCGCCAGCACACCAACCAGATAACCGTCACCCGCATTATTGCCTGTACCACACAGCACCGTCAGCCGAGCAGCCCCCGGCCAGCGCTGTAACACAGCCTCCCACACTGCTGTTGCAGCCCGCTGCATAAGCTCGAACCCGGGTATGCCGCCGGCAATCAGCCGGGCATCCAGTTCACGGGTTTGCGCCGCAGAATAAAAAACCGCAGGAAGACGAGAGGACATAGGCATGCCAATTTGTGAGATTCCTTCGTACAATTATATGAGTTCCTAGCGCATCAGCCCACCGAGCCAGCATGTCCGACATTCCCACTCCCGAGCAACTGGTCAGCCAGATTCGCAGCCTGGCCACAGAACTCGGCTTTCAGCAACTTGGCATCAGCCAGCCAGACATCGGCCAGCACGAACGCTGGCTGCAAGCCTGGCTGGCAGCCGGCTACCATGGTGATATGGAGTGGATGGCCAGCCACGGTAGCAAGCGTACCCGCCCGGCCGAGCTGGTGCCGGGCACCCAGCGGGTCATCTCGGTACGCATGGATTACCTGCCGGCCGAACCGGCCATGGCCAAACGCCTGGGCCAGCCCGAGCGTGCCTACATTTCCCGTTACGCCCTGGGTCGTGATTATCACAAGCTGATGCGCCGCCGGCTGCAACATCTGGCCGAACGCATCCAGGCCCTGGTCGGGCCGTTCGGCTATCGCGCCTTCGTCGACAGCGCGCCCGTCATGGAGCGGGCCCTGGCCACCCGCGCCGGGCTCGGCTGGATCGGCAAGAACACTATGCTGATCAATCGCCAGGCCGGCAGCTACTTCTTTCTGGGTGAACTCTATACCGATCTGCCGCTGCCGCTGGACTCCAGCTACGAACAGGAGCACTGTGGCCGCTGCCAGGCCTGCCTAGACAAGTGCCCGACCCAGGCCTTCGTCGGCCCCCATGTACTGGATGCGCGGCGCTGCATTTCCTACCTGACCATCGAACTCAAGGGCAGTATTCCACTGGAACTACGGCCGATGATGGGCAACCGGGTGTTCGGCTGCGATGATTGCCAACTGGTCTGCCCCTGGAACCGCTTCGCCAAACCCAGCGCTGAAGACGACTTCAAACCCCGCCACCAACTTGACCAGGCCGAGCTGGTCAGTCTGTTTCGTTGGGATGAAGAAACCTTTCTGCGCAACACCGAGGGCTCGCCAATTCGCCGGATCGGCCACGAACGCTGGCTACGCAACCTGGCGGTCGGTCTGGGCAATGCCACCAGCAGCATCCCGGTGATTGAAGCCCTCAAGAGCCGCGCCGACCACCCTTCGGAGTTGGTACGCGAGCATGTGCGCTGGGCCCTGGCGCGGCATGGGGAACTGCCCGCTTAGAGAACAAACCGAAAGCTCCGATCTTACGGCTGAACATTTCTTCAGACCTTGATGAAATGCTCGCGATAATGGCGCAGCTCGGCAATCGAGTCGCGGATATCGTCCAGCGCCAGGTGACTGCTCTGTTTCTTGAACCCGTCCTTGACCTCTGGAGCCCAGCGCGCGGCCAGCTCTTTTAGCGTTGAAACATCAAGATTGCGGTAATGGAAATATTTCTCCAGCGCTGGCATGCCACGATAGAGAAAGCGTCGGTCCTGACAGATGCTGTTGCCACACATCGGTGAACGACCCGCCGGCACCCACTGTTGGAGAAACACCAGAGTCTGCCGTTCGGCCTCGGCCGCATCAATGCGACTGTCCTTGACCCGCTGGGTCAGGCCGGACTGGCCGTGCTGGCGAGTATTCCACTCATCCATGCCGTCAAGCAGTGCATCCGGCTGATGCACAGCAAACACCGGCCCCTCGGCCAGCACATTAAGCTGAGGATCAGTCACCACGGTGGCAATTTCAATGATCACGTCCTTGTCCGGATCCAGGCCGGTCATTTCCAGGTCGATCCAGATCAGGTTGTCGGGGTTTTGCATAAGGACTCCAGGCAAGGTTTAGGCTACACTGCCGCCATCTTAACCGACCTGAACCCATGGCCAAACGAAACCTTACCCGACGCCAGAGCTGGCGCATCCAGAAAATCCAGGAAGAGCGGACTGAGCGAGCCCGCCGCCGTGCCGAGCGTGCGGAAGAAACCCTTATGGGCGGCGACCTGGGGCCAGAGCAGCAGGGCCGGGTCATTGCCCACTTTGGTGTACAGGTCGATGTGGAGGGCGACGACGGACTGATCCGCCGTTGCCACATGCGTGCCAACCTGCCGGCACTGGTGACCGGCGATCAGGTCATTTGGCGAGCAGACAACCAGCAGGGTGGCGTGATCGTCGCCCAGTTGCCACGCAGCTCCGAGCTGTGCCGTCCGGATCAGCGTGGCCAGTTGAAACCGGTCGCCGCCAATGTCGATCAACTGGTAATCGTCTTTGCCCCGCTGCCCACCCCTTACAGCAACCTGATCGACCGCTATCTGGTAGCAGCCGAACAGGCCGGTCTGACGCCGCTGCTGGTACTCAACAAGGCCGATTTGATGCAGCAAGGTGAGTACCCGGAGTTGCGCGACTGGCTGGCCGACTACGCCAAGCTCGGGTATCGGGTGATGCACCTGTCGGCCGGTTCCGGTGAAGGCCTGGAACAACTGCGCACCGCCCTGCAGGATCGCATCAGCGTATTTGTTGGTCAGTCGGGGGTAGGCAAGTCATCGCTGATCAACACCCTGCTGCCCGGTGTCGACCTGAGGGTTGGTGAGCTGTCCGAAGCGACCGGCAAAGGCACGCACACTACCACTACCGCCCGGCTATTTCACTTTCCGGCTGGCGGCGAACTGATCGACTCGCCCGGTATCCGTGAGTTCGGCCTGACCCATATCAGTCATGACGACCTGCTCGAAGGCTTTATCGAGTTTCGTCCTTTCCTTGGGCTGTGCCGTTTCCGTGACTGCCAGCACCTGCACGAGCCGGGCTGCGCCCTGCTGCAAGCGCTGGACGAAGGCAAGATATCGACCACCCGGATGGACAGCTATCGCCATATTCTGTCCAGCCTGAGCAGTTGATTACTGACCGCGCAACTGCTCCAGCGAGCCACCTTCCTCGAACAGATTGAGTGAGCGTCCACCAGGAATCCGCTCACCGCTGACCGGCACATCCAACGGCACCTGAGCGTCCTGTTCCTGATAAGCAGACTCGCTGACACCATCAAGCATCTGTTCTTCGGCCCGCTTGTTCAACACTACGATATCAATGCGCCGATTGACTGGATTGAGCGGATTGCTACGGTCAAACAGGGCCGAATCGGCAAACCCCACCACTCGGGCCAACTGCTGTTCAGGGTAGCCGGCAGCCAGCAGGGTTCGCCGCGCGGCATTAGCCCGATCCGCCGAGAGCTCCCAGTTTCCGTAATCGCGCCGGGCGACAAATGGCTGAGCATCGGTATGCCCGCTGATACTGATCTTCTTCGGCACCCGGGCTATGGTATCGCTCAGGGCAAGCAGGATTTCCTCGAAATAGGGTTGCAACCGGGCGCTGCCGCTGGCGAACATCGGCCGGTTCTCTGCGTCGACGATCTGGATACGCAAGCCGTCCTGAGTGATTTCCAGCAAAATCTGATCCTTGAACCGTTGTAGCACCGGATCGATATCAATCTGGTTTTGCAACTCCTGCAACAACAGATCAAGCTGTTGCTGTTCCAGCTCATCTGCCAGCTCCTGAATCGACTCGGGGTCCAGCGGCACTGGATCAGTGACTGCACTTTCCTGCAGTGTGCGCTGTGGTGCCAGCTCCGGCGCCCCCCCCAGATCAATAACGTAAGGGCTGCCACCCTCGGAAAAACCGATGGGGTCCTGGAAATACCCTGAAACCATTTTCAACTGTTCCGGGGTCGCTGTGGCCAGCAGCCACATGACCAGGAAGAATGCCATCATGGCGACGGCGAAATCGGCGAAGGCGATCTTCCAGGAACCGCCGTGATGCCCGTCCGCCTTGCGGCTGACACGCTTGACGATGATTGGCTGATTGTTATCCATCCGCTCAGCGGCCCTTCACCGACGACTCGAGTTCAGTAAAGCTGGGACGGTGTTCCGGCAGCAGCGCCTTGCGCCCAAACTCCACCGCCAGAGCCGGCGGCAAGCCCTGGGCACTGGCGACCAGACACATCTTGATCGCCTCGTAGACATTGGCCTCTTCATGGGCCTCATGCCCCATGGCAGCGGCAAACGGGCCAACAAAGCCATAGGCCGCCCAGATCCCCAGGAAGGTTCCCACCAGAGCGGTGGCCACCTTTTCACCGATCTGGGTGTTGTCTGCATCACCCAGAATACCCATGGTAATCACGATCCCCAGCACCGCGGCGACAATCCCGAACCCCGGCAGCGCGTCGGCCACGCGGGTCACTGCATGCGCGGGACCGTGCAACTCTTCGGTAAGGCTGGAAATTTCAACATCGAACAACGCCTCAAGTTCATGCGGCGCCATGTTGCCCGTTGACATGATCCGCAGGTAATCGCAGATGAAGGCCGTCATGTGTTTGTCTTTGAGAATCGCCGGGTACTTGCTGAAAATCGGGCTCTGCTCCGGTTCTTCGATATCCGCCTCGATTGACATCATGCCCTCGCGCCGGCTCTTGTTGAGCACCTCGTAGAGCACGCCCAGCACATCAAGGTAAAACGGCTTACTGAACTTGTGGCCGAACAGGATGGCCGGTACCTTGCCAAACACCTTTTTCACCGTGGCAAAGTTGTTGGCCACCAGAAATGCCCCCAGCGCCGCCCCGCCGATAATAAGAATCTCGAAGGGATGCCAGAGCGCCGCCAGGTGGCCGCCCGACAGCATGAAGCCGCCGAGCACACAGATGAACACGACAATGAAACCGGCAATTTTCAGCATAAACCCGTCATTTCCTCATAATCCTTCAGGCCACCGACCTGCAATCCTCCGTGACGGAGGTAAAACTCCCGCGCTATAGTCTGCGACAAAACCTGGAGTGTAAAGTCGCCCTAGCCATGAGCCTAGACCAGCACGGCAAGATCGATCCACAAGACGCTATCGGCAGCCTGAGCGAAAGCCTGAGTGCAATAGTGTTACCCATTGAACGCCAGCAGCGCGATCTGCTGCTGCGGCATCTGAACAATGAATTGCTGAGTCTGAGCGATCTGAGCCAGGCGATTCTGCGCTCGCCAGTCGCAACTTTGCATGTCTGTCGCCAGGCCGGGCTGGCCGCGCGTCAGCGCGATATCGACATAATGACCCTGGAGCAGGCCTGCGGCCTGCTTGGCGTGGAACGCCTGCGCAGCCTGTTGCGTGAACTGCCGGTCATCGACCGTGAGCAAGCACCGCAACAATACCGGCAACTGCTTAGTCTTAGCGAGCATGCCCTGGCACAGGCCCAGGGACTGTTCGCCCAGCGCATGGCCAGACTCTGGCATGAGCTGTCACTGGCAAGCCTGCTGTTTTTGGCGCCCTTTTGGGTGATAGTTTACCAACGCCCCGAGTTGTTCGACGGCTGGGACCGACGCCATCTCGGGCTGGCGGCAGCTCCCAATACAGCCCCTGTCCCTAGTAACGCCGAACTGCTGGAGCTGGCCATTCAATTGGCCCAACGCTGGTGGTTACCACCCTGGATCATTCAGGGCTACCGCGCCCTTAGCGGTCGCCGCACCATGGTCAAGGCTCTGCATATCGCCCGCAACAGTGAACATCCGCGCGCCCAGCAGGCGGCTCTGGACGATGACCGCCCGCTGCTGCGCTGGCTGACCCAGCCGGCCAATAGCCTGTTGATGGCCAACGGTCTGGCTCTGGGTGCACACCATGACTGGGATGCCCGTCACACCCGGCGCTGGCAGCAACTCACGGCACTCTACCTTGGCTGTGCTCTGGACGAGATGCAAAGCGCCAGCCACCGCAACGCGGTCAGTCACGCCCAGCACAACCCCGAACTACGCAGTACCGGACTGTGGCACCCCGCCGAGGCACTGCTCTGGCCCCAAGGCACCCGTCGCCAGCCCCGCACTGCACCTCCCAGAACCCTTGCCGCTCGCGGCAACCCCGAACTCTGGCGTCAACGCTGCCTGACCCTGCGCCAGCACCCCAGCCCGTTTGCCAACCTGCTGAGCGCCCTCGACTGCGCGCTGGATGCGCTGGAACAGGGACTGGATATCAGACGAAGCTGGATTGCCCTGTATAATGGCCGCAAAGATCAACTGATGATCAGTGCCAACCGCGGCTTTGACGCTGCCAGTTTGGCCGGCGCTACGCTGGGCTCTTGCCGCGAAGGCCTGTGGGGACGCTGGCTGAGCAGCAGTGACTGTCATGACCTGAGCCCGGAGCGCCTGCGTCAGCTCGCCCAGTTGATGCCAGCCAGTTGCAAAACGCTACTGGCTGAACATGGACACCTGTTGCCCCTGCTCCATCGAGAGCGGGTAATAGGCCTGATCCATGTTGCGCCAGCCAACGGCCAGCTCGACCAACGCCGCAGGGCCGCTCTGATCAAGACCGCGCAAAGTCTTTACCAGGCCCTGATAACCTTCAAGCAGCCGAACTGAACCGGCTCGCCTGACCCATACAACAGGAGCACAACCGATGAACGAGCTAGCACTATTGCTCGAGCCCACCGATTTGCCTGATATCGGTACCAACCCGGACCTGCGCCTGGTTGATTTGAGCAAGACCGAGCAATACCTGAGCGGCCATATCCCCGGCGCCGTGCACCTTGCCCCGAGCCGGATCGTGCATCCGGCGCCCACCCCTGGCTATCTGCCGGACCTGATCAGCCTGAGCGCACTGCTGGGCGAGCTGGGTCATCACGAGCGGCTGCACTACATTGTTTACGATGATGAGGGCGGCGGCTGGGCCGGGCGCTTTATCTGGCTGCTCGACTGCATCGGTCACACGCACTACAGCTATCTCAACGGCGGCCTCAAGGCCTGGCAGCTAGCTGGTCTGGCGCTGGAGCAGCACGCAAACCAAGCCCACCCGACACAGCCACAACTGCAGTTGAATGACGCCCCGACCATCCACTTGGAGCAACTGCTGGCCGACCTGGACAACCCGCAGCGGGTAATCTGGGATGCCCGCTCACCAGCAGAGTACCGTGGCGACAAGGTACTGGCGGCCAAGGGCGGACACATTCCCGGCGCGATCAATTTAGAGTGGACTGCTGGCATGGACCCAGAACGCGGCCTGCGCCTGCGTAGCGACCTGGCCGAGCAGTTGCAGGCCCTGGGCATCACTCCAGACAAGGAAATCGTCACCCACTGCCAGACCCATCACCGCTCCGGGTTTACCTATCTGGCCGCGAAAATTCTCGGTTACCCCCGGGTCAGAGCCTATGCCGGCTCCTGGTCCGAGTGGGGCAACCACCCCGACACCCCTGTTGAAACCTGAGGACCCCGCATGCGCGAGCGCCTGTTCATCATTTCCCAATACCTACTGCCCCAGCATCTGCTGTCACGCCTGGCCGGCGGCCTAGCCAACTGCACCTGGAGCTGGGTCAAGAACCCTTTCATCACCTGGTTTGTGAAGCGCTATCAGGTCGACATGAGCGAGGCGGCCGAAGAAAATCCGACCGCCTACGCCTGTTTCAATGACTTCTTTACCCGCGCACTTAAAGATGGCGTCAGGCCATTGGCCGACGGCGATGGAGTACTGTGCCCAGCCGATGGCGCCATCAGCCAATTGGGCCGTATTGAACACGGCCGCATCTTCCAGGCCAAAGGCCAGAGCTTCAGCGTGCTGGAACTGCTCGGCGGCAACCCGGAACACGCCGCACTGTTCCAGGGCGGCGAGTTTGCCACTGTATATCTGTCACCACGCGACTATCACCGGGTACACATGCCGCTGGGTGGCACCCTGACTGACATGATCTACGTGCCCGGCAAGCTGTTCTCGGTCAATCAGACCACGGCGGAAAACGTACCCGAGCTGTTTGCCCGCAACGAACGGGTAGTCTGTCTGTTCGATACCCCGGCCGGACCAATGGCCGTGGTGCTGGTCGGTGCCATGATCGTCGCCTCGGTGGAAACCGTCTGGGCCGGCCTGGTCGCTCCACCCAGTCGGCAACTGAACAGTCAGCGCTACGGCCAGGCAGCACCAGAGCTGGCACGCGGGGCGGAAATGGGCCGCTTCAAGCTGGGCTCGACTGCCATCGTCCTGTTCGGTCCGGACAAGGTAGAGTGGGTCAAAGAACTGGCCGCCGGCAGTGCTGTGCGTATGGGTCAGGCGATGGGCACCGTGCGCTAGGGAAACACTGATTAAATCTGTTTCGGTGCCGGCCCAGGGTCTGTTACCGCAAGCAGCTGTTTTTCCTGGGAGCCTGGAGCATCCGCTCCAGGCTGGAGCTGCGGTGAATTGACTAGAGAGCAGCTACCCCCCTGCCAGACGAGGGTCAAGCACGCTCCAGGGTAAAAGCCACCACCTGATCGATCCGGCTGGCGCCCAGTGCCAGCATCACCAGGCGGTCCACGCCCAAGGCCACACCGGCGCAGTCCGGCAGTCCCGAACGCAGCGCGTCGACCAGATGCAGGTCGATCGGCAGCACCGGCCGCCCAAGCGACTGGCGCTGCAACTGATCAGCCTCAAAACGCCGCAACTGCTCGTCGGCGTCACTGAGTTCATAATAACCGTTGGCCAACTCCATGCCGTCGATAAACAATTCGAAACGCGCGGCACTGGGCGCCTGATCATCACCATCGACCACCCGGGCCAGCGCCGCTTGGGACACCGGAAAGGCGTAGACCAGGGTCGGCTCGATCAGGGTCGGCTCAATGCAGTGGGAAAACAGTAAATTGAGCCAGCCATCGCGGTCCAGTTGCCCGTCGAAGCTACAGTGGGAGCGACCAAGCGCAGCCAGTTCCTCCTGTTGACAGGTATGGATATCGACGCCCAGTTGCTGGGCGAACAGCGCCGCATAGGTCACGCGCCGGGCCGGCGCCGAGCCGAGGATTTGCCTGACCAGTTCATCGACTTCATCCATCAGCTGGTGATGATCAAAGTCCGGTCGATACCATTCGAGCATGCTGAACTCGGGATTGTGCCGCCGGCCACTTTCGCCATTGCGAAAAACCTTGGCCAGCTGCCAGATCGGTCCACTTCCGGCAGCCAGCAGGCGCTTCATCGGATATTCCGGCGAGGTATGCAGGTACAGCGGCTGCGCCGACCCGCCGCCTTCGGGCACGTAGTCGCAGACAAATGGAAACAGGTGCGGATCACTGACTGCCGCTGCAGACAGGCTCGGTGTTTCCACCTCCAGCACCTCGCGCTGGCGAAAGAACGTACGAATCTGGTCAATGATCGCCGCGCGCCGGCGCAGTGCATCCAGCGTAGCGCTGGGCTGCCAGTTACTCATTGGGCACTCCACATTTGAGCCTTACAACGCAAAACCGGGGCCTTGGCCCCGGTTGATGACGAACGCCAATGACGCTAATCAGGCACGACCAACGTAATCGCTGGTGCGAGTGTCGACCTTGAGTACATCGCCAACGTTGATGAACAACGGCACCTTGACCACCGCGCCAGTCACCAGCTTGGCCGGCTTGTTGCCGCCGCCGGAGGTATCACCGCGCACGCCCGGGTCGGTCTCGACCACTTCCAGCTCGACAAAGTTCGGCGGAGTTACGGCAATCGGCGAACCATTGAACAGGGTCACAGTGTAGATCACCTGCTCCTTGATCCAGTTGATGCAATCGCCCACAGCTTTCTCGTCAGCACCTACTTGTTCGAAGGAACCGTCGGTGGCCATGAAGTGCCAGAACTCACCATCGGCGTAAAGGAACTCCATCTCGCGGTCCATTACGTCGGCGCCTTCCAGGCTGTCGCCGGACTTGAAGGTGCGCTCGTTGACCCGACCGGTCTTCAGGTTACGCACCTTGACCCGGTTGAAAGCCTGGCCCTTGCCCGGCTTGACGTACTCGTTCTCGAGGATCGAGCAGGGGTCACCGTCGAGCATCACTTTGAGACCCGGCTTGAATTCGTTGGTAGAATAACTGGCCATAACTTTCCCACTTCAGTTTGAACGGTAGATCCGGAATCGCGCCCGGATGCTCTGCCACCCTTGCGCGGAAAAACGCCAATGATACATGGAACTTCGGCGCCTGTTGAGTCTGTCGACTGGCAAACGCTGCTGGCCACCAGCATTACCGATGTACGGACTCTGCTGGAGAGGCTCGAACTCGATACCACTCTGCTCGAACCGGGGCTGGCGGCTTGCGCCGAATTTCCGTTGCGAGTGCCTGAACCCTACCTGGCAAGAATGCAACCCGGCGAGCTCAACGACCCGCTTTTGCGCCAGGTTTTACCAGTCGGAGAGGAACTGCAGGAGCAGCCCGGCTTTATCCTCGACCCACTGGGCGAGCAGCACAGCAATGCCCGTCCGGGGATCATTCACAAGTATCACGGCCGGCTGCTGCTGATTGTCAGTGGCGGCTGTGCGATCAACTGTCGTTACTGCTTCCGCCGGCATTTCCCCTATGCCGACAACAACCTGAGCAGCCAGGAATGGGAGCAGGCGCTGGACTACATCCGGGCCGACAGCTCCATCAGCGAAGTAATATATAGCGGTGGCGACCCCCTGGCGGCCAATGACAAACGCCTGCACTGGTTGACCCGGCGTATTGCCGAGATCCCGCATGTTCGCCGCCTGCGGGTCCATACCCGACTGCCGGTGGTCATTCCCCAACGGGTCACCGATAGCCTGCTCGAAGCACTGTGTGACACTCGACTGCCAGTAACCATGGTGCTGCACTGCAACCATGCCAATGAACTGGATCAGGCTCTGGCCGGCGCCGCATCCCAGCTGCGAGGCGCCGGCATGCTGCTGCTCAATCAGGCAGTGCTGCTCAAGGGTGTGAATGACCGACTGGAAGACCAGATCGCCCTCAGCGAACGCCTAGGCGATAATGGCATTTTGCCCTATTATCTCCATGTTCTGGATCATGTGCGTGGTGCCGGGCATTTCCACATCGATGACCAACAGGCCAAAGAGCTGGTAGGCCGGATGCTGACTCGCCTGCCGGGCTTTCTGGTGCCCAAGCTGGTACGTGAGGTGGCCGGCCGGGCAAGCAAGGTACCTCTGCCTATCGAACTGCTGGAAGACTGAGCCGGGACTCGAAAGCGTCACAGCCGTCCGCTGAACTCGACCGGCCAGCAGTTGGTTTAGCATCGCCAGGGCATAACTGCTACAGTGTGAGCAGTTTCTCCATTATACCCGGAGCTCGGTTTTGTAGTCCGTCAGGTTGGAGCCGGAACCTCCAGTACTGGATAATGACCACCATGGACAGCACACCACACAAACTGCTGCTGCGCATTCCCAAGCAGACCCGTGACAACCTGAGTTTCGCCGAGCCCAGTGAGAAAGGCATTGCCCGCTGGATCGCCAATCTGCCCAAGGCCAATATCGGTGAGACTGCCAGGCAGTTGTACCAAGGTTTGATCGAAATCAACCAGTACGATATGCCTGCCGAACTCAGGCTGGCGATACTCGAACGGATTCGCCCCGAGGTTAACTACGTCTGCACTTCCCTGTCCAAGTATTACCTGGGCCAGGCCATCGTTCTTGAAGAGCGGCCACGCAAGGTTGCCAACCTATCGCAATCACTGCAGAACCACCTAGCCAATGGCTACAAGATCGTGGTGGCCCAGGAACGCACTCTCAAAGCCCGGGAACATGGTGAGTTGTTTACCCTGGCGATCCAGCGCGCCATGCGTTCACTGTGCGGTCCATTGCTGCGGGCCTATCAGCTCTATTGCCCGGTCGCCGAAGGCATCTGGCTGGAGCTGCACCAGCTGTACCAACTTGCCCGCCATCGCAAGATCCATAACCTCCCGGTAGCAGACCCACTCAGCCGCAACCAGGCGCCGCTGAGTATTGAACATTGCTATCTGAGCGCCCTGCTGATGGGCGCAGCGCAGCCTAACCAGATGCGCCAAAGCGCCATGGCCCGCCTCTTCAGCACACTGGAAGCCTGGTGCCAGTTGGCGAGCCTGGTTCCGGCCAACGAGAGTTCCTCGCTGCTGATTGTAAATCCGACAGTAGACAGCGCTCCGCGCTATCGCTCACTACTGCAGAACGAAGACCTGAGCCGCAGTTTCGGACTCGACACTCACCGCCTAGTCGAAGGCATCAAGCGATATATGCTAAATGACGCCGAGGCAAGCCTGATTGTGCCCGAGTCACTAGGCGTGGAATTACTGCAGCACCTTAGTCAAAGCTGGGGCGATCTGGCCGAACGTACCTTCAACCGAGTACCTGGACGCGGCACGTTAAAGGTCAGTATCGGCATGAGTGCCACCCACTTCCGGATTGCCAAGCGCGCCTTTGCCAATTTCATCAATATCGACGAGCAACAACTCAACCCGTTTTCCGATATGGCGCAACGCGCCCGACATGGTGCTGGCTGGGGCTCGGCTTTCGATGGCGACCGGTCAGTGGAGTGGGTGAGCTCTGACTACCAGGCCATTGACTACACTCCAGGCGCCAGCGTACTCCAACGCGAGAACAGCGAAACCGAAGAGAACGAAGCAAGCTATCCGATCCACGAGCTGCCGATCGTCAATCACAGTCCGGGGGGATTTTGCCTGACCTGGCCCAAGGAAGTGCCAAAGCAACTACAGGCCGGTGAACTTCTGAGTGTCCAGGAAGCTCGCGAGCAGGACTGGAGCCTGGCGGTGGTTCGCTGGATTCGCCAGGTCCGCGGAGGCGGTACACAAATGGGCGTCGAACTGATCGCCCCCCATTGCACCCCGTGCGCGGTTAAGCTGGTACGCAAGACCGGTGAGCCAAGTCATTTTCTGCGCGCCCTGATGCTTCCGGCAGTCAGCGCCATCGACCGCCCGGCAACCTTGATCACCCCACGCCTGCCTTTCCAGGTCAACAGCAAGGTGATCATTCACCTGGGCAGTCACGAGCTACGTGGCCACCTGACCGACCGGATAGCCGCCACTGGCAGCTTCAACCAGTTTGAATACCGTATTCTTGAGCAGCCCGAGAGTGGAAAAGCCCATTCCGAGACTCACAGCACATCTTTGGGGACCGGCAACGAGGATGACTTTGACTCACTCTGGAAGTCCTTGTAAATTCAAAAGCCTATATGACCAAAAGAGCAGGTTCTGCCTGCTCCGACGCGGACGACCATGGGTACCGACACCAACGCCATCAGGCTACTGATTCTCGAAGACTCGCAAAACAACGCCGAGCATCTGGTAAGCATCCTGCGCAATGCCGGCCATGCCACCCGCGCCCACCGCATCAGTTCCCTGGAGGATTTGCAGGAGTCACTGCAACAAACCTGGGACCTTTGTCTGGCGATTCCCGAAACCAGCTTCATGAGCGCTACTCAGGCCTGTACCCTGATCGGCCAGGCTCGAGATCTGCCGTTTATTCTGCTACTGGAAGAGGAATCTACCGAAGCTCGCCGCGAAGCCTTGAACCAAGGCATGCAGGATGCCGTTCCGGTCAGTGCCGAGTCTCTGCTGACTCTGGTGGTAAAACGCGAACTGACCAATCTTACTGCCAGACGGCAACAGCGCATCGCAGAACAGGCCCTGCGTGAAGCCGAAAAACGCTGTCAGTTGCTGCTCGATAGTTCGGTCGATGCCATCGCCTATGTCCATGATGGCATGCACATCTATGCCAACCAGGCCTATCTTCAGCTGTTCGGCTACGATGACCCGGACGATCTCGCTGCCGAGCCTATGGTTGGCTTGATTGCCGCCAAGGATCAATCGGCTTTCAAGGACTTCCTGCGCCACTATATAGACCGAGGCGAGTGCAACGAGATGCGCTGCAGCGGAGTGGACATCGAAGGCCGCGAGCTGCCGCTGTTGCTGACCTTTTCTCCTGCGACCTACGACGGCGAACCCTGCACCCAGGTGGTGATCCGGGTTGAAACCGCCAGCGCCGAGTTTGAAGAGAAGCTCAAGGTCATGACCAGCCAGGATCTGGTCACCGGCTTATACAACCGCAACTACTTTCAGGAACAGCTGGAAAGCATCAGCGAGCACGCAGTACGCCTGGGCCGCCCGAGCACTCTGGCCTATCTGAGCATAGATGGCTTCAACAGCCTGCAAGCCGACATTGGTATTGGCGGAGCCGATCTGGTCCTGACCGATCTGGCCCAGATCCTCAAGGAAAGCTTCCCGGCCGAAACCCTGATGGCCCGCTTTGGCGACGACGCCTGCAGCATTCTTATTGAAGGCCAGGAGCCTGAAAGTCAGGCGGAACAGCTTGAACAACTGCGCCAACGGATAGAGTCCAATCTATTCGAGGCCAACGGTCGCACGGTCCAAATCACGGTCAGCGTGGGGGTAGCTGCCATCAGCGAAACCAGCCCCAAGCCAGCCGAAGCGATTGACCGTGCCCATCGCCTGGCCGACCAGCTCAGCCAGGCTGGCGGTAACGCCATCAAGTTGTTCAACCCGCTGGATGAACTGGCACACCAGGCCAACCGCGGAGATCTGATCGCCCTGATCCAGCACACCCTGGAAACCAACGCCTTCCGCCTGCTGTTTCAGCCCATAATTAGTCTGCGCGGGGATAATGCCGAGCAGTATGAAGTGTTCTTGCGCCTGCTCAACCGTGAGGGCGAAGAGGTTCCAGCCGGTGATTTCCTCCCTGCCGCCCAGGAAGCTGGGCTGGCCGGAACCATCGACCGCTGGATGATTGAACGCGCCATCAAGCTGCTGGCCAACCATCGTAACAAAGGCGCCGACACCCATCTGCTGCTCAATCTGACAGGTGCCAGCCTGCAGGATCCGGAATTGGTCCCATGGATCTCCGGACTGCTCAAGGCCGCCCGACTACCCGCTGATGCCATCGGCTTCCAATTCAATGACGCCGACGCCAACACCTATATGAAGCAGGCCAAGATCCTCACCGAGGCCATGGCCGCTCTGCACTGCAAGATCTCGCTCCGGCACTTCGGTTGTGCCCTGAACCCCTATGCAGCCTTGAAACACCTGCATGTGGATGCCGTCAAGATTGACGGCTCCTTCAGCCGCGACCTGTCCAGCCCCGAGGCGGTGGAAACCCTGAAAGACATGATCAGTGCGCTGCACAGTCAGGGAAAACTGACCATAGTGCCGTTCGTCGACAGCGCCGCCATGATTCCGACCCTCTGGCAGGCCGGTGCCAACTACATCCAGGGGCACTACCTGCAGGCCCCAAGCGACAGCATGAATTACGACTTCTCAGCCGAGTGAAACTGGGGGCTTTCAGCCCCCTTCGCGATCCCGAAACCCCAGCAAGTACAAAATGCCATCCAGCCCCAGGGTAGAGATAGCCTGCTTGGCTGATTGCTTGACCAGAGGCTTGGCCCGGAAAGCAACCCCCAGCCCGGCGATCGACAACATGGGCAGGTCATTGGCGCCATCACCCACCGCAATGGTCTGCTCCAGACTAATCCCTTCGCGCTGGGCCAGCTCCCGCAACAGATCAGCCTTGCGCTGGCCATCGACAATCGGCTCCAGCGCCTCACCCGTGACCTTGCCATCCTTGACCGGCAAGGCGTTGGCATAGACGTAATCTATTCCCAAGCGCTGCTGCAGGCGCTCAGCAAAATAATTGAAGCCACCCGACAGAATCGCGGTTTTATAGCCCAGCCGGCGCAATTGACTGATCAGCGTTTCCGCACCTTCAGTCAGACGCAAAGACTCTGCAATCCCCTCCAACACCGACTCTGGCAATCCCTTGAGCAGCGCCATGCGTTCACGGAAGCTGGCCTTGAAGTCCAGCTCGCCGCGCATCGCCCGCTCGGTGATTTCCGCCACCTGATCACCAACTCCGGCCGCTTTGGCCAGTTCATCGATCACTTCAGCATCGATCAGGGTCGAGTCCATGTCGAACACCACAAGACGCCGGTTGCGACGGAAAATACTGTCCTGCTGGAAGGCGATATCGACATTCAGTTCCTGGGCAATGGCTAGAAACTCGGCGCGCAGCGCCGCCGGGTCGGCAGGTTCGCCGCGTACGGAAAACTCGATACAGCCTTTACCCTGATCGGCTGGCAAACCTTCGGGAATGCGTCCGGAGAGTCGATCGATATGGTCGATGTTGAGCCCGTAACGAGCAGTGATTTCACTCACCCTCGCAATATGCTCAGCAGTCACCCGCCGCGCCAGCAACGTCACGATATGCCGAGGCTTGCCCTGCCCGGTAACCCAGCGCGCATATTCATCAGCACTGACCGGAGTGAAGCGCACCTGCTGATCCAGCTCGTAGCCGCGAAACAGGATATCCTTGAACACATCGGATTTGCCTTCCACACCGCTCATTTCGACCAGAATGCCGAAAGACAGCGTGTCATGGATAACGGCCTGACCGATATCGAGGATATTCACATCGGCGCGGGCCAGCACACCGGTAATGGCGGCGGTCAGCCCGGGACGATCAGGGCCGGTGATGTTGATCAGGACGATTTCCTTCAACGGGGTTTCTCCAGTCGCAGCGGCAAAGCCGTTATTCTACCTGCATTTGCCCTGCGTCTTACAGATGCGCCCTTTTGCCGTTGCAGTTGAATGGCTATACTCGAAACGCCTTTAACGCACGGATAATGAGCATCTTCCGGCCGTCCTGGGTCCGCCCTTAGCTATCGAATCGAGTTTCACTTTGAATCGTTCATCGTCTCCGACCGACAATCTGTTCCTGCGCTGGTATGCAGCGCTTCGCAACCAACGCCTGACTCTAGCGACCCGACTGCAGATTCTGGTGCTGCTGCCGTTGCTGTTAAGCTTGCTGGCCACCCTCTGGTTCGGCCAACTGCAGTGGCAACGCGATACTGCGCGTCAGGCCGATGCCGTAGGTAGCGAACTGGCCCGTCAGATCGCAGCCTCAGTAGCCGACCCACTGGCCGCCAACGATCAACTCAGCCTCAACATCCTCCTGGCTCAATGGAATCAGAACCCACTGATTGCCCATACCAGCCTGTACAGCGTGGACAATCGCATTATCGCCGAAGCCGGGCAACGACTGGGACGTGAGGCCCTGGCCCCGGGTCAGGGACGGTTCGTAGCTGCGGTACATTTCCAGGATATCCTGTCCGGCCAACTGCAACTGAGCCTGGCCCGTGAGCCATTCACCAGCGCTCACCAGGCTCTGGTCAAGCACCTGATCTGGACGTTGTTGGTCCTGATGCTGGGCTTCGCCCTGCTGACCTGGCGCCAGGTCGGCAGCATGCGACGCACATTATCTGAACTGGGTAACTGGTACGCCGAGAGCGGCCAACCGGCGCCTGGACAACAGCGCAGTGATGAAATTGGCGATCTGGCTCGCCGGCTGGCGGCACGCCGGATTACCGATCTGCCGCCTGAACCTGAGCCTGAACCCGAATCTGAACCTGAACTGGTTGACGACACCAAGCAGCAGCCGGTGTCGACGGACAACCCAACCGAGCTGCCAGAATCCGAACCGTCGCACAAGGTGATCGATCTGACTGCCGGAATCCCCGACGGTGACGATGAGCCAACTGAGCCGCAAGAATCCCCGCAAGCCGACGATATGGCTAGCGCTTCGATACCGCAGCAGGACTATAGCGAAACAATCGAAGCCAGCGACCCCATTGTAGCGGCACAACCCAGTACCGCCCTGGTTGCCATCCGCCTAGGCAACCAGGAGGCTCTGAGCAAGCTGCCCCGAGAGCGCCTGCTGGCTCTGCTCGAACGCTACCGCACCCACGTCCAGCAAGCCTGCCAACTGTACGCCGGGCGCCAGCACACTCTGCTCGACGGCACCTCACTGCTGCTGTTCCACGCGGCTGACTGCAACCAGGATGAACTGACCCATGCGCTATGCTGCGGCGAGTTGCTACGGATTCTTGGCCATGACCTGCAGATCGAAATTGCCGATACCGGCATCGCCCTGCAACTGCAGCTAGGCCTGAGCCACAGTCCCTGCCTGAAGGATTTCAGCCTCGAAGAGTTGGCCAGTAATGCGCATTGCCAACAGAGCCTGGAACAGGTTCAGTACAGCCGCAACCTGCTGCTGCTGGATGCCGAACTGGCCTCTGGCTCGCTGGTGCGCAGCCGTGCAGTAATCCGGCGCCTGGCCAGCCAGCAGGGGCTGTATTGTGTCGAGCGTCTGCAAGAGCCCTATCAGTCCCTGCTTGAGCAGCAACTGAACCAACTCTACAGCCAGCGGCACTGAGTTACCGGCTACGCGCCCCAAGTGCGCGTAGCCGCAAACCCGCCATCATAGCGCGGGCGTCTCCACCTGCATCAGATCGACTTTCTGGAATCCGCGTGGCAGCTTGTTGCCACGTCGGCCACGCTCACCCCGATAATGTTCCAGATCCGCTGGCTTGAGCGTCAGCGTGCGCTTGCCGGCAGTCAATATCAGACTGGCACCTTCCGGTACAACCGTCAGTGCCGAGACGAACTCTTCCCGCGCCTTGACCCGAGCCGACGGTACCGACAGGATCTTGTTGCCTTTGCCCTTGGCCAACTGCGGCAGATCTGCCACCGGGAACACCAGCAACCGCCCTTCGTTGGACAGCGCCGCCAGCAGTTCGCCCTTGGCATTGGTCACAGCCTGGGGTGGCATTACCCGGCTACCATCAGGTAGCGACAAAAGCGCCTTGCCGTTCTTGTTCTTGGCCAGCAGATCGCCGCCCTGGGCAATGAAGCCATAGCCAGCATCGGAAGCCAGCAGATAGAGTTTCGTCTCTTCGGGCATCAGTACATGCTCGAAGCTAGCCCCCGAAGGCGGACTCAAACGGCCGGTCAGCGGTTCGCCTTGCCCCCTGGCCGAAGGCAGGGTATGTGCCGCCAGCGAATAACTGCGCCCGGTCGAGTCCAGGAACACCGCCTGCTGGTTGGAGCGCCCGCTGGCCTGAGCCTGAAAGCGATCACCGGCCTTGTATGACAACCCCAGCCCATCGACGTCATTGCCCTTGGCACAACGCACCCAACCTTTTTCCGACAGCACCACGGTAACCGGCTCGGTTGGCACCAGATCGGTTTCCGACAGCGCTTTGGCTTCAGCCCGCTCGACCAACGGTGAACGACGCTCGTCACCGTAGGTTTCGGCGTCAGCCAGCAACTCGTCGCGCACCTTGCTGCGCAGCAAGCGCTCATCGCCCAGGATCCGTTGCAACTGGTCACGCTCTTCAGCCAGGGCATCCTGCTCACCACGAATCTTCATCTCTTCCAGACGCGCCAGTTGCCGCAGGCGGGTGTCGAGAATGTAGTCGGCCTGCACCTCGGTCAGCCCAAAGCGAGCCATCAACTCAGCCTTGGGATGCTCCTCGGTACGGATGATATGGATCACCTCGTCGAGGTTGAGGAAGGCGATCATCAAGCCTTCCAACAGGTGCAGGCGGGCCAGCACCTTGTCCAGCCGGAACTGCAGACGGCGGCGCACGGTGGCGATACGGAAGCCCAGCCACTCGCACAGCAGGCCGTAGAGGTCCTTGACCGCCGGTTTGCCGTCGGTGCCGATCACGTTCATGTTGACCCGGTAGCTGTTCTCCAGATCGGTGGTGGCAAACAGATGCTGCATCAGCTCATCCAGATCGACCCGATTGGAGCGCGGTACGATCACGATGCGGGTGGGGTTCTCATGATCGGACTCGTCACGCAGATCGGCCACCAGCGGCAGCTTTTTGGCCTGCATCTGAGCCGCGATCTGCTCCAGCACCTTGGCCCCGGAGACCTGATGCGGCAAGGCAGTAATGACGATTTCACCGTCCTCCTTGCTCCAGACCGCCCGGCAGCGAATCGAACCACGGCCGCTGGCATAGATCTTCAGCAATTCATGGCGCGGGGTGATGATCTCGGCTTCGGTGGGGAAATCCGGCCCCTGAACATGCTCGCACAACTCATCCAGCCCGGCACCTGGGTCATCCAGCAAGCGCACGCAGGCGGCTGCCACCTCCCGCAGGTTGTGCGGCGGAATATCGGTCGCCATACCCACGGCAATGCCCGTAGTACCATTGAGCAGCAGGTTCGGCAGGCGCGCCGGCATTACCTTTGGCTCGTCCATGGTGCCGTCAAAATTCGGCTGCCAGTCGACCGTTCCCTGCCCCAGCTCGCTGAGCAGCACTTCACTGTAACGAGCCAGTCGCGCTTCGGTGTAGCGCATGGCGGCAAAGGATTTCGGATCGTCCGGTGCCCCCCAGTTACCCTGCCCGTCAACCAACGGATAGCGATAGGAGAACGGCTGGGCCATCAGCACCATGGCCTCGTAACAGGCCGAGTCACCGTGCGGGTGATATTTACCCAGCACGTCACCAACGGTACGCGCCGATTTCTTGTGCTTGGAACTGGCGCTCAAGCCCAGCTCGCTCATGGCGTAAATGATGCGTCGCTGTACCGGCTTGAGGCCATCGCCGATGTGCGGCAAGGCCCGGTCCATGATCACGTACATCGAGTAATTGAGATAGGCCTCCTCGGTAAAGGAAGCCAGTGAACGGCGCTCGATGCCGTCCATACTCAAATCCAGGCTGTCACTCATGCGTGTCCTCTCGTTCAGCGCGGTTGGCGCAATATCAATTCTCGACCCTGCTGGGCAAACTCCAGCTGTTTCAGGGCACTCATCCCCAACAACACCTCATCGCCACCCATACCGGGCACGATCCCGGCACTAACATCCCGAAGCAGAATGTCGCCCAGGCGCAGGCTGTCGATGCGGGTACTGTAACTTTCTGTCATCCCGTTGGCGGTATTGACCATGAATGGCCGTCCGCGTTGTAACCCCAACTCCCCGGCAAGACCGGCGGGGACAGCAACAAAGGTCGCCCCGGTGTCGAGCAGGAAGGTTACGCGTTGTTCGTTAATCCGCCCCGAGGCCATGTAATGGCCCTGGGCGTTGCGCTCCAGGCGCACTTCAATATAGCCATCAACGGCCAGCGAGACGGGCTGGGTGTTGGGGTTGCGACGACGCTCCTCAACCCCGGAGAACCACTGCACCGCCAGGGCCATGCCGGCCAACCAGGCCAGTACCAGCATAACGGTGCCGATACGCCGGCTTGATGGCGGCTGACTCACCGGCCATACCCTTGCTGCCAGTCATCCGGCAAACTGAAATGGAACAGCCAGGGCCGGGTATCCCCATCAGCCCGCGCCAGCGCATTGTTGTCCAGACCGATCAGAATGCCCTGCTCGTCGACATGAATGGCTTCGGCCAGACCAAAGGATGCTTTCGGATACACATAAGGGACGCTCAGCAGGGTTGCGGCAAAGGACCAGCAACGCTCTCGTTGGCCAGATAGTGGGTGGCGTCGGCAGACCTGATGCTCATTGCGCTCCAGAGTCCACAAGCGCCCCTGCCAAAGACTCAACCCGGCAAAGTCCAATGCCATGACTTCGCGATTAAGTACACCTGGACCGAAAGGTTCCGGCGGCAGATAACGACGCTCGGCCAGTAGCACACAACCAGCCAGCGGGCATTGCCAGCGGCCATCCTGCAACTCCAGCCTGACCAGTCCACGCGACTGCCGCTCGGCTGCCAGCCACAGGGTCTTGCCATCTCCGGCCACCGCTATGCCTTCGGCCAGGGCATTGATTTGCTGCCATAGGCCACGACTTTCACCTTCGCTGTAGAGCTCTTCGGCCAGTTCCAGCCAGACCCCGGCAACCGGTCCGTCCTCGCCTGGTGGCGGCAGCTTGAGTATCCCCAACAGACTTTCGCTGAGCAGATAACGATTGCCTTCGGCATCGCAACTGATGCCCTCGAAATCCAGCGCCTGCCCGCGCAAACCACGCAGCCAGGCACCTGCCAACAACGGCACGGGCAACATCGAGGGGTTCTGCTCGGGCCGGGTAAAGTTCTCAGGCTCAGCCTGCCAAACCCGATCACCGGGCTCCAGTTGATACAACCGGCTGTCTTCACGATCCGATACTGCCAGCAACCGATCCCCGCAACGGGCCAGCCCGGACAGATTGCCCCGAGCCATGCCATCCACTGCCAGCGCGTGCTCCAGAGTCAGCTCAGGAGCACGCTCAAAGGCTCCAAGCCCACCGGTATAGAGAACTGCGGACGCCGCCAACAAAGCCAGCAAAGGCCTGCCGGTCACAGCAAGGCCTCGGCCAGGTTGCCCTTCTGCTCAAGCCAGATCTTACGGTCACCAGAGCGTTTCTTGGCCAGCAGCATGTCCATCAACGCCTCGGTTCCAGCCATATCCTCGACGGTCAGTTGCACCAGTCGCCGGGTATCCGGAGCCATGGTGGTTTCCCGCAGTTGCATGGGGTTCATCTCGCCCAGCCCCTTGAAACGGGTGACCTGGATCTTGCCACGCTTGCCTTCGGCTTCGATGCGATCAAGCACGCCCTGCTTTTCAGCATCGTCCAGGGCATAGTAAACATCCTTGCCGATGTCGATACGGTACAGCGGCGGCATGGCGACAAACACATGTCCGGCCTCGACCAATGCCTGGAAGTGACGCACAAACAGCGCACACAGCAAGGTGGCGATATGCAGGCCGTCAGAGTCGGCGTCAGCCAGAATACAAATCTTGCCGTAGCGCAGTTGCTCAAGATTGCTGGAGCCGGGGTCAACGCCAATCGCCACGGCAATGTCGTGTACTTCCTGGGAGCCCAGTACCTGCCCGGAATCCACTTCCCAGGTGTTGAGGATCTTGCCGCGCAGCGGCATCACCGCCTGGAATTCCTTATCGCGCGCCTGCTTGGCGCTGCCACCGGCCGAGTCGCCTTCAACCAGAAACAGTTCGGAGCGGCGGCTGTCCTGTCCCACGCAGTCGGCCAGTTTGCCCGGCAGGGCCGGGCCCTGGGTGATCCGTTTGCGCTCAATCTTCTTGCCGGCCTTGAGCCGGCGGCTGGCATGACTGATAGCCATTTCCGCCAGTTGCTGACCGATGTCGGCGTGCTGATTGAGCCACAGGCTGAAAGCGTCCTTGACCACCCCGGAGACGAACGCCGCCGACTCACGCGACGACAGCCGTTCCTTGGTCTGGCCGGAGAACTGGGCCTCGGCCATTTTCAGCGACAGCACATAGCTGACCCGCTCCCAGACATCCTCAGGAGCAAGCTTGACCCCACGTGGCAACAGATTGCGAAACTCGCAGAATTCACGGATGGCCTCCAGCAAGCCGGCCCGCAAGCCGTTGACATGGGTGCCACCCTGAGCTGTGGGGATCAGGTTGACGTAACTTTCCTGAATCAGCTCGCCGCCCTCGGGCAGCCAAAGCACCGCCCAGTCGACCGCCTCCTGACGGGCAGCAAAAACGCCGGTGAAAGGCTCTTCTGGCAGCTTAGGCCACTCACTGCAGGCATCCACCAGGTAGTCGCGCAGCCCATCCTCGTAATACCAACTGACCTGTTCGCCGTTCTGGCGATCATGGAAATCGACTTTCAGACCCGGACACAACACTGCCTTGGCCTTGAGCAGGTGCTTGAGCCGGCTGATGCTGAACTTGGCCGAATCGAAATATCGGGCATCTGGCCAGAATTTGACGGTGGTACCGGTATTGCGCTTACCGACACTGCCCACCACCTGCAACTCGCTGACCTTTTCGCCATGTTCGAAACTCATGGCGTATTCACTGCTATCACGCCGCACACGGACCTCGACCCGCAGCGACAGGGCGTTGACCACCGAAATCCCTACCCCGTGCAGACCACCGGAGAACTGGTAGTTCTTGTTCGAGAACTTGCCGCCGGCATGCAGTCGGGTCAGGATCAGCTCGACCCCGGAAACCCCTTCCTCGGGGTGGATATCAACTGGCATGCCGCGCCCGTCATCGCTTACTTCCAGGGCGTTGTCCTCATGCAGGACCACGCTGATGCTACGGGCATGCCCGGCCAGCGCTTCGTCGACACTGTTATCGATAACTTCCTGGGCCAAATGGTTGGGTCGGGTGGTGTCGGTATACATACCCGGGCGCCGACGCACCGGGTCCAGGCCGCTGAGCACTTCCAGGGCATCGGCATTGTAGGTCGATTGAGACATAACTTGTCTGGTTATCCTTGATTCTTACTGGCAAGCAGCGTGACTCTGACTGGCAAGCAGCTTACCGCTTGAAGAGCTCCGCTTGAAGCCTCAGAGGGTGTTTACAGGTGAGTAAGCGACGAGCACCCGTCGCCCCCCTGTTTTCAGCATTCCATCAATACCCGGTCGCACCCGGGTCAGGCAGGAAACGCCCTGGCGCGAGCCGCTCTACAGCGGTTTCGATTCGCCCATCGGGGTACAGGCGCAACCAGCGATAGCCAGGCGCCAGGGTATCGGTGGCAAAATCCTGGCTGGCGACGGCGAACTGCACGCAGGTCGAAGGCGTAGCCAACAACCGCACGGCTCCACGTTGCTGGTCAAAAGACTGGTGCACGTGCCCCCAAAGCACCGCTCGCACCTGCGCACAGGCATCCAGTCGCTGCCAAAAAGGCTCGGGATTGAGCAGGCCGATGGACTCCATCCATTCACACCCGATCGACACCGGGTGATGATGTAGACAGACCATGACATGGCGCTCACCAGCCTCGCTCAGGGCCTGCTCGAGCAGGGCAAGCTGGGTATCGGCCAGATGTCCCGGCACGGCGCCAGGAATACTCGAGTCCAGCATCACGATACGCCAATTGCCGAGATCCAGACAGGTCTGATTGAGCCCATGAGCCTGCCCCAGCTCCGCCATCAGTTCGGCGTCGTCGTGATTGCCAGCAATCCAACTGCACGGCACCGGCAGACGCCTGGATGCCTCGATGAAACGTTCGTATGCGCCCAGTGAACCATCCTGGGTAATATCCCCGGTCGCCAGTACATGATCGATTCTGGGTTGCTCGACCAATACCTGATCGATGACCGCCTGCAGGCTGGCGTAGGTATCCATGCCCAACAATGCCTGATCCGCTCCGGCATAGAGGTGGCTGTCCGTAAGCTGAACCAAGCAGATAGGGTCGGTATCGGTTACCGCAGTCGACATCGCAGGCCTGTTCCTTATCCTTGTGTAGCCATTATGATGGCAAGAGCCAGCGGACTAATCCAGCGATTGGTTCACAGGGA
The DNA here is from genome assembly GCF_003586265.1 of Pseudomonas jilinensis. NCBI lineage: Bacteria > Pseudomonadati > Pseudomonadota > Gammaproteobacteria > Pseudomonadales > Pseudomonadaceae > Pseudomonas > Pseudomonas jilinensis. Next base: position 204,501 of record NZ_QJSA01000001.1, on the reverse strand, counting down.
GCCGCTGAAAAACCACAGCTCAGTTTATCGGCTCAATTCCACTGGCACGGCACTTTGGCCATGACGCTGGCAATGCCCAAGCCACTCGCCCAGAAACAGATTGAGCTGATACTTTTCATCCGGCTGCAGCATTTGCTCGTTGGGATAGGGATAAACCCCGCGGAAACGCCGACGATTGTAGGCCGCAACCACTTCGGCCATACCAGCGTCGTGGTAAAGCCGTACTTCCATACTGGGTGGTACCAGCCACTCGTGCACCCGCTCGTGCAACAACTGCAGCGTCGAGGTGTAGCGGCAACGCTCCAGTACCCGCATAACCAGCGCCTGGGACTGACCATCGCCGGTATCCACCGCGATGCGACGCTCATCCTGATCTGCCATGGCAGGCATCAGCCGCAGCAAGCGCCAGTAGTTGGCCTCACACACGGCCTGCAGATCACTCAGATCGACCCGATATCGGGATTTGAAGAAGCTCATGGCTGCGCTCCCGCGCCAGCGCGCAGGCGCTCGCCATGCAGACCCAACCATTGCAGGGCGATGATGCTGGCAGCGTTGTCGATACGGCCCTGCTCAACCGCCAGTAGCGCCTGCTCCCGAGGCCAGACGCTGACACGAATATCCTCACCTTCGTGTTCCAGACCATGGAGGCCGCCAGCCCCCCGACTGTCGACCAGCGCGCAGTACAGGTGCACACGTTCATCACTGCCACCAGGCGAAGGGAAATAGCGGGTAATGGGAATCAGCTCAAGCAGAGTCAGCCCGGCTTCCTCATCAGCCTCGCGGTGAGCCACCTGCTCGGGTGACTCGCCCGGCTCGATCAGGCCGGCTACCACCTCGATCATCCAGGGGTTGTTGCTCTTGTCGACGGCTCCCACGCGCATCTGCTCCTGCAGTACTACCGTGTCCTGCCAGGGGTCATAGGGCAGAACACAGACTGCATCCGGCCGCACAAAGAGTTCGCGACGCAGCTCCGGCCCCCAGCCGCCGGCAAACAGCCGGTGGCGCAGGGTGAGGATATCCAGCCGGTAAAAGCCACTGAAACCGGGCTCACGGCGGATGATGTCTACGTCGGCACGCGTAAAGGACAAGTTGGTACCCCCAGGAATCAAGCAGAACGCTGCTACTCAAAACTCGCACACCCAGGGGGGCTACCGCAAGCCCTAGGAAAACACTGATTAAATTAGTCCAGTGCTGGCCCAATTGGCGCTGACCTGTTCTGGACACGCCGTGAACCCATCCCTGGGGGCTTGACGATGCCCGTCCAGGGCATCGACAGTCCAGAACAGGTCAGCGCCAACCGGGCTACTGGGCTTGCGTGCAATTAATCAGTGTTTCCCTCAGACCTTCTGATACAACTGCGAGCCGGTTTGACGGAACTCTTCAGACTTGGCCTTCATGCCCTCTTCCACCGCCAGATCGACCGCGTCAATGCGCTGTTCGGCGGCGTATTCACGAACTTCCTGGGTGATCTTCATCGAGCAGAACTTGGGCCCGCACATGGAGCAGAAGTGCGCGACCTTGGCCGACTCTTTGGGCAGGGTCTCGTCGTGGAAAGCGCGGGCGGTGTCCGGGTCCAGCCCCAGGTTGAACTGGTCTTCCCAGCGGAACTCGAAGCGTGCCTTGGATAGCGCATTGTCGCGGATCTGCGCACCCGGATGCCCCTTGGCCAGATCCGCCGCGTGGGCAGCGATCTTGTAGGTGATGATGCCGGTCTTCACATCATCACGATTCGGCAGGCCCAGGTGCTCCTTGGGCGTGACGTAGCAGAGCATAGCGCAACCAAACCAGCCGATCATCGCCGCGCCAATGCCGCTGGTGATGTGGTCATAGCCCGGCGCGATGTCGGTGGTCAGTGGGCCGAGGGTATAGAACGGCGCCTCGTCGCAGCATTCGAGCTGCTTATCCATATTTTCCTTGATCAACTGCATCGGCACATGGCCGGGGCCTTCGATCATCACCTGCACGTCGTGTTTCCAGGCGATCTTGGTCAGCTCGCCAAGGGTTTCCAGCTCACCGAACTGGGCCTCATCGTTGGCATCGGCAATCGAGCCGGGGCGCAGACCGTCGCCAAGGGAGAAGGACACGTCGTAGGCCTTCATGATTTCGCAGATTTCCTCGAAGTGGGTGTAGAGGAAATTCTCCTGATGATGCGCCAGACACCACTTGGCCATGATCGAGCCGCCGCGCGAAACGATGCCGGTCACTCGCTTGGCGGTCATCGGCACATAGCGCAGCAGCACGCCGGCGTGGATAGTGAAGTAGTCCACGCCCTGCTCGGCCTGCTCGATCAGGGTGTCGCGGAAGATCTCCCAGGTCAGGTTTTCGGCAATGCCGTCGACCTTTTCCAGCGCCTGATAGATAGGTACGGTGCCGATCGGCACCGGCGAGTTGCGGATGATCCACTCGCGGGTTTCATGGATGTTTTTGCCGGTGGACAGGTCCATGATGGTGTCAGAGCCCCAGCGGATGCCCCAGGTCATCTTCTCGACCTCTTCCTCGATACAGGAACCCAGCGCCGAGTTGCCGATATTGCCGTTGATCTTCACCAGGAAGTTACGGCCGATGATCATTGGTTCCAGCTCGGTGTGGTTGATGTTGGCCGGGATGATCGCGCGACCACGGGCGATTTCCTCACGGACGAACTCGGCGGTGATCTCTTTGGGGATGCTGGCTCCGAAGCTGTGACCGGCATGCTGCTCGGCCAGCAGACCGGCCTCGCGGGCCTCCTGCAGCTTCATGTTCTCGCGGATAGCGACGTATTCCATTTCCGGGGTGATGATGCCCTGGCGCGCATAGTGCATCTGGGTGACGTTGCGCCCGGCCTTGGCCCGACGCGGGGTGCGTACATGGGCAAAACGCAATGGATCCAATGATGGATCGGACAGACGAGCACTACCGAATTCCGAGGTCAAACCCGGCAGAATTTCGGTGTCGCCGCGCTCGTCGATCCAGGCACTGCGCACATCGGCCAGGCCCGCGCGCAGATCGATCTGCACAGTCGGGTCGGTGTAGGGGCCGGAGGTGTCATACACCAGTACCGGGGAATTCTTTTCGCCACCAAAGTCGGTCGGAGTATCGGCCAGACTGATTTCGCGCATCGGTACGCGAATGTCCGGGCGCGAACCTGTCACGTAGATCTTGCGCGAATTGGGAAAGGGTTGGGTCGCGGCGCTGTCGGCCCCCGAAGTGGCGATGGCGGTATCAGGCAACTTGCTGTTCATTATTGTGCTCCACTGCATGTATTGAACGCAGGGAACCGAAAAGGCGAGTGTCCTGCGCGCAACAGCCATGCAGTGGACACGCATCTCGATTCCTACGCCGGTACTAACCGGTTCAGGTTCAACGGGTGTGATCTCAGCCGGCTTTCACGGCACCCCGTCAAGATGAGTGCAAAGCCTAGCCTAATCCGGTGCAGCACGCCACCGCCGCCGGTCATTGAAGCTTATGAAGCTCAGGGGAAAACAGCTTTTGGGGCTTCTTGGCAACACTTTGTTCCCTGCCCGCCCCCTATGCTGCTTGACCGCCAAGTGCCAGCTCTTTAGCCTTGACGGATTATCCATCCATGCGAAGGAATTCTGCATGTTGCGACCGATCTCTCTGGCATTGATGCTTGCCGGCCTGTCCTCCGCTGCACTGGCCAACACCAACCTGCTGACCGTTTATCAGGAAGCACTGGAAAACAGTGCCGATCTGGCTGCCGCTCAGGCAGACGCCCTGGCCCGCCAGGAAGCCCTGCCCCAGGCACGCTCATTGCTATTGCCCAGCATTGGCCTGGGTGGTGGCGCCGCCCGTGAACGGGTTGATATCGATGGCATGGGAACCGACAGTTACTCCACTCATTACTATCAGGCCAGCCTGACCCAGCCGCTGTTCCGTGCTGACCGCTGGTTCGATTATCAGGCCGCCAAGTTCCTCAGCCAACAGGCCGAGGTCGAGTTTTCCGCAACGCAGCAGGCTCTGATTCTGGAAGTGGCGCAGGCCTACTTCAGCGTTCTGCAGGCCAGCGACAACCTGGCCACTGCCCGCGCCGAGGAACAGGCCTTCGAACGGCAAATGGAGCAGGCTCGCGAACGTTTTGAAGTCGGCCTCTCGGCCCGTACCGATGTACTTGAGGCCCAAGCTGGCTATGACAGCGCTCGCGCCGCCCGGCTGACCGCACAGACCAACCTGGATGTAAGTTATCAGGCACTGACCCGACTGACCAACCGGGACTATGAGAAACTGTATGGCATCAGCCACGACTTGCCGGTCCTGCCGCCAACGCCAGACAATCTGCAACAGTGGGTCGATACCGCCGCGCAACAGAACCTGGGGCTGCAGGCCGTGCGCCTGTCGGTCGATACGGCATCGGAATCACTGCGCAGCAGCAAGGCCGGTCACGCCCCATCCGTGGACGCCTTTGTACGCTACAACAACACCCATGGCGGCACCAATTTGGGCACCGGCAGCCGCGACACCGAACTGACTACCTTCGGCGTTGAGCTGACCCTGCCACTGTACACTGGCGGCGGCACCAGCTCCCGGGTACGCGAGTCGACCTACCGCCTGACCCAGGCCGAGCAGCTCAGCGAAGCCCAGCTGCGCCGCGTGGTGGAAAGTACCCGTAACCTGTACCGCACCGTTACCTCGAGCGTCGAGGAAGTCGATGCTCGGCGTCAGGCCATCATCTCCGCCCAAGCCGCCCTGGACGCAACCCAGACCGGTTACGAAGTCGGCACCCGCAACGTGGTTGATGTACTGGAAGCCCAACGCAACCTGTACCGCGCGGTCCGCGATTACAACACCGTGCGTTACGGCTACATCATCGACAACCTGAGCCTCAAGCAGGCGGCTGGCACTCTGAGCCCGCAGGATCTGCAGGATCTGTCGCAGTGGCTGAACCCGGATTACGACCCGGATCGCGACTTCATTCCTCCGTTCACCGAAGAGGAAGCCCAGCGCATGTCGATCGGCCGCCAGCCACCGGCCAGCGAAGAAGAACGGCGGATGCGTACTTCGTTCTGACTAGGGCCTGTTGCGCGGCCGCGGGCCGCGCAACAGGCTCAAGCGCCCTCAGTCCTTCGGCGCTCCGGCAACAAACCTCCCCACCCCTTCGAGCAAACGTTGCAGCGCCCCCTGATTGGCCTGCACCACAGCCTGACCGGCAGCACCCGCGTTGCGAGCCCGGTCCGGCTGCTCAAGCCACAGCACCACCTGTCCAGCCAGGGCATCGGCCCCATCGACCTCAACCAGCGCACCAGCACCTTCGAGCAACTCGCTGATTTCGGTGAAGTTGAATCGATGCGGCCCAGACAGAATTGGCAGCCCAAGAGCCGCCGGCTCCAGATAATTATGCCCGCCGGTAGCGACCAACGACCCACCTACAAAAGCGATATCGGCACAGCCGTAGAACATCATCAGCTCGCCCATACTGTCACCGAGAAACACCTGATCGGTGGCCGCAGGCACGCGTTGTTCACTGCGCCGTACCACACTGAAACCTGCGTCCTGAGCCAGTCTGGCGACATTGTCGAAGCGTTCGGGATGCCTGGGCACCAGCACCAGCAAGGCATCAGGCTGAGCCACCAGCACTTGACGATGAGCGACCAGCACCTGCTCGTCCTCCCCAGCATGGGTACTGGCGGCTATCCAGACCGGGCGCAAGCCCCATTGCCCCCGCAACTCGGCTGCCTGGGCCAGCGTTTCGGGTGTCGGCTCCAGGTCGAACTTGATACTGCCTGTCACCGTCATGGCAGCCTCCGGCACCCCCAGCTCACGAAAACGCGCTGCCTCGGCATGCGTTTGCACGGCAACCCAGTCCAACGCGGCGAACATCGGTCGTACCAAGGCTCTCACCCGGTTATAGCCATGGGCCGAGCGCTCGGACAAGCGCGCATTGGCCAGCACCACCGGCACCCTCGCACGCTTGCATTCGGCAACCAGATTGGGCCACAACTCGGTTTCCATGATGATCGCCACCTGCGGCTGCAGACGGCGGATCAGCCGGCGCTGCAGCCAAGGCAAATCGTAGGGCAGGTAGGTATGCCCTACCCGGCTACCGAACAGCTTGCGAATCTGCTCCGAGCCGGTCGGCGTCATGCAGGTCACGGTGACCGGTAACTGCGGATAGCGCTCCAGCAGTGCACGGACCATGGGCGCAGCGGCGATCGACTCACCCACCGAAACCGCATGCACCCAGATACCCCCCGAACGCACATCACCCCCTAGGGCAAAACGCTCTGACCAACGCCGGGCATAGGCCGGCGCCCGCCAGGCCCGGTACAACAGGCGCAACACAACCAGGGGCAGGCATAGAGTAAAAATCAGGCTATAGAGCAAACGCGGCATGGATGAACTCCTGAAAACTGCGGCATAGAGTAGCAGATGTGACCTCGGCAGCTGTCCCTGTCTATACTAGGCTCCCTCTTTTGCTGTTAAAGAACCTGGAGCCCATGAGCACCACGCTGGAAACCGACATCTGCATCCTCGGCGGTGGCATCGCCGGCCTCTGGCTGAACGCTCGCCTGCGCCAGCAGGGCTTTCAGACCCTGCTGATCGAACACGGCGCACTAGGTGGTGGCCAGAGCGTCAAGTCCCAAGGCATCATCCATGGCGGCACCAAATATGCCCTGCACGGTAGCCTGACCACCGCAGCCGAAGCCATTTCCGGCATGCCCGCTCGCTGGCGTGCCTGTCTGCAGGGGCAGGGCGAACTGGATCTGCGTGGTGCCCGTCTGCTGTCGCAACATCACTACCTGTGGTCACCGGGCAGCCTGATCAGCAATCTGGCCGGATTTTTCGCCAGCAAGGCCCTGCGTGGCCGGGTCGAAGCTGTCAAAGGTGAGCAGCTCCCTGCGGCATTCGCCAACCGGGCGTTCAAGGGCAAGGTCTACCGCCTGGATGAACTGGTGCTGGATGTGCCCAGCGTCCTCCAGCAACTGGCCGAACTGGGTGCCGGCAGCCTGATCGCCGACAGCCACGTGCAGATCGAGCGCGGCGCCAACGGCGAAATCAGTAGCGTGCAGGTGCAGGGTGGCAAAATCCGGGCCCAGCGTTATGTATTGACTGCCGGCGAGGGCAATGAGGCGCTGCTGAGCGACTGGGGTGTATCCGAACCACGCATGCAACGCCGCCCCCTTCAGATGGTACTGGTCAAGGGCCCGGCCCTGCCGGCGCTCTATGCCCACTGCCTGGGCAACAGCCCAAAACCACGCCTGACCATCACAACCCACCCCTGTAGCGACGGACAATGGTGCTGGTATCTGGGCGGTGAATTAGCCGAACAAGGGGTTGGTCAGAGTGCCGATAACCTGATCACCAAGGCCCGAAACGAGCTCACGGAGCTGCTTCCCTGGGTCGATCTCAGTGCCTGCCAATGGGCCACCCTGGAGGTCAATCGCGCCGAGCCCGCCCAGAGCGGCTTGGTGCGCCCTGACAGCGCCTACGTGCAAGCCATCGGCAACGCGCTGATCGGCTGGCCAACCAAGCTGGCTCTGGCGCCCAATCTCAGCGATCTGGTTATAGAACAGTTGGCGCGCCAGGCGATTACCCCGCAGGCCAGCGTCAGCCAACATGAATTGACTCCCCCCAGCGTCGCCGCACCTGCCTGGGAGAGTTGCTTTCGATGAACAGCCTGAGTGTATTCCACAGACCGTTGGGTAGCACCGGGCTGCAGGTCTCCCCGCTTGGGCTCGGCACCGTGAAGCTGGGCCGCAACCAGGGAGTCAAGTATCCCAACGGCTTTGAGCTGCCAGATGACCGGCAAGCCAGCGCCCTGCTGGATCTGGCTCGCGATCTGGGTATCAATCTGCTCGATACCGCCCCGGCCTACGGCATCAGCGAGCAGCGTCTGGGGCCTCTCTTGCGTGGCCAGCGCCAACACTGGGTGATCTGCACCAAGGTTGGCGAAGAGTTCGAGAACGGCCACTCGGCCTTCGACTTTTCCGCCCGGCACACCCGTTTCTCAGTCGAGCGCTCGCTGCAACGCCTTGAAACCGATTATCTGGACCTGGTACTGGTGCATTCCAACGGAGATGATCAGACTGTGCTGGATGATCAGGTCTATCCGACGTTGGCCCAGCTCAAGCGCGAGGGTTTGATCCGCGCCTATGGCTTCTCTGGAAAAACCGTTGAGGGTGGCATCCGCGCCTTGGAACAAGGCGACTGCGCCATGGTTACCTACAACCTCAACGAACAAGCCGAACGTCCGGTACTCGACTTCGCCCTGTCACACAACAAGGGCATCCTGATCAAAAAGGCTTTGGCCAGTGGTCATCTTTGCCTGCACGGTGAAGACCCGGTCGCCAAGGGCCTGGAACTGGTGTTCGCCCACCCGGCAGTCGGCAGTGCCATCATCGGCACCATCAATCCGCACCATCTAGAACAGAACGTGGCCACGGCTATTGAGGTGCTTGGGCGCTAAAACCGCAACAATACAAACAACAAAGGGGGATGCTGATGTCGCGCATCATTGCACGCAAGAATCCGGTGGTTTTCAAAACCCAGGCCATCCACGTCAAGGCCACACCCGAAGTGCTGTGCTATACCCCAGTCGGCAACCCCCTGAGCTTTTCCGAAATGCAGGCCTTGCGTCAGCCCATCCAGATTGATGATCCCGATAACTTTGAGCTGACCGTGGCTAACCTCGGCGTTTCGGTCGATCTGACTTTGCACTGGCAAGGCCGCAGCTTTCATGTACTGGTCCGTCAGGAGCGCCCGGATCATGGCGACAACGTACTCAAGCTGATTTCCGGGTACGTGCCGGCCCACGAGTTGCGCATCCCGATGCTCACGGTGATGACTGAGATCGCCGAGGAACTACTGCTGGAAACCGAGCGCGGATGGTTGCAGGGCTGCTATCAGGGCACCTGGTTACCCACCCCCTATGCCGAGACTCTGCCACTGTATGAAAAGCTCAACTTCGAACTGACTCCGCACAGTGGTGCAACCCGCCCGGTGCTGTGCCGCGAACTGCATCTGATCGAGCGTCCACGAGCCTATGTCCACCTGCCAACCAATTCACTGCAACTGGTCTATCAGATGCGTATCGATCTGCCCGATCGCTGCCGCAAACTGACGGCCCTGCATGCCGACGAGTACCTCGACAACCATGGCCAACTGATCGCCAGCATCGACTACCGACGCCCGGAACTGTTCCTGGTCGAAATCGAAAATGGCCGGCCAAATGGCCAGTTATTCAGCCTGGAGCAGGGTGAACTGGTCAACCGCCGCCCCAAGCACCTGTGGCTCAGCGAAGCACTGGCGCCGCAGCGGGGCTGGATCATCGACCAACCACGCAGCCCCTGGCCTGACGGCCTTGAACGCCTGTAATCACTTCCTGGCGGTATTACTGAGTGCTGTTCAGCCGAGGTTCAGGAAGAGTTCAGGCCCGGTTCAGCAAGACTTGGGCAAGATGTCTCCCGTAGCAAGCATATGACCCCAACGGAGAGGCAATCATGAAAACAACCCTGAAGACCCTTGCTGTAGGTACCACCCTGGCCTTCGCCAGCGTTGCCGCCCATGCCAATGACACCTTCGTCGGCCTGACCTGGGGCGAAACCAGCAACAACATCCAGCGTTCCGACAGTCTCAAGCAGAACCTGGGCAATACCAACCTGGACAAGGTTATCGATAACACCGGGACCTGGGGCCTGCGCGCCGGCCAGATCAATGAGCGCGGCCGTTTCTACGCCACCTACGAAAACCTGTCCGACAGCTACGCCAGCCAGTACAAGCTGCGTCAGCAGAACCTGCTCGGTAGCTACGACCTGTTCCTGCCGATTACCGACAGCACCCGTCTGTTCGGTGGCGCCACGCTGGGTGCGGTAAAACTCGAACAGGAGTCCAAAGGCTTCAAGCGTGATAGCGATATCGGCTATGCTGCAGGTCTGCAGGCCGGCATCCTCCAGCAGTTGACCCCTAACGTATCGCTGGAGGGCGGCTACCGCTACCTGCGCAGCAACGCCAGCACCGAACTGAGCTCCCGGACTGCAGGCAAACAGGGCTCGGCCAAGCTGCACAGCAGTGAACTGGCTTACCTGGGTGTGAACTACCAGTTCTAACCCCCCGGTACCCAAGCAAGTCAGCAGGCCTGCCCGATCCCACGGGCAGGCCTTGCCGTTTGAAACAAAGGCTGAAACGGGAGGCAACATGAAACTGCTGCTGGTGGAAGATGAAGCCCTGCTGCGCCACCACCTATCCACCCGTTTTACCGAAACCAGCCACGTCGTCGATGCCGTGGCCAATGCTGAAGAAGCTCTCTACCAGGCCAGTGAATTCAATCACGACCTGGCCATCGTCGACCTCGGCCTGCCGGGCATGAGCGGCCTGGACCTGATACGCCAACTGCGCAGCCTGGGCAAGACCCTGCCGATCCTGATTCTGACCGCTCGCGGCAACTGGCAAGACAAAGTCGAAGGGCTGTCCGCCGGCGCTGACGACTACGTGGTCAAACCTTTCCAGTTCGAAGAGCTGGAAGCCCGCTTGCACGCGCTGCTGCGCCGCTCGGCTGGCTTCGTCCAGGCCAGCATCCAGGCCGGCCCGCTAACCCTGGACCTGAACCGCAAACAGGCCAGCGTCGACCAGGAGCCACTGGCCCTGACCGCCTATGAGTACCGGATTCTTGAATACCTGATGCGTCATCATCAGCAGGTGGTGGCCAAGGAGCGGCTGATGGAGCAGCTCTACAGCGATGACGAGGAACGCGACCCCAATGTCATCGAAGTCCTGGTCGGACGCTTGCGTCGCAAGCTGGAAGCCGCCTGCTCGCTCAAACCTATTGAGACCATCCGCGGTCAGGGCTACCTGTTTACCGAGCGCTGCCGATGATTCGCTCCCTGCGCTCCCGGCTGATGGCGGGCGCCGCCCTGCTAGCTGTACTGTTCATGCTGACTCTGTTCCCGGTACTGCAAAGTGCCTTCAATCAGACTCTGGAGCAGGTCATAGTCCAGCGCCTGGCCGCCGACGCCAACAGCCTGATCAGTGCCGCCCAGCTTGAAGACGGGCAATTGCGTATGCCCGACAAGCTGCCTGATGAGGAATTCAACCTGCCCGAAGCCAAACTGCTCGGCTTCATTTTCGATATAGACGGCAACCTCATCTGGCAATCACGTTCGGCCACCGGTCAGCAGATCGACTACATCCCGCGTTACGATGGCGGGGTCACCGACTTTCTGCGCATCAGCAATCGAGATGGCCGGGAATATTACGTCTACGACGTCGAACTGCACCTCAACGACAACCATGAGTTGCCGTTCAGTTTCATCACCATGTTGCCAACCAGCGAGTTTCGCTCGCTGTTTCGCGATTTCCAGAAACAGCTCTACCGCTGGCTCAGCGCCAGCCTGCTGGTACTACTGCTGTTGTTATGGCTGGGTCTGACCTGGGCACTGCGCTCACTGAAGAACCTGCGCGCGGAGCTGGACCAGATCGAGAGCGGTGGCCGTGAGCGGCTCAGTGACAGACACCCACATGAAGTACTGCGCCTGACCCGTTCACTCAACCGCCTACTCGACAGCGAACGCCGTCAGCGTGAGCGCTATCGCGACACACTTGGTGACCTGGCCCACAGCCTAAAGACCCCTCTGGCAGTATTGCAGGGCGTTTCCGAAACCCTGAGCAACCAGCCGCAGCAGCGCGAACAGGCCAAGGTTCTGAACGGCCAGATTGAGCGTATGAGCCAACAGATCGGTTACCAACTACAACGCGCAAGCCTGCGCAAAAGCGGCCTGATACAACACCGGGTCATGCTCGCCCCCCTGCTTGAGCTACTGAGTGGAACCCTGAACAAGGTCTATCACGGCAAACGAGTTGTGCTGCATCAGCAATTCAGTGAACGCTTCTGGGTGCCGATGGAAAAAGGTGCCTTGATGGAGCTGCTGGGCAATCTGCTGGAAAACAGTTACCGACTCTGCCTGCATCAGATCCGGGTCAGCGCCCGCTATACCGACACCGCCTGCGAGCTGCGTATTGAAGATGATGGTCCGGGCGTACCCGAACATCAGCGTGAACGCATTCTGCGCCGGGGTGAGCGCCTGGACACCCAACATCCTGGCCAGGGGATAGGTCTGTCAGTGGTCAAGGACATCATTGAAAGCTATGACGGCGAACTGAGCCTGGGCGACTCCGAACTGGGTGGTGCCGCGTTCCTGATTCGGCTGCCGATCGAAGGTGCGCTGTTTGCCGAGTTCGGCGGCGCACCCTGGTACCAACTGGGGCGCCCCAGCCGACGCCAGACACGCCCCAGGTAGATCAGTAGAGATATGCTCAGCTTTTCTCGGTCTTGCGGATCTGCTCGACAATCGCCGTGGTGGAACAACTTTCGACGAAATTAAGCACCTTGACCTCGCCGCCGTAGGCTTTGACGATCGGCGCCCCCACAACCTGGTCGACGCTGTAATCACCGCCCTTGACCAGTACATCCGGGCGTACCTGCTCAAGCAACTGCTCGGGCGTGTCTTCGGCAAAGCTTACCACCCAGTCCACCGCCCCCAGACCGGCCAATACGGTCATGCGCCGATCCACACTATTGATCGGCCGCCCAGGCCCCTTGAGCCGGGTTACCGAAGCATCGTCATTGATCGCTACGACCAGCCGGTCACCCTGACTGCGGGCTTCCTCCAGATAACCGACATGGCCAGCGTGGATAATGTCGAAACAGCCGTTGGTGAAGACAATCCGCTCGCCATGGGCACGAGCGTCTTCAATCGCTACCAGCAGTTGCTCGACACTCAGCACACCGCGTTCGCTGCCCTGCTCACGCTGCACAGCGCGGCGCAGTTCCGGAGCACTGACGGTTGCCGTTCCCAACTTGCCAACCACAATACCCGCCGCAAGGTTGGCCAAAGCTACCGCTTGGGGATAATCCTCACCCGCCGCCAGCGCTGTTGCCAGGGTCGAGATCACGGTATCGCCGGCACCGGTAACGTCGAATACCTCGCGCGCCCGGGCAGGCAAATGCAGCGGCGCCTCGCCTTTGCGCAGCAAGGTCATGCCCTGCTCACTGCGAGTCACCAGCAAGGCCTCAAGCTGTAGCTCATCGATCAGCGCCAGTCCTTTCTCGACCAGTTGCTGCTCACTGTTGCAATGCCCAACCACCGCCTCGAACTCGGACAGGTTGGGCGTAATCAGACTGGCCCCGCGGTAGATGGAGAAATCCTGGCCCTTGGGGTCAGCCAGCACCGGAATACCGCGCTCACGAGCAACAGCAATCAACGCCTGATGATTGACCAGCGCCCCCTTGCCGTAGTCAGACAGGATCATCACCTTGACCCCGTCCAGCAGCCGACTCACTTCCGCCAGCAGCGCCGGAGCATCGGTATTGAAGCCTTCCTCAAAGTCCACCCGGATCAATTGCTGATGCCGGCTCATGACCCGCAATTTGGTGATGGTCGGCTGCTCAGGATGCTTCTGAAACGCGCAATAGACACCGGCAGCCTCCAAGCGCTGACTCAGTTTGGCAGCCGCCTCATCGTCCCCGGTCACGCCAACCAACCAGGCTGGCGCACCCAGGGCTGCAATATTCAGCGCCACGTTACCAGCGCCACCAGGGCGATCCTCGATCTGATCAACCTTGACCACCGGTACCGGAGCCTCCGGAGAAATCCGCCGAGTCGGCCCGTGCCAGTAACGGTCCAGCATGACATCCCCCACCACCAGAACCGGGGCCGAGTCAAAACGGGGCATGGATACTTTCATCGGCATTCTCTCTTGCTTGCTCTTGGTCTATCAAACATCGGACAGGCTCAGGCAGACGTAGTCTCATCCTGAAACTGCATACTGTGCAGGCGGGCATAGTAACCATTGCGCGCCAGCAGTTCAGCATGGCTACCCTGCTCAACAATCCGGCCCTGATCCATCACCATGATCACATCGGCCTTCTCAATGGTCGACAGCCTGTGTGCAATTACCAGCGTAGTGCGCCCCTGCATCACCCGATCCAGCGCTGCCTGAATATGCCGCTCAGACTCGGTATCCAGCGCCGAGGTTGCCTCATCCAGAATCAGAATAGGGGCATCTTTGAGCAGCGCCCTGGCAATTGCCAGGCGCTGACGCTGACCACCGGACAACAACACGCCATTTTCGCCTACCAGGGTATCCAGCCCCTTGGGCAGTTTGCCAATGAACTCACTGGCATAAGCGGCCTCGGCTGCAGCCTCAATGGCTTCACGCGGCGCATCGGCCAGATCACCGTAGGCAATATTTCGGGCAATGCTGTCATTGAACAGGGTCACATGCTGGGTTACCAGGGCAATATGTTTACGCAGGTTACGCAGCCGGTAATCCTCGACATCCACCCCATCGATCAGAATCTTCCCGGCGGCATGATGGTAAAAGCGCGGAATCAGACTGGCCAGAGTCGACTTGCCGCTGCCTGAGCGGCCCACCAGCGCAACCATCTGACCGGGCTCGACGGTGAAATTGATATCTTCCAGTACCTGCTTGTCGGTTCCCGGATAACTGAAGCTCAGGTTACGGACTTCGACCCGCCCTTCAACCCGCTCACGCTCCACCGTACCGTGATCGACTTCCGGCTCTTCATCAAGCTGCTCAAAAATGTTCTCCGCCGCAGCAATCCCCTTTTGGATATTGGCGCTGACCTCGGACAACTGACGAATCGGCTTGGGTAACAACCCCGCAGCAGTGATGTAGGACACCAGATCACCTGCGGTCGCATCCCCGCGCAGGAACAGCACCAGAAACATCACCACGGCCATGGCACTGTAGGTCACCAGTTGCAGACTCGGGGTAAATACCGCACCGGTACGGGTCATTTTCAGGCCACGGTCACGGTTCGCTTCGCTCGCGGTATTGAAACGCTCGCGCTCATACTCCTCACCACCAAAACTGCGCACCACCCGATACCCGGTGATGGTTTCCGAAGATACATGGGTGACATCGCCCATTGCTGTCTGGATCTTCTTACTCTGCTTGCGAAATTTCTTGCTAGCACTGGTCACCATCAGACCGATCACCGGCAGGATCGCCATCAGCACCAGTGTCAGCTTCCAGTTCATCCACAACAGATAACCGAACAGGAAAATAACCGTCATGCCTTCACGGAACACCACCTTGATCGCATCGGTAGCAGCGCCAGTGACCATGGTGGTGTTGAAGGTAATCCGCGAGACCAGATGACCGGAGTTGTGATTGTCCAGATAGCGGTTGGGCAGCGTCAGCAGGTTGTTGAACAGGTTAGTGCGCAGATCATGGACTACGCTCAGAGATACCTTGGCCAGGAAGTAATTACCCAGGTAGGAGCCAACACCCTGGTAGAACGCCACAGCGATAATGAACAGGGGGAAACCCCACAATAGCGGAATGCCGAAAAACAGCGCATCGCTACCTTCTGTCAGGCCATCGACAAAATACTTAAGCATCCAGGCCATGGCTGGCTGGCTCGAAGCGAAAATGGTAAAGCCCAGGATACTGATGGCGAACGCCACCCAATAGGTTTTCACATAACCCAGCAGGCGTAGATAAATGCGTGCACTGGAGCGGATAAAGCTTTCGGGCTGCTGTTCAGACATGAGCACATCACGTTACGAGAAGGTTTGAGAGTTTATCATAGGCCATGTAGATTCCATGCTTTTTACAGGAAACGGTCGGGATGTTCGAGCTTGAATCCATAGTGCGCATCGCCCAGGAAGCGGGCGAACAGATCATGCAGGTCTATCAACGCAGCTTCGATGTTGCTCACAAGGACGACAGCAGTCCGGTGACCGAGGCGGACCTGGCGGCGCACCAGCACATCCTTGCCTGCCTGAACCAACTAACCCCCGACACTCCGGTACTCTCAGAAGAATCGACAGCCGAGGAAATAGCTCAACGCCACAGCTGGCCGAAACTGTGGCTGGTCGACCCATTGGATGGCACCAAGGAATTCATCAAGCGTAACGGTGAGTTCACCGTCAACATCGCCCTGATTGAACACGGCATCCCGGTAGCTGGAGTGGTCCATGCGCCGGCGCTGGGGGTAACCTATGCCGGCCAATCAGGGGCCGGGGCTTATAAACTCCTGGCCGATGGCAACCAGGTAGCAATTCGGGTCGCCACGACACCAAGCGCCGGCGCCATGTGGCGAGTAGTAGGCAGCCGCTCACACGCGAGCGAAGCGGTTCACAAGTTTCTGCAAAGACTGCCAAATGCCGAATTGGTAAGCATGGGCAGCTCCCTGAAACTGTGCCTGATAGCCGAAGGCCAGGCCGATCTGTATCCGCGCCTGGGGCCAACCAGCGAATGGGATACCGCCGCCGCCCAGGCCGTGGTTGAAGCAGCCGGAGGTCAGGTACTGAGCTGGCCCGAACTGCAGCCGCTGCGCTACAACCAGCGCCATGACACGCTGCTCAATCCCTATTTCATCGTGTGCGCTGGATTGCATCCGGATTGGCTGAACGCGGACCAGACCCACGTTTTGCGTTAGACTAGGCCTTTTGCCAACGGCCACAATGATGAAACCGCTTAGCCGCGAACAGTACGAAACCTGGCTCAACACCGCAGAAGTCCTCGAACAAGACGGGCACGGAGTGAAAGTCCTGCGTTTGGCAGACGGCACCTTTTTGAAGCTGTTTCGGCGCAAAAGCTGGTTTTCTAAGACTGTACTTTTCCCGCCAGCCAAGCGCTTTGCTGCTAATGCTGTCAAACTGGAAAAACTGGGAATACCCTGCCCTAAGGTGATACAGCTTTACAAACTGAAAAAGCCCTACCGCTCAGTGGTGCACTATCTGCCATTGGAAGGTGAAACTCTCCGCAAAATGGCCGAGTCTAACCGGGGATCCTTAGCTACCAGCTTAATAAAAAGACTAGCCGACTTTATCCGGGAGCTACATGACCACGGCGTTTATTTTCGCTCGCTGCACCTAGGCAACATTGTACTGACACCTCAAGGCAGGCTAGGACTGATAGATATTTCCGACATGCAGTGCACTGGAAAGACCCTGTCTGCACGCTTACGACGCCGAAACATGGAGCACCTATTCAGATATACAAAAGAGTGGGACCAGCAAAGCAGGGAACAAATCGTAAGCTTACTTAAAGGCCAATCAGGAAAAAATAACTCAGCAGCCATTCAAGAACAAAAAAAACCGACAGCATGAAAGCACTGAAAAAACTCAAGGACTACTACTGGAAACGCTGGCTTCGTCACAGAGGAGTCAAGATTTCCAGAGGGATCAACTCAATTGCCCAAAAAGCCACCATCATATTGGAGCCTGAAGTATCCCTTGGCAACGTAGAACTCGATACAGCACTGCTGAAAATAGGCTACCGCACCTACATCAGAAGCGGCAGCCTGCTTCAGGAGGTCGAAAGCATTGGACGTTACTGCTCCATAGGTAACAATGCTCTCATCGGATTACAGCGAAATGCTCACCCACTTCATTGGGTAACAACCCACCCGTTCGCGTACACAGAAACCAACCTAAAATATCAGCCAACCCCGGAGCCTGCGACAATCGAGCACGATGTCTGGGTAGGCAGAAATGCCGTCATCATGTCCGGAGTCAAAATTTACACAGGCGCCATCATTGCCGCCAACTCAGTAGTGACCAAAGATGTTCCTCCATACACCATTGTCGGAGGCAATCCCGCCAGAGAGATAAAAAAACGATTTAGTCCCGAACTGATAGAGCGCTTACTTGCTTCCGAGTGGTGGAATATCGAACCGCTGTCATTAAGAGAGCTGCCAATGGATGACCCTACCGCATTCCTTAAAGCTCTAGAGACAAAGACACTCCCCAAGGCCCGATACCCACTTATACAGGTGAGACGAACTCACTGCCACGAGCTAAAGTAAAGGCCGATCCTCAATATTCACAATAAAAGCTAGCTACACATCAGGTCTGGCTGACCGCGGCTGGTACAGATGTACGCCCCAAACCCAACGCAATCCCCAAAGGTAGCCATGTCAGAAACCATTCAGGCCTGGGTGTTCCCCACAGGCTGGATGCGTCAAACAGACAGGCCACACTAGAAAATACTACAGAAGCACATAGCAAACTGCCCAAAGGTGTTTTACGGTGCCTCCACCCCTGCCAGGCGACCCCTGCCCAAATAGTCAACCACATCAGAACAGCCGGGATACCAGACATAATCGCCACATGAAGCAGCAAATTATGAGAGTGATCAAATACCTTTCCGCCCCCACCAACAATATGGTAATCAGCAGCAAAACCAACACCCCAAACAGGCGCAAGACTAATCATATCCAAGCTTTTAACCCAAATTTCTGGACGATAAGAAAACCCTCGAGCCAGAACAACATCAATAAAAACAAAAAATAATGGAGCACCAGCAAGCACTAACAGCACTAATGGCAGCCATCCTCGTCGGGAAGACTGCCAGAGTGGCATGAGAACGCAAACCGCCAGAAATGCAAGCCAAACACCTCTACTTTGGGTCAAAAGCATAAAGACCAGTAATACAACCAGTGCTAATAACCTAACCCAGAGATTGACCCGGCCACACGCTAGCCAGGCCGCAACCAACCCTATGACATAGCCGCCCAAAATTGGATGGGACAACTGGCCGATACCCTGTAGACGCAGCCGTAGCGGATATCCCTGCAAGACATAAAAGTCCACGGTAGATACAACTGCAGCCAAAGCTAATAGCAGTGCAGCAAAAATTAGAGTCTGATAAGCCAGCCGCTCATTATGACGAACAAATGCCGCCACACCCAGCAAGAAAAAACCCACATACAACTGTCGCTTCAACTCTTTTAAAAATAGCGACGGCTCAGCAATCAATAGACTGATAGAGGACCAGACGAAAAGACCAGCAAAAGTCAGCATTAAAAACTTGTTGGCGCGCACCAGCTCAATACAAAACGCAGGTCTTACAAAAACCGTAAGTAGCGCTGGCAACCACAAAAAAGCAACCAAGCCTTGCTGATATAGCTTATTGGTAGGCATCCAAGCTACAGCTACCAGAAACCAAGCTACACCTATCAGCAACCAAATGGCCAACCAGTGCGGAAGTTCCAGTTTACGTACTGATAAACCCATTACACTATTAGAACAGGCACTGTCATTCGACATGCAACAACGCTCTCCAGGCATTACAAAACTCGCGCCACGCGCCAGTCGGCATTAACTGAGCACGTTGCTCAGCAGCCAATTGATCGAACCCTTTTTCATGCAACAGTTTCTCGATACAAGCAGCCCATTCCTGTGGATCGCGCACCGCAAGATAAGGCCCGACTGGACCCAACTGTTCTCTGAAAACCGCAATATCACTGACCAACACCGGAACCCCTGCCATCACAGCTTCTTGTAACACCAGACCAAGCCCTTCCTTGTGAGAAGGGATAAGCATAATGTCAAAAGCACGATAGATATGCTCGGCTTCAGGTATATGTCCTGGCAAAAAAGCATCGTCAGCCAGCCCAAGCTTACTGATTAGCTCACTCAAGTAATCACGCCGCTCCCCATCACCGATGATCAGTAGTTTGAACCGTCCACCACGCTGTCTGATTAAACCCAGCGCATACAAAATCGTATCAAACCCCTTGCTCTCGACCAGCCGACCAACAGCTCCCAACACAGGTACATCCGTCGCCTCAACGCCAAGCCTACGGCGTGCTTCATCACGCCCAAGCATCTGTGCGTTGCTTTTGACCGGGTCAAATGCCGAAACAATCGTGGTGACAGGCACCCCCAGAGCAACTTCCAACTCCTCCGCCAGGTCATGTGACACTGCAACGACTTTGACCTGTTCAGCACACTGGCGAAATAAACGCCTGTCCCCCCCACGAATTCGAGTCTTACCATGGAATAGCACACGAGCCTGTAGCCCTGGCCTGGATAGTAATAGCGGCAGTATTAGTCTGGCTGTTCCTAGCCCGTCGACCAAAAGCAGTTGAGGCTTCGACTCGTTAAGGCGCTTTACCAGCTTTGCTCTGGTGGCAAAAAGCATCAGCAGTCCAACCCCTTTCGGCTTCAACCTCCATTTTGGCCAATTCCATTGATATGTAGGAATATTAGGTGACTCATCCGGCTCCCCCTGAAGCACCCAGTTTTCTATCAAAGAGCCAGGCGGTAACAATTCCAGAATTTGAGTATGCACTTTATGCACGGAGGCATAGGCAGAGCCAAACGACCACATGATATTGATCACACGCATATAAATAAGCTGGCCTCAGTACCCGCCCAGGAAACTCGGCAGATAGCTACGCCAGCCTCGCACTTGGGCTCTGGGAGTCAATGGTTTTTCCAAAAGCTCAAACAGCCTCTGGCCCATACGGTCATAAGCAAACGCCTCGCGTGCGTGGATTGCTCCTGCTTCAGCTATCTTTTCCAGCAAGCCAGGCTCATCGCGCAGCAACTGAAGGCGCTCATCAAACTCCTGTTGGTTCCTGAATAGCACTACATTCTTCATGTCTTCAAAACCGACAGCGCGATTTTCTACCTCTCCCTGGCTGTAGGTTAGCAACAGGCATCCTGCCGCCATGGCCTCGAAGTTTTTTGCCATGTATTCACCCAGACCAATGTCAGCAGAAACAAAAATCTGTATCCGGGACAACATTTGCGCATAAGCCTGGCCAGGCGCAGTTTGCAGAACCTGTAGACCATGCCGCTTAGCCTGTTCCTCAATAAAGTCTTTACGCGACTTGTACATATTGGCTTTTAAGCGACCAACAAATGCCAGCGGAATATCCCTGACTCCGCAACTATTTTGAATGACACGAGGATCATAGCCCTTGGGCATGAAGTGGGCTTCAAACCCTTCGCTCTTAAGCCGGTCTGCCACTTGCGCCCCAGAGACGATCAAACGGGGTCCACCCAGGCGACGGTAATGACGAGAAAACTTCCCTTCATACTTGCCGCCAGGCATGTAGTTCTGACAGGAATCGTATTCAAAGATGACAAGGTTGGGGATGGCCCGAAAAGCACGCCACTGACGCATTTCCTTTTTCGTCCGCAGAATAGTCATCACTCGATCATAAGCGGAAAAGTCAAAGCGCTTGAGCGTCACGCCAAGACGATCCTGGTCCTCAGCAGTCAAACGAACCAGCTCGACCTCTGCGTAATGCGCCAGCGCATCAGCCAGCACCTCGAACGCATGGACCTCATAACTCTGGATCAGCCATAGAATTTTCATTGGCAAGCTCCGCGTTGCGTGCAACGCATCTTAAACATCACGCGAGTGAAAGCCTTCGCTATCGACACTCCAACACTCATCACTAGCCAAACGAGTAATGTGCGCAGCGTCTCCAGTCTTGCCATGTTTCCAGAGACTCTTCCAGACAACAAAGTGGAAATAAGGAAATTCCCTTGTCTGACTCGTGTCATTGGTCAGATGCCCTGCACTCCAATACCACCTCTGCGGAAAATCATACCCGCCATCAATCCATGCCACTTTTGCGTATGGAGTACTGAACGCCTCACGAAACTCCGCAACTCGCCGCAGAGGGTTGAACAGACCAACAAATTTGAACAAAGGCTTAGGGAAGTTTTTGCGCCACAGGAACAGCCGGGTGAAACCACCTTCATCCAGAGCATGATGCTGATGATCCTCAATCCGCTTGCGGAAATCAGAAATGCGCCAGAACAAGGTTCTGAAATGCTCGTTATTGCGCATCACACACAAATGCCCTGAGACTCGCCGCTCATGGGTCGAAAAGAAGTCGTATCGCTTCAGTTTCTCCGCCGTGAAATAGGCTCTCAAATCGCCGTAAATCAGATCCAGATCCCCAAATCCCCAGAAATCATACCCTTGGGTATCGTCTTGATGGATAAAGCCATAGGCCGGCTTGAGATCACAAAGCTTATAGGGATTAGTCGGGTGGAAGTTCAGCCCAAGCCGTTCAGACACCAAATCACAATAATCGGCAAAGGACGAGTAGCGGTAGCGGACATTAGCCGGCAGCCCCTCAGGTTCGCCACAATCCCCTATCAACAACCAGTTGATATCCGGATTGTGCTCGCAGCTTTTCAGAAACAGCGGCATCCAGAACGGCCACTGACCAAAATAGGGAATCAGGAGCAGGATACTTGGTGCGGTAGCTTGCATAGCCCACTCTCCTGCAACAGATCAAAAAACAGCGGACGAACCGCGTCGTCGGTGTAGTGGGTATTGAGGCTTGTCAGCATCGCCTGGCGCTTGCTTTCCAGATCCTGGGGTGACAGACCTGCTACCGCTTGAAGACACCCTGCCAACGCCTGGACATCGCCCAGCGGGAACAGCGGCCCCAGGCCGGCAACAATTTCACGGGCACCGCCGCAGTCGCTACTGATCAACGGCACTCCAGCAGCCATGGCTTCCAGCAGTACCATACCGAATGGCTCGTGATCGGAGCTCAAGGCAAATACATCGAAAGCCTTGAAGTAGCGTCGGCCGTGCTTAACCTGACCGAGAAACAGCACCTTGTCCTCAAGCCCCAGCTCACTCACCAACGCCTTGAGCCGGCTTTCAAGCCGACCACTGCCCATGATCGCCAGCAGGCTATTGGCCGGCAGGGTCGGCAGGGCCGCGGCAAAACCGCGAATCAGGGTATCTTGATCCTTGTCTGGATGCAGGCGGCCAACATTGCCTACCACCCAGGCATCCTGCGGCAGCCCCAAGTGTTCCCGGGCCTGCTCCCGCTCGACCTGATCGCCTTGCACGGCAGCCAGATCGATGCGGTTATACAGGCGCTGCACCCGCTGCTCCGGCCAGTTACGCAGATCGGTGCGAACCTCGTCCCGAATCGCGTCGGACACTCCCAGCAACAGCAGGCGCTTGCGGAAACGGTTGACGACAAAGCGTCGGTTCCAGCGATTGTAAACGCCAAAGGAGTGATGGATGCCCACCACTGGTAAACGAGTAGCCAGCAAAGCGATGTAGATCGGCTTGAAGCGATGGGCAATGCAGAAGGCATATTCGCGCTGACGGGTCAGACGGCGCAGATCTCGCATCGCTCGCAGCTTCAGGCCCTTGATGTCCTTTGGCTCATAACCAAGGAAGATCACCTCGTCCGAGGCCGAGCCCTGCTCAACCTCGGCATTCGGCTGTCCAGACAGATACACGGTCGCGACCTTATATCCGCTGTTTTTGAACAGCACGGCATATTGGCGGGCGCAGTCGGTAAAAGGGCCGTAATAAGAGTGGCAGAACTGCAGTACCCACTGTTCCCGATTACTCAAGCGGATCTCCTCAGGCTACCTTGCAGACCAGGATGTCTTCCATGATCAGATACTGCAGATCCGAGCCGTAGAACATGTTCAACGCGTCAGTCGGCGAGCAGACCATCGGCTCGCCACGGCGGTTCAGCGAAGTATTGAGCACTACCCCGTTGCCGGTCAGGCGCTCCAGTTCCTTCATCAGATCGTAGTAACGCGGATTGTATTCACGCTTAAGCACCTGAGCACGGGCGGTGCCGTCCTCGTGCACTACTTCCGGCACACGGGTTTTCCACTCCTCGTTGACCTCGAAGGTAAAGGTCATGAACGGCGACGGATGATCAACGCTAAGCATCTGCGGCGCTACCGTGTCGATCATCGACGGGCAGAATGGGCGCCAGCGCTCGCGGAACTTGATCTGTTCATTAATGCGATCGGCCACACCCTTGAAACTCGGGCAACCGATGATCGAGCGACCACCCAGGGCGCGCGGACCAAACTCCATGCGACCCTGGAACCAGGCCACCGGATTACCCTCGGCCAGCACTTCGGCAATGTACTCAGGTACGTTGTCGAGCTTTTTCCATTCGGGCTTGTTCGGATGACGGGCGCAGGCGGCAATGACATCTTCATTGCTGTAACTGGGGCCGAGATAGACGTGCTCCATCTTCTCGGCCGGCACACCATTTTTGACCGAGACATAGGCTGCGGCGCCTACGGCAGTACCGGCATCCCCAGCCGCTGGCTGAACGAACAGCTCCTTGACCTCGGGGCGCGCGATGATGCGCTGGTTGAGCTTGACGTTCAGCGCACAGCCACCAGCAAAGGCAATACGACCGGTTTCACGCAGAATGTCGCCCAGATAGTACTCCATCATCTCCAGCGCCAGCTTCTCGAACAGGGCCTGCATGCTGGCGGCGTAATGGATGTAGGGATCGTCGGCGATGTCGCCTTCGCGCTTGGGCCCAAGCCATTCGATCAGCTTGGGCGAAAAGTAATAGCCCTTGCCCTTTTCCTTGTAACGGCGGAAGCCAATCACGTTGGCGTAATCGGTATTGATGATCAGCTCGCCATTCTCGAACTTGGCCAGCCGCGAGAAGTCGTATTTGGCGGCATCACCATAGGGCGCCATGCCCATGACCTTGAACTCGCCATCGAGCATCTCAAAGCCCAGGTACTCAGTCAGCGCGCCATACAGACCGCCCAGCGAATCCGGATCAAAGAACTCCTTGATCTTGTGGATCTTGCCGTTTTCGCCATAACCAAAGAACGTGGTGGCGTACTCACCCTTGCCGTCAATACCGAGAATTGCGGTCTTTTCCTGGAATCCCGAGCAGTGATAGGCACTGGAGGCATGCGCCAGGTGATGCTCAACCGGCTCGAGCTTGACCTTCTTCAGGTCAAAGCCCAGTTGCTGCAGACACCACTCGATGCGTTTCTTGTAACGCTTGAAGCGCCGATTGCCCATCAAGATGGCATCCAGCGCACGATCCGGGGCGTACCAGTATCGCTTGGCGTATTTCCAGCGAGCCGGGCCAAAAATACTGATCGGGGCAAAGGGAATGGTGACGATATCCACGTCTTCAGGCTTGATACCCGCCTGCTCCAGACAGAACTTCGCCGATTCGTAGGGCATGCGATTCTTCGCATGCTTGTCTCGTACGAAACGCTCTTCCTCCACTGCCGCGATCAGTTTACCGTCGATATACAGTGCGGCGGACGGGTCATGGCTCAAAGCGCCGGAAAGTCCGAGGATGGTCAGTGCCACAGGAGTCCCTCTTCAGTGCGAACTGTCAGTAAAAAGCGGATTTTACACGGATATGCCGAGGCGTGCCGCATTCAGCGCGGCAACTGTTCATCCAGCCAGAGCCCCAGCGGACTGCCCGCAGGCCAGTTGCGAATCAACCGGGCCCGATCCTCGGCCCAGGCCCGCCGCCAAGCGGCTTCGCTGGAGTGGGCCTGCATGGCATCCAGATCGATCAGCCAGACCCGGCCCTGGTGCCACAGCAGATTGGTGGCCTTGCAGTCGCCGTGACTGATACGCTGGCGGGCCAGTTCGGAAAAGACTTTGAGCAACGCCTGGCACTGCTCTGGTGCAGGCAATTCTTGCCCCGTTGGATCGAACAGGCTTAGCAAGTCCTGCCCGGGACAGAACTCAGTCACCAACCAGGCGCGCCGACGCAGTGGACCAAAGCGACTCTCACACATGGCAAGCGGCGCTGGCGTAGCGATGTCGAGAAATTGCAAGCGGTGGGCAGCCAACCAGGAATGCCAGGCCCGGCTCGGCCGCCAGAAGCGCCGCAACCAGTGCCCCAGGCTTTTGATGTTGTAGCGCTTGACCACCAGCGTCCGCTCGCCCCGCGTAAAACGTGTCACGGTACTGCTACCCCCATCCTTGAGCAGCGGCTCACTGTCAAACAAACTATCAGGCTCATTCATAACCGGCAGCAGCTCGGCACTTTCGCTACGCTTGATCGAGAGAAATCGCCACCAGTTGCGTCGGACGCTGAACAGGCTGCAATCACGCAAGGCCTTGCCGAGATAGTCTTGTAAACGCCATTGGCGCCCGCGCTCAAGCGCCTGAAGCACGCGCTGAGGATCTATCGCACGCGCGCTGTTCACCCCAAGATAGCCAACCAGCAGCAGTTCCAGTTGCTCTTCCCAGGCCACCGGCAGTTGGGCGAAAAAGGCCCCCAGGTTATCCGCCGCATCCCGGGCGTTCAGCGCCTCGCTGGAAGACTGTACGCTGACAGCATCGCCATCGATTACATACAACTGCCCCTGGTGCCAGAGAAAGTTGCCCATGTGCAGATCACTTTGGGTCAGTCCCTGCGCATGCATGCGCGCCAACATGGCTACCACCTCGGCAACCAGACCCTGTGCTTCGGCACTGGCTGGCTCGCTGGAACTCAGTGCCTCCCAGCGTTGTTGCTGGGTTTGAGCACCGGATAGAAAGCGGGTCAGCAAGTAATGACCGCCGCCCGGAATCCGCCCACTGGCAACCAGCCCCGGGGTTGGTATTGCCTTGAGCTGCAAGGCCTCAACGCCCTGTTTCTCGCGTGACCAGTGACGCTCAGCGCCATGGGCAATGAACAGTTTGGCAAGCACCAGCTCGCCGTCCAGCAGCGCTTGGCCTACCAGCCGCTTGCCGGGCAAAATCCGCAGCCACTGCAAAATCTGCAGTGAGCGCCCATCATCCAGGGTCAGGCTCAGAGGTTGCGGCGGACGACGCCCATAAGCTCTGAGCTGCCGGGTATCAATCACCGCCGCCGCTCCTTGCGCTGATGCTTGCGTGCGATGTCAGCGATCAACTGACGAACCTCGGCATCGACCCTGGTCTTGCCGGTATAGGCCAGCATGAAACGCAACCGTTGAGTCCGCGGCAGTGGCGCACTGCGCCGCAACAGGGTTTCCAGATCGGCAACGAAGTCTCGCTGACCACGCCAGGCCCGGCGGGTCTTTTCCAGATCAATCAACCGCGCACCAGCGCCATCGCCATCAACCTTCAGGAAAATATGCTTGAAATACAAGCAGTTGTGCACCATTCCGGCATTATGCAGCGCCCGCACCAAAGCACCGGTCGCCACCACCAGATCGTGCCTGGCCGCCCAGCCCAAGGTTGGCCAGCGCTGATACCAGTCGTCGGCATCCTGATAATCATCCAGCGCCCGGGTCAGCAGAATGGCCTGGCGATGTCCCGGCTCACGTCGCTCGGCATAAAACGCTGCTTCGAGCGCCGGCACACCATGCCGGGCGTAGGCCTGAATGTAACGAAACTCACGGGCGAAGGTAGGCTCACCCCATGGGGCCTGGAGGCTACGGGTCAGATGATTATCCTGACGCTTGAGATAAAAGCTCTGCAGCTGGCCATCAGCGCCCTCCAGCTCCAGACGGTAAACACTGCTCCAGCCACCGCGATTGACATTGGGCTCATCGATCGCATCCAGCTTCAGCTCCCACAGTGCCTGAAACGTATCCAGACCATGACGGGCCAAAATATCCCGGGCATTTACCGCAATAAAAGGCAAAGCGCTCATTCGCGTCCCTCAAAGAATTTCAGCACCCGACGAATAAAACGCTTGTCGGCGGCGTCCAGCCGTTGTTTGCCACTGTAATCACGATAAAAGCGCAAACGCTGGCTACGCGTGAAATGCAGCTTGCCCAGCTTGTCCAGGCAAGCCAGGTCCTTGATGATTCGGTAACGCAGCATCGGCCCCCACCAGAATGCACCGGCAGGACAATCGATCAGGTATACCCGCGCCTTGGGGTCAACCAGAATATTGCGCCACTTGAAGTCGTTATGCACAAAGCGCTGGTCATGCATCATCCGCGCAGCATGGGCAACCTGATGACAGACGCTACGCACCCATACCGGGTCCTTGAAACAGTCGGCCTGCTGTTCGGCCAGTCGGGCCAGGTCCGTGGTATTGTCCAGCGCCTCGGTGATCATGGCGCCACGCACGAACAGCCCCGCTCGCCGCTCCATGCCAAAGCCCACGACAGTCGCCGCCGGAATCCCCCAGGCCTTGAAGCTGAGCAGGTTCTCCCACTCGGCAACCACGCGTGGCCGGCCCAGGTAACGGCGCAGATGCTTGCCTGCGGCATGATAACGCTTGAGGTAGTAATGCCGATCTCCAATCCATACCCGGTGTACCGTGCTCAACGGGTCGCGGGTAATGAACTCGCCTTCCAGCGCAAACACGCTATCCAGATCGGCAAACGCCAGACCACTGTGCCCGGTTGCGTATTCCGGGTTGAGCGTCCACTTGATCATTGTCCGGCACCTGGAGCAAAACGTCGGTACCAGCGATCCAGCAGCTTGTCGGCACGCTTTTCCAGCCAGCGCAACAGCACAACCTCGGAGTCCAGAACCTCACGCAAGGGGCGTTGAAAGTACAAGCGCAGAAAGCGCAGCTTGTCGCGCGGGGTCAAACCAATTTGCAGAGCGGAGAAATACAGCGCTGCCAGATCCTTGTTGCGCCAGCGCTCGGGCACCCGATCGCGAATTTGCGCACGGTGCAGGTCGATCAGCGAAACCCGCAGGCAGTCCGGCGTCGGCGCCGGCTCGGTATGCAAAAGAAAATGCACCAGATAACAATCTCTATGGTTGATTCCGGCCCTGTGCATGCGCCCCACCATATCCGCCACCCGGGCGATCAGCGCGCGCTTGAGCGCTGGCGACGGCGGATTGGTCGGCCAGTCCCGACAGAAATCCTCCAGGCTGACGGTAGGGGCCAGGGCCTGAGTAATGATGAACGAGTGCTGGCGCGCCGGGTTGGCGCCGCGTTCGCCAAAGGCCACTGCGGTCATGGTGGCGACCCCGGCCCGGGTCAGCGCCTCAATCGCCCGCAATTCCTGGGCCGCACCTAGCACCGGTTTTTTCAGCAGCAACAGGTTTTTGGCGATTTCGGCCCAGCCAATGCCGCGATGAATCTTGACGAAATAGTCGTCACCTTCCACCCGGGTACACAAGGTACGCCGGCCTTCCAGGGCACGAAAAATCTCGCCATCCAGTGCTTCGACTTCAACAAAGGGGTCCTTGTCGGCCCAAAGCCGCGCGAACGGTTCGTGCAGAACCAGCGTGCCGGGCTTCAGCGGCCTGGGCATCAGACGGCAGCCCCAACGATAACGTCAGCCGCCTTCTGCGGCATGCTGTAAAGATCCTGTTCCCCGGCATAGCGCAGTGCATTGGCCTGCCAGCGGGCCCGGGCAGCATCATCGCCCAGCATCATCGCCAACTGGCGATTGAAGCCGGCCTGATCGAAGGGCTCAGGCGCCACCAGGCCACAGTCGGCATCCAGAACATGATGGGCATAGCCACAGACTTCGGTCACCAGCAGCGGTAATCCGGCAACCAGCGCTTCCAGCAGCACGGTACCGGTATTCTCATGACGAGCCGGATGCAGCAGCAGATCGGATGCCAGCAGAAAGTCCGGCACATCTTTACGACCACCGGGCATGAATACCTGTTTGCCAACGCCATGCTGGTCGGCCAGCGCCTGCATTTTGGCTGGATCATCGGCCCCCAGCGCCACCAGGCGAGTACGCACCCGCAGCGCTTCAGGCAAGGCCGCCAAGGCCTGGATACTGCGATCCAGACCCTTGCGATAAAAATCCGAACCGATTTGTACCAGCAACAGGCCATCGGCCGGTAGGTCGAACTCCTGCCCCAGGCGCTCACGCGCCAGTCGGCGCAAGTGTTCCGCATTGGCAGGCGCGCGGCGATCGGGCGAGATCCCCGGAGGCAGTAAATGAAAACGCTGAGCGGGGGTTGCATAGTAGTGCTTGAACAACTCCTGCTGAGTGGCCGATATCATCAAGAGCTCGGTCTTGCCCTGCGGATCGAATACCGCCCGTTCGTAGGCAGAGAAATGCCGGTAACGCGGACTGTAGCGATACATCGCTTTACGCAGATGGCGCGACTTGTCCTCATAGCAAGGGTCGGCCGCGTAATACACATCCAGTCCCGGCATCTTGTTGAAACCAACCACCCGATCTACCGGCCGTCGGCGCATATCCGCCTGGACCCAACGGGTAAACTTGGCATAACGGCGATGATTGAGCAGCGACCGGACCGGCACCTTGACCAGCTCAAAGCCTTCGGGCACCTCACCTTCCCAGCTCAGGGTATAGACACGAATACTGTGCCCACGCTGCTGGCATTCCTGGGCGATCCGGACAAAGTCACGCTGCAAACCGCCAAAGGGAAAGTACTTGTACAGCAGAAAAGCCAGTTGCATCAGAGAGATTCCTTGTTCGCCAACAGTTCGAGCAGACGGCGCATAACGGTTTCCGGCGCGAGCCGGGTAAAGCATAGCGGCTGTTCCCGCGTCAGGTCGAACCGGGTCTTGTCGTCGGTGGTTGGCTGGTAGCTGCAGGTTTTCTTCAAGCAGGGCGCACAGGCAAAGTCGCTGGCCAGGTGTTGCTGGCTGGCACCGTAAGCACCGGTAAAGCCCGGATTGGTCGGACCGAACAAGGACAGGGTCGGCACATCAAGCGCGGCGGCCAGGTGCCCCAGCCCGGTATCCACGGCTACACAGGCGCTGGCGCCAGCCAATACCCGGGCAACCCCCGCAAGGTTCAGCCGGGGCAGCACCAACACGCCTGGCAAACCAGCGGCGATGCGTTCGGCCCGAGCCTTTTCCTGGTCATTGCCCCAGGGCAGGCGTATCTGCCAGCCGGCCGCGACGGCCTGCTCGGCCAACTGCCGCCAATACAGCTCAGGCCAATGTTTGGTAACCCAGGTCGTGCCGTGCAGGAACAACAGATAAGGCTCACCCTGCGGCTCACCAGCCAATCGGGCCCGGTTCAGGCCGTAATCACCAACGCCGGCCGGCAACGGATAGCCCAGCGCCAGGGCAAACAGTTGGCGCACTCGCTCGACCGCATGCTGCCCCCAGGCTACTGATTTTTTGTCCTGATAAAACCGGCTGGCCCATGGTTCACGCGCCGAGTGGCGATCCAGCCCCACCACCGGGGCCTGGGCATAGCGTGTCAGCCAGGCGCTTTTCAGCAGGCCCTGGGCATCGATCACCAGATCATAGCGCTGGCCGGCCAGACGCTGTTTAAAGCGTGCCCACTCGCCGCTGCGCCAGGTTTTCAGCGGGCTCTTGCGCCAGCGGCGAATCGCGACCGGTATGACCTCGGCCACCGCCGGGTGCCAGGCGGGGATTTCGGCAAAGCCTTCCTCAACCACCCAGTCAAAGGCAATACCGGGAATCGCCCGCTGGGCGTCGGTCAGTGCCGGCAGAGTATGGATGACATCCCCCATGGAGGAGGTCTTAATCAGTAGCACACGCATCAATCAGGCATCCAGCGGATCGGCCAGCGGATCACCTACCAGACGATCCAGCGCGTCTATGACCTGTTGCGGCGGCAGTTCACGCAGACAGTTGTAATGACCGTAGCGGCAGGTCCGGTCAAAGCAGGGGCTGCATTCCAGCCCCAGGCGCACGATTTCCACTTGTTCAGCCAGCGGCGGGGTGAATTGTGGCGAAGTCGAGCCGTAAACCGACACCAATGGTCGGTCCAACGCGGCGGCAACATGCATCAGCCCGGAATCGTTACTGACCACAGCAGTCGCGCAGGACAGCAGATCAATAGCTTCGGCCAGGCTAGTTTCACCACAGAGGTTGACCGACTCCTCACGCAGCCCAGGAATCAGCCGGCTGCGAATATCCTCGGCCACAGCATGATCGTTCTTTGAACCGAATAGCCAAACCTGCCAGCCCATGCGGACCTTGGCGTCCGCGACCTCGGCATAGTGTTCGCTCGGCCAGCGTTTGGCCTCACCAAACTCGGCGCCTGGGCACAGCGCCAGCACCGGGCGATCCAGCTCCAGGCCGAACCGGGCCAATGCCGCCGCGCGACTGGCTGGCTCAATCCGCAGTTGCGGGCGTGGATAAGGTTTGGGCAGAGCAGCGCCCGGCTCAAAGGCCAGCGCCATGAAGCGCTCGATCATCAGCGGATACTGCTGCTTGTCGAGCTTGCGGATATCGTTGAGCAACCGGTAACGCATCTCGCCGCGCCAGCCGGTACGCTTGGGAATGTTGGCAAAATACGGCACCAGGGCCGACTTCAGCGAGTTGGGTAGCAGAATTGCCTGATCATATTGACCAGCCAGGGACTTGCCGATCTTCTTGCGGGTCGCCAGCTCCAGTACCCCGTGGCCGAGCGGAAAGCTCAGCGCCTGGTTGACCTCGGGCATCCGCTCGAGAATCGGCCGGCTCCACTCGGGCGCCAGTACATCGATCAGGCACTGCTCGCCATGGCGCTGCTTGAGGCAGACAAACAGCGTCTGCGCCATCACCATGTCGCCTACCCAACTGGGACCAATAATCAGGATCTTCATATAAAGCCGCTTAGAGGCTGGAAGCTGAAGCTGGAAGCACAGCCCCCAGCGTTCAGCTTGTGACCTTCAGCTAGTTTCAGCCGACCAGTGTGCGCCACTCGGCGTGGGCTCCGCTCTTGCCGGTGACCAGATCGAAGTAGGCTTTCTGCAGTTTCTCGGTTACCGGGCCACGGCGGCCGGCACCAATCTGGCGGCCATCCAGCTCGCGAATCGGCGTGACTTCGGCAGCGGTGCCAGTGAAGAAGGCTTCATCAGCGATATACACTTCATCACGGGTGATACGCTTCTCGACGACCGGAATGCCGAACTCGTTGGCCAGGCTCAGTACGGTGCCACGAGTGATGCCATTCAGGCAGGCAGTCACTTCCGGGGTATAGATCACGCCACCTTTGACGATGAACACGTTCTCACCCGAGCCCTCGGCTACATAGCCTTCCGGATCCAGCAGCAGCGCTTCGTCGGCACCGGCGGAAACCGCTTCCTGCAACGCCAGCATCGAGTTCATGTAGGCACCGCTGGCCTTGGCCCGGGTCATGGTGATGTTGACGTGGTGGCGGGTGAAGGAACTGGTGCGGATCTTGATGCCGGTCTCCAGCGCTTCTTCGCCCATGTAGGCGCCCCAGTGCCAGGCTGCGATAGCCACGTGTACCTTGAGGTTGTCGGCGCGAATGCCCATGCCTTCCGATCCGTAGAATACCAGCGGGCGGATGTAGGCGGTTTCCAGCTTGTTCTCGCGCACCACGGCACGCTGGGCTTCGTTGAGCTGTTCCTTGGTGAACGGAATCTTCATGCCCATGATGTGGGCCGAGTCGAACAGCCGGTCAGTATGAGCCTGCAAGCGGAAGATCGCTGTGCCATCCGGAGTGCTGTAGGCGCGTACACCTTCAAACACGCCCATGCCGTAGTGCAGCGAGTGGGTCAGTACATGCACGTTGGCCTCGCGCCACGGCACCATTTCACCATCAAACCAGATAACACCATCACGATCGGCCATCGACATAGCAGCCAGCTCCATTCACTAATCTTTACGTGCGTTCAAATTTCAGTTGTCTGCCTGAGCGCGCCAGTTCAGGCAGAGTGGTTATCCGCCTGCTGGTCGGGCAGCAGTTGCTGCCAGAGCTTGATGACTCCATGCCGGAAATCATGAAACTGGTCGCCGCTGACTGTGCCTGGCTGGTTTTGCAAAGCCAGGCGATGGGCTGCCGCGCGGTAGGCCTTGTAAGCCTCCTGCAGTCGCTGAACGTCCTCACCGGGGATCAATCCGGCGTCACGCAACCCATCGAGAATCCTGATGTTATCGGTATAGCGCAGTAACTCGGGGTACCGGCACGACCAGGCTAGAACCGCATATTGCACCATAAATTCGATATCGACGATACCTCCGGCATCATGCTTGAGACTAAAGGTCGCATCCGCCGTGAACGCCGACACATCAAAGCCGCCCCGAGTAGCGGCGGTTGCCAGGTTATCCCGCATTTTCTGGCGCATCTGCCCGACTTCGGCCCGCAGGCCAGGTTCATCACGCTGGCGTCCCAGTACTTCGGCCCGCAACTCGTCAAACCGATGGCCCAGACGCTTGCAACCGGTCAGCACCCGGGCCCGGACCAGCGCCTGATGCTCCCAGGTCCAGGCCTCCTCGCGCTGGTAACGGGCAAAGGCCGCAAGCGAAGTCACCAGCAAACCGGAGTTGCCCGATGGGCGCAGGCGCATATCGACCTCATACAATGCTCCAGAAGTGGTTTGCGCGGTCAGGATATGAATGATGCGCTGGCCCAGCCGGGTGTAGAACTTGCTGCCATCGATTGGCCGCTCGCCATTGGTCTCCGACTGTGGATCACCGTCATGGATGAACACCAGATCCAGGTCGGAACCATGCCCCAGCTCGATCCCCCCAACCTTGCCATAGCCAACAATGATGAAATCCAGCTCGCACGGCGAGCCATCGGCGCGCCGCGGCACCCCATGGCGCAGACTCATTTCGCGCCAGGCCAGTTGCAGCACCTGCTGCAAAATCGCCTCGGCAATCCAGGTCAGGTAATCACTGACCTTCATCAGCGGCAGACTACCGGCGATTTCCGACGCCGCCACCCGCAACACATGGGCCCGTTTGAAATAGCGCAGGGTTTCCATCTGCTGTTCAAGGTCATCCTCGGGAATGCGCAGCAGTTGCTGGCGCAGCTCATCGACCAACTCATCCGGCTCTGGCGGCCGATACAGCCGCCCGGCATTGAGCAATTCATCGAGCACCACCGGATAGCGGGTAATCTGCTCAGCGACCCACGGACTGGCGCTGCACAGCACCAGCAACTCACGCAATGCTCCAGGGTTCTCGGTCAGCAGCAACAAATAGGCTGAGCGCCGGGCCACCGCCTCAACCAAGGGCAGCACCCGCTCCAGTGCCAGATCGGGATCATCCTGCTCACTGGCCATGGCCAGCAGCCGCGGCATGAATACATCCAGCCGGTCGCGCCCAAGCTTCTGCATAGCCCGCACCCGCCCCGACTGCAACAAGCCCTGCAACCGTTGCCAGGCTGATTCCGGCTGTTTAAAGCCTGCTCCCGCCAACAACTCATGAGCCTGCTCCGACTCCAGCAGTCCCTCCCAAAGCGGCGCCAGATTGTCACAGGACGGGCAGCTATCCTCTTCATCCTCATCCGGGTCGGCGATCACATTGGCAAAATGCCGGGCCACCCGCTCGCGCTGGCTTTCCAGGGCCTGGCGAAACTCGCCCCAGCCCTCATAGCCCATGGCCCAGGCCACCCGCTCCTGCCCTTGCGGATCGGTCGGCAGCATCTGGGTCTGACGATCATCTATAGCTTGCAGCACATGTTCGGTATCGCGCAGAAACAGATAGGCCCCCTTGAGCTCATCCACCGCGCTATCAGGTAGGTAGCTGTTGGTTGCCAGCATGTCCAGCACCGGCAGGATCGGCCGCTGCTGCAAGGCCCGATCGCGACCGCCATGGATCAACTGGAACGCCTGGCCGATGAACTCGATCTCGCGAATCCCCCCGCTGCCCAGCTTGACGTTGTCCTGCATGCCCTTGCGCTGCACTTCACGTTGAATCATCTGCTTGAGGCTGCGCAGCGCTTCGATTGCGGTGAAGTCCAGATAGCGGCGATAGACAAACGGCTTGAGCATGGCCAGGAGCTCCGCCCCGGCCACCTGATCACCGCCGACCACCCGCGCCTTGATCATCGCGTAGCGCTCCCAGTCACGCCCCTGGCTCTGGTAATACTGCTCCAGCGCATCGAAGCTGAATACCAGTGCACCACTGTCACCATAGGGGCGCAGACGCATGTCGACCCGGAACACGAAACCATCCACAGTCGGCGCATCCAGAGCCTTGATCAGCCGCTGCCCGACCCGGATGAAAAATTCCTGATTGGACAGGCTGCGACGCCCGCCCTGGGTTTCCCCGGCCTCGGGATAGGCAAAGATCAGGTCGATATCGGAAGACAGGTTGAGTTCCTGAGCGCCCAGCTTGCCCATGCCCAGAATCACCATATGCTGGGGCTCGCCACTGTACCCGAGCGGCGTCCCGAAACTGCTGCAAGCCTGTTGATAGCACCAACGGTAGGCCTGATCGATACAGGCATCGGCCATATCCGACAGATCGCGGCAAGTTTCCTGGGTACTGGCCTGACGGGTCAGGTCACGCCAGATGATTCGCACTTGCTGAGTCTGACGAAAGCGCCTCAAGGCTTTCAGCAGCTCCTCCTCAGACTCGACTCCGGCCAGCGCTACAGCCAACAGCTCGGCCATCTCACCTGAGCGCAGACTGCGCCACAACAGCCGCTCCTCTTGCAGCCGCCAGGCCATGGCGGGATCACGGCGCAATTGCTCGGCCACAAAGTCGCTCACGGCCAGCACCTGCACCAGCGTATTCATGAACTCATCATCCAGTTCCGGCAGGCTGGACTCCAGCTCGTTCAACTGCAGGGCGCTGCGCCACTGATCCAGATGATGTTCAGTCAACGCCTGCAATGTCGCAGGTACCGGCAGAGGAGAAGAAAACGCCATGGTCTATCCTTATTGTGCTCTTAACTCAGCTTGCCACGGGCACGGCGTTCGGAAAAGCCCGAAGACACAGAACTGATCGGTCACAATGTAGCTTTACTACAAAAACATTACCAATACACTGGAATGCGGCCCATTTTTGTAGTAAAACTACATTCACCGCATATACCCATGCCGACGGCCGCACGATCACGTAACGACCGCCGGTGAGGCCCACAAGGTCTGGAGAACACAATGAAGCACAACGATATCGATCCGCTCGAAACCCAGGAATGGCTCGATTCCCTGGAGTCGGTTCTCGCCAAAGAAGGCGAAGACCGCGCCCACTACCTGCTGACCCGCATGGGTGAACTGGCCAGCCGTAGCGGCACCCAGTTGCCCTACGCTATCACCACCCCGTACCGCAACACCATTCCGGTCACCCACGAGGCGCGCATGCCCGGCGACCTGTTCATGGAGCGGCGGATTCGCTCCATGGTGCGCTGGAATGCCCTGGCCATGGTGATGCGTACCAACCAGCAGGACCCCGACCTGGGCGGTCATATCTCCACCTTCGCCTCCAGCGCCACGCTGTACGACATCGGCTTCAACTACTTCTTCAAGGCCCCGACCGACGAACACGGTGGCGACCTGGTGTTCTTCCAGGGCCACGCATCGCCCGGCATCTATGCCCGCGCATTCCTCGAAGGCCGGATCACTGAAGATCAGCTCAACAACTTCCGCCAGGAGGTAGATGGCCAGGGCCTGTCGTCCTACCCACACCCCTGGCTGATGCCCGATTTCTGGCAATTCCCTACCGTGTCCATGGGCCTGGGTCCGATCCAGGCGATCTATCAGGCTCGGTTCATGAAATACCTCGAGCACCGTGGCTTCATCGAGCCGGGCAAGCAGAAGGTCTGGTGTTTCGTCGGCGACGGTGAAACCGACGAGCCGGAAACCCTCGGCGCCATCTCGCTGGCTGGCCGCGAGAAACTCGACAACCTGATCTTCGTCATCAACTGCAACCTGCAGCGCCTGGACGGCCCGGTGCGCGGCAACGGCAAGATCATCCAGGAACTCGAAGGCGTATTCCGCGGCGCTGACTGGAACGTGATCAAGGTCATCTGGGGACGCTTCTGGGACCCGCTGCTTGCCAAGGACCATGATGGTCTGCTGCAACAGCGTATGGAAGAAGCCGTGGACGGCGACTACCAGAACTACAAGGCCAAGGACGGAGCCTTCGTGCGCGAGCACTTCTTCGGCACCCGCCCCGAGCTGCAGGAGATGGTCAAAGACCTGTCCGACGAGGAAATCTGGAAGCTCAACCGCGGTGGCCATGACCCCTACAAGGTCTATGCCGCCTACCACAACGCAGTCAACCATGAAGGTCAGCCCAGTGTCATCCTGGCCAAAACCATCAAGGGGTACGGCACCGGCGCCGGCCAGGGCCAGAACACCGCGCACAACACCAAGAAAGTCGATATCGAGAGCCTGAAAAAATTCCGCGATCGCTTCGACATCCCGGTCAATGACGACCAACTGGAAAAACTGCCGTTCTACCGCCCGGAAGAAGGCAGCGCCGAATACAAGTACCTGCACGAACGCCGTCAGGCACTGGGTGGCTATATGCCGCAGCGCCGTGCGGAAAGCTTCAAGGTGCCGGTACCGCCGCTCGATACCCTCAAGAGCATTCTCGACGGCACCGGCGAACGGGAAATTTCCACCACTATGGCCTTCGTGCGGATTCTCTCGCAACTGGTCAAGGACAAGGAACTCGGCCCGCGCATCGTACCCATCGTCCCCGACGAAGCCCGCACCTTCGGTATGGAAGGCATGTTCCGTCAGCTCGGCATCTACTCCTCGGTCGGCCAGCTGTACGAACCGGTCGACAAGGACCAGGTGATGTTTTACCGCGAGGACAAGAAAGGCCAGATCCTCGAAGAAGGCATCAACGAAGCCGGCGCCATGTCCAGCTGGATCGCTGCCGGCACCGCCTACAGCACACACAACCAGCCGATGCTGCCGTTCTACATCTTCTATTCGATGTTCGGCTTCCAGCGCATAGGCGACTTGGCCTGGGCCGCCGGCGACAGCCGCGCCAAGGGCTTTTTGCTCGGCGGCACCGCCGGACGCACCACCCTCAACGGCGAAGGTTTGCAGCACGAGGACGGCCACAGCCACATCCTCGCCGCCACCATCCCCAACTGCCGCAGCTATGACCCGACCTACGCCTACGAACTGGCAGTGATCATTCGCGAAGGCGCACGGCGCATGATGGAAGAGCAGGAAAACGTCTTCTATTACCTGACCGTGATGAATGAGGCTTACCAGCAGCCGCCAATGCCGACCACCAAAGGCGTGGAAGACGGCATCATCCGCGGCATGTACCTGCTCGAAGAAGCCAGCAAGCCAGCCAAGCTGCACGTGCAATTGATGGGCAGCGGCACAATCCTGCGCGAAGTACGTGAAGCCGCCAAGATTCTGGCCGACGACTTTGGCGTAACCAGTGACATCTGGAGCGTCACCAGCTTCAACGAACTGCGTCGCGACGGCCTGGCGGTTGAGCGCCAAAACCGTCTGCACCCGGGCAAGAAAGCCCAGGCCAGTTACGTCGAGCAGAACCTGGCTGGGCGCAACGGCCCGGTAATCGCCGCCACCGACTACATGAAGCTGTACGCTGAACAGATTCGCCAATGGGTGCCGGGAACCTACAAGGTTCTGGGGACTGACGGCTTCGGCCGCAGCGACACCCGCCGCAAACTGCGTCACTTCTTCGAAGTGGACCGCTATTGGGTGGCCTATACCGCTCTCAGCGCCCTGACCGAGTCCGGTGCGATCAAACCCAAGGTACTGACCGATGCCCTCAAGGCCTTCGGTATCGACCCTGACAAGACCAACCCGCTGGATTGCTGAGGAGCGACATTATGAGTGAAGTAATCAAGTTGCCCGATATCGGCGGCGAAGGCGAAGTCATTGAAATTCTGGTCAAGGAAGGCGAGCGGGTTGAGGCGGAACAGTCTCTGCTGGTACTGGAGTCCGACAAGGCCAGCATGGAAGTCCCCAGTCCCAAGGCCGGAGTCATCAAGAGTCTCAAGTTCAAACTGGGCGACACCCTGAAGGAAGGTGACGCTCTGCTGGAGCTGGAAGTGGAAGGCGCTACCGACCAGGCAGCGGCACCCGCCAAGCAAGAGCAAAAACCAGCCGCCGAAGCGCCGAAAGCCCAACCTGCAGCCGAGCAGCCAAAGCAGGCACAACCTGCCGCCAGCAGCATCGAGGCAATCCGGATTCCGGATATCGGCAGCACCGAAGCCAAGATCATCGAGATTCTGGTCAGCAGCGGCGACAGCGTCGAAGTCGACCAGTCGCTGCTGGTACTGGAGTCAGACAAGGCCAGCATGGAGATCCCCTCGCCCGTGGCCGGGGTAATCGAATCAATCGAGGCAAAGCTCGAGCAGGACGTCAAAACCGGCGACCTGATCATGCATATCAAGACCGAAGGCGCGGCCGGCAGCCCGGCACCGGCTGCCGAGTCCGCCAGCCCCGCAGCCACGGTTGAAACTGAAGCTGCCGCACAGCCCAAGGCCAGCACACCCAGCGAGCCACAGAGCCCGCCACCGGTTGGCGGCCCCAGCCGCGACGGCCAGAAAGTCCATGCCGGCCCGGCAGTACGCAAGCTGGCCCGCGAACTCGGCGTTGAGCTGACTGAGGTCAAGCCCAGCGGCCCGCGCGAGCGCATCCTCAAGGAAGATGTCGACGCCTTCGTCAAACAGGTCATGCAACAGCGCAAAGCCGCACCGGCCGGTGCCGCTGGCGGCATGGGTATCCCGCCGGTACCGGAAGTCGATTTCAGCCGGTTTGGCGAGGTCGAGATCAAAGACATGACCCGTCTGCAACAAGTCGGCGCCATGAACTTGCACCGCAGTTGGCTCAACGTACCGCACGTGACCCAGTTCGATCAGGCCGACATCAGCGAACTGGAAGACTTCCGCAAGGCGCAAAAAACCGTCGCCGAGAAAGCCGGCGTCAAGCTCACGGTCCTGCCGTTCCTACTCAAGGCCTGTGCCCATCTGCTACGCGAACAGCCGAACTTCAACGTCTCGCTGGCCGGCAATGGCAAGCAACTGGTACACAAGCAGTACGTGCATATCGGCTTTGCCGTCGACACCCCGGATGGCCTGCTGGTGCCGGTGATTCGTGACGTCGACCAAAAGAGCCTGCTGCAACTGGCTGCCGAGGCAGCTGAACTGGCCGACAAGGCGCGCAACAAGAAGCTCGGTGCCGACGCCATGCAAGGCGCCTGCTTCACCATCTCCAGCCTGGGCCACATCGGCGGCACCTACTTCACGCCGATCGTCAACAGCCCGGAGGTGGCCATCCTTGGCGTATCCAAGGCCACCATGCAACCGGTCTGGGACGGCAAAGCCTTCCAGCCTCGGCTGATGCTGCCGCTGTCGCTGTCCTACGACCACCGGGCCATCAACGGCGCCGCCGCCGCCCAGTTCACCAAACGCCTCGGCGAACTGCTGGCGGATATCCGGTCGATGTTGTTGTAGTTGCACGCTTCCCGGGGTTCTCCTGGGAGCCTTGAGCATCTGCTCAAGGTAGGCGTTCCTGGGAGCCTCGAGCATCTGCTCGAGGTAAGCGTTGCACGGCAGCCCGCCGCGGGAGCAGATGCTCCCGCCTCCCGGGCTTACCTCCTACTGGCACTAGACCACGGCCAATGCTCAGGCGCTGCACATAACCCGGCTTTGGCCGGGTTGCTGTGAATGTAATCCACCACAGCAAGATGATGCCGCTCATCACGAATGAAACGATCCCAGTACCCGGGCATCCACAACCTGCCCAAGGGCAACCTCAACCCCAGCGTTTTGCTGTTCAACATGACCCAGCGACCGGTAAAGCCTTTCCAGCTCTGAACGATCCGCGACAGGGAGTAATGCGGCTCGATCAGCACATGAACGTGATTGGGCATGATGCACCAGGCTAGCAACCTGTAGCGGCTGTTCTGCCAACGCATCAACCCATCCGCCATAACCTGGGCCACCTGTGCGTGTTGCAGAGCACAACAGCCCAAGCCCTGATCCAGCCAGAACTCAATGCGCTGTCGGCGTTTCTGTTCCCGCGTATTTTCAGGCAAGAGCCTGAGTTCCTGCTCCAGACTGCGCTGTGTTTTGACAGGCAAAGCATCCGCCAGACGGAAGGTGATGAACTGGGCTACAGCGGGATTATCGCAATGGGGCAAGCGCCCAACGAGATACCAGCCCTTGTGATCCGGGGTAAGTACCATGACATACGTCCTTGTTATGTCGTTGAGCGCGAAATGTAGCAGGCTATCCGATGGAATGATGTGCGAAAACGCACAAAGCTACACTTGGATTCCTGGTAGGCGGGTGCACCTCGGACCGCCCGCGAACCACTCTGCGGCCCTTCCTGGGAGGCGGGAGCATCCGCTCCCGCAGCGGACTATCGTGCAATGCTTACCTTGAGCAGATGCTCAAGGCTCCCAGGAAAACCCAAAACCCCGGGGAAGCCCAGAGTTCCATCACCCCTCAACCAAAATCCTGCTTCTCCATCCACGGAATAATCCGCTCAAAGGCCTGTTCGATCTTGTCCAGCGAGGTCGAGTAGCTGAGACGCAGGGCGTTGCTGCAGTGATTGCCAAAGGTTTCGCCGGGGATGGTGCACACGCCAGTTTCCTTAAGCAGTCGCAGCGCCACGTTGGTGCCGTTGACTCCATCTGGCAACGAGGGGAACAGGTAAAAAGCACCTTCAGGCTTGTAGCCGGTCAGCCATGGCGTCTGCTCAACCAGCTCGACAATACGGTCACGCCGGCGGGTGTACTCGGCCAGCATGCCGTCGATAAACTCCCGACCGTGATGCAACGCCGCCACTCCGGCCCACTGGCACGGAGTATTGGCCACGGTAGTAGTGAACATATGGTAGCGCCGCAACTTCTTGATAGCCGCCTGGCTGGCGATCAGCCAGCCAATACGCAACCCAGCCATGCTGTAGGTCTTGGAAAAACTGCTGATGACCATGACGTTGTCCAGGTCGCTGCAACTGGCCAAGACCGAAGGATAGGTCTTGCCGTCGTAGATCAGGTGATCGTAAACCTCGTCGCTGATCACATGGATATCGCGGTAGGCCGCCTCCTGCAGGATCGCCTCCAGAGTTTCCTTCGGGTACAGGGTGCCGGTCGGGTTGCTTGGTGAGTTGAGCACGATCGCATAGGTGTTGGGCTGGATGGCATCGAGCACTTCCTGCGGATCGAGCTGGTGGTTGTGCTCGGCGCGGGTCGGGACTTCGGTCACCTCGCCACCGTTCATGCGGATCAACGGTGCATAGAGCATAAATGCCGGGTCCGGCACAATGAAGTGCCGCCCCGGCGCAGACACCGAAGTCAACGCCAGGTACACCGCTTCTGTGGCGCCGGTGGTGACCAGGATATTGTCCGCCGTCAGCGGCCGCTGGTAGCGCTCACCGTAGTACAGCGCCAGTGATTCGAGCAGCTCCGGCAGGCCGGCATCCATGGTATAGCCGGTCTGCCCGGCCTGGAACGCCTCGACGGCGGCATTAATCACCGTATCCGGCGCCGGCAAATCCGGCTGACCGATCGACAGGTGAATCACATCCGGCAGGCTGGCAGCCAGATTGACCATCTTGCGGATCCCGGGAATCGGCATAGTGCGCAGCGCCGGATTCCAGATCGGATCCTCGGATTCGTACATCTCGATATCCATGTTGCTCA
Organism: Pseudomonas jilinensis; assembly: GCF_003586265.1. Taxonomy (NCBI): domain Bacteria; kingdom Pseudomonadati; phylum Pseudomonadota; class Gammaproteobacteria; order Pseudomonadales; family Pseudomonadaceae; genus Pseudomonas; species Pseudomonas jilinensis. The sequence continues at coordinate 161,828 of NZ_QJSA01000001.1, read as the reverse complement.
GCGGCATGGGCACCTCCGGATCAGGAGTGAAATAGCGGCGGTCGTCGCGCGGTCAGCGGCGCGGCCTGCTGGTAGGCATGCCCGGCGCGCAGCACCAGGGCATCATTGAAGCGTGCGCCGACCAGTTGCAGGCCAATCGGCAAGCCCTGGTTGTCGAACCCGCAGGGCACCGACAGGCCCGGCTGGCCGGTCATGTTGAATGGGTAAGTAAACGGGGTCCAGGTCGGCCAGCGGGTGTGCGGCCAGTCCTCGGGTACTTCCCGCCCGGTCTTGAAGGCGGTGATCGGCAGCGTCGGTGTCAGCAGCAGATCGTACTTCTGATGGAAGTTGGCCATGCGTTCGCGCAGCGCCATCGACTCGTTCACCGCCCCCATGTAGTCAAGCATGCTGAGCTTGGCGGCGCGCTCGGCCACGCTGACCAACGCCGGGTCCATCAGCTCACGCTTCTTCGGCCCCAGATCACGCATGGCATTGGCCGCGCCGCCATAGAACAGATGCCCGAAAGCGGCCAACGGATCACTGAAACCGGGATCGACGCGCACCACCTCGGCACCCAGTTGCTCGAACACCTTAACCGCCTCAGCCACAGCAGCCTCCACCTCGGGATCGACATCGACATAACCAAGGTTCGGGCTGTAGGCAATTTTCAGCCCGCGCACCCCGCCCTTGAGTTCCGCCAGATAATCGATGCCACGCCGGGGAATGGCGTGGGTATCACGATGATCGGCCTCGGTCAGCACATTCATCATCAGCGCGCAGTCCTCGACCGTCCAGGTCATCGGCCCGGCATGCGCCAGCGTGCCAAAGGGGCTGGCCGGCCAGTGCGGCACTTCACCGAACGACGGCTTGAGCCCGACAATTCCGCAAAACGCAGCCGGAATGCGGATCGACCCACCGGCATCGGTACCCAGCGCCAGCGGCGCCATCCCCAGCGCCACCGCCACCGCACTGCCACCACTGGAACCACCAGCGGTGCGCTCCGGGTTCCAGGGGTTGTTGGTGACACCGTCGATGGGGTTGTCGGTTACCCCTTTCCAGCCCAGCTCCGGCGTGGTGGTCTTGCCGATCGGTACATAGCCATGGCGCGCCAGCGCGGCCGTGGTGGGTGCCGACTTGTTCAGCGTCGTGGCCGGATCAACCGTGCGCGAGCCTCGCAGCGTCGGCCACATGGGAGTGAGAAACACATCCTTTACCGCCACCGGCACGCCGTCGAGCAGCCCCTGTGCCTCACCGTGCAGGTAACGCTGCTCGGCCTCGCGCGCCAACCCAAGGCTGGTGTCACGATCGACCAGACAGAAGCCGTTGGTATGATCGTCCACTCGCTCGATCTGATCGAGCATGGCCGTCGCCACCTCAACCGGCGACAGGCGTTTGTCACGATAGTGCTGCAACAACTCGACGGCGGTCAGGGCGAGAATCTCGTGGGACATGGGCTTCTCCTGTGTTGGTTCAAGAGGTCATAACGACAAACAAACGCCAGGCAACGCTCCCGGGGGGCGGGAGCATCTGCTCCCGCAGCGAACCTCCGTGCACCACCTAGCTCGAGCAAATGCTCGAGGCACCCAGGAACACCCCAAGGTTTACCCCCGCTCCACCCGGTTATGCAGTGCCTCCCCGGCCTGCCAGCGCAGGAAGTTGGTAACGAACTGCTCGCCCAACGCCCGGCGCCAGCCGAGAAAGTCACCGGCCATATGGGCAGAGATCATCACGTTGGGTTGCTGCCACAGCGGGTGATCCTCGGGCAACGGTTCCTGCTCGAAGACATCCAGCGCGGCGCCGCTTAGCTGCCCCCGCTCCAGCGCACGCAACAGCGCGGCGGTATCGACAATCGACCCACGGCCAACATTGATCAGCCGCGCGCCGGGCTTCATCGCGGCAAACGCCTGGTCGTTGAACAGGCCGCGGGTGTCGTCGGTCAGCGGCGCGGTGATGACCACGAAATCGGCCAGCGCCAACTGCTCAGGCAACGCCGCACTGGCATGCACCGCATCAAAGCGCGCATCGGCGCGCGCCGTGCGCGCCAGGCCGACCACCTGCATGCCCACGGCGCGCAGCAGCGTGGCCACCTCACCACCAATCGAACCGGCGCCGACCACCAGCACCCGGCGCTGCTCGATCAATTCGGTATCGCGGTGTTGCCACTGACGATGCCGCTGCAACCGCAGATTGCCGAGAGTGTCCTTGGCGAACATCAGCACCGCGCCGAGTACATACTCGGCAATGCCCCGATCAAACAGCCCGCGCGCATTGGTGATGGTGACAGGACTATCCCAAAGCGCCGGGAACATCAGTGCATCGACCCCGGCACTGGTGGCATGCACCCAGCGCAGGCGATTTTGGGCTGGCCAGCAGCGCTCAAGCAGGCCAGAACGAAAGTCCGTCACTACCAGCACCTCCGCCTCGGGCAAGGCCTGGCGCAAGGCGTCCTCATCCTGCACGCAGCGCAGCCGCACGCTTGCCGGCAAACCATCCAGACCAGGCAACTCGGTGTCTTCAGGGGCCATTAACAGCAGTACATCGGTCATGCCGCGATCTCCTGCAAGGCGCGTTCAAAGCGCGCCACACCCTCATTGATGTCGGCCTCGCTGACCACCAGCGGCGGCAACCAGCGCACAATCTGGCCGTCGATGCCACAGCGCAGCAGCAACAGCCCCTGCTGCTCGCAGGCGGCGGTGAGCCGGGCGGCGATATCGGCACGCGGCTGGAGGCGGCTTTCAGCTATCTCCATCCCCAGCATCAGGCCCTTGCCACGGATGGTGGCGATCAGCGGATGCTGGCGCTGTAGCGCCTGCAATTGTTCCAGCAACTGCTGCCCGCGCTGAGCGGCGTTATCGACCAACTGCTCGTGTTCGATCACCTCCAGCGTTGCCAGGGCCGCCGCGCAGGCCACCGCATTAGCGCCGTAAGTGCCGCCCTGCGAGCCGGGTGCGCCACGGCGCATCAGCGCTTCGGACGCAGCGATGGCCGACAGCGGAAACCCGCTGGCCAGCCCCTTGGCGGTAATCACGATATCCGGCTGCACGGCGAAGTGCTGGTGGCTCCAGAATTTGCCGGTGCGCCCATAGCCAGCCTGAATTTCATCGCAGATCAGCAAGATGCCGTGCTGACGGCAGCGCTCAGCAAGCCCCTGCATGAAGGCCGTGTTGGCCGGGTAGTAGCCGTACTCGCCCTGTACCGGCTCGATCAGCATGGCCGCGGTGTCATCAGGCGCCGACTGGGTCTTGAAGATATGATCCAGCTCGCGCAGGCAGAACTCGGTGGCTTCCTGCTCGCTCCAGCCATAGCGCCAGGCATGCGGAAACGGCGCCACCACCACCCCAGCCATCATTGGGTGAAAGCCGCTGCGCACCTTGGTGCCCGAAGTGGTTAGCGAGGCAGCAGCCATGGTGCGACCATGAAAGCCGCCGTTGAAAACAATCACGTTGGCTCGGCCAGTGGCCTGACGCGCCAGACGCAGGGCCATTTCCACCGCCTCAGAGCCGGAATTGCTGAACGCCACCGCGTCAATCTCAGCGGGCATTTTCTCCACCAGGCGGTCGGTCAGCTCAAGCATCGGCGGGTGAGTTACCGTGGTGTACTGAGCATGAATGACCTTGCCGACCTGGGCGCGGGCGGCCTCAACCACGGTCGGATGACAATGGCCGGTCGAGGTCACACCAATGCCCGAGGTAAAATCCAGATAGGCCTTGCCGTTGACGTCATACAGCCAGCTCCCCTGACCGCGTTCGGCGCAGACCTGGGTGGCTTGTTTCAGCAGCGGCGACAGATGACTCATGACTGACTCCTGTTGCAGTGTGGCGGCCAGCGGCCGCGTATTCAATTTGCAGTACTGCTGTTCGCTCTCGCAGAGCGCTCCTAAAGTTGGGCGATCACCCCAGCGGTAACAGCTGCACAACTGCGTGACTGCCCTGACGCACTGAGCAGGTCACGCGCAACGGCCACGCGCAGGCGCTCGGCAGCGGCCACAAAACCCAACCACTCGAGCAGCATCGCCGTGGTCAACAGCATCGCCGCCGGATTGGCCAGCCCCTGACCAGCAATGTCCGGAGCGCTGCCGTGGGTCGGTTCAAACAAAGCCGGAGTATCGCGGCGGGTCGGATTGATATTGCACGAGGGCGCCAACCCCAGGCCGCCAGACAGCACCGCCGCCAGATCGGTGAGGATGTCGCCGTGCAGGTTGCTGGCGACCACCACATCAAACTGCCACGGGCATTGCACGAATTTCATACAGGCGGCATCGACCAGTTCGTGATGGATACCAATCTCGGGAAACTCCAACGCCACCTCGGCGAACACTTCGCTGTACAGCTCACCCCAGGCCGGCTGGGCATTACGCTTGGTAATCAGGCAAACCTGCGCGCTGGCCTCACCCTTGTCGGCACACTGGAAACGCCGGTTCTCCCCGCGCTGGGCCAGGCGCTGGCGGGCGCGTGTGAAGGCATGCCGGATCAGCCGTTCGGTCGCGGCGCGGGTAAAGACCTCAAGCTGCGTGGCCACCTCATGCGGCGTGCCCGGATGCAGTCTCCCACCCTGACCGACATACTCACCTTCGCTGTTTTCACGGATCACCAGCATATCGACTTCGGTCGCACGCGGATCGGCCAGGTAACGTGGCGCCCCGGGCAGCAGCCGGGCCGGGCGCTCGCAGGCCCACAGATCCAGGCCTTTGCGAAAACGCAGCAGCGGCTCCAGTGATACCCCGTCCGGCAGCCGGTAACGTCCTGCGTCACTGAGCGGACCGGGGTCACCCAGCGCGCCGAGCAGCAGCGCATCGAAGGCGCGCACCTGATCCAGCGCATCGTCCGGCATCATGCGCCCGTGCATTTGGTGCCAGGCGGTACTTGGCCAGTCCAGACGTTGCCACTCGAGCGCCAGCCCCTCACGTTCCTGCAGGACAGTGAGCACCTGCTCGGTGGCCTGCATGACCTCGACACCGATGCCATCCCCCGGCATCAGCGCAATACGCTTGCGCGGCAGCTCGGCCATCAGCCCGCCCCCATACACAGGTACTTGAGTTCGGTGTATTCCTCCAGCCCGTGACGCGAACCCTCACGCCCCAGGCCCGAAGCCTTGACGCCGCCAAAGGGCGCCGCCGGATTGGAGATCGCACCTTCATTGACACCAACAATGCCGGCCTCAAGCGCCTCGGCCACGCGCCAGCAGCGGTGAACGTCACGGCTATAGAAATAGGCCGCCAACCCATAGGGCGTGGCATTGGCCAGTTCAATGGCCTGCTGCTCGGTGTCGAACGGCATCACTGCCGCCAGCGGGCCAAAGGTTTCTTCGTGGCACAACTGCATGCCCGGGTTCACCTCGGTGATCAGCACCGGCTCGACGAAGTTGCCCTGCGCGCCATCCGGTACTGCACCACTGACGTGCCGTGCGCCCTTGTCCAGCGCATCACGGTAATGCTGCTGCACCTTGCGCACCGCCGCCTGGTTGATCAGCGGCGCCTGGGTTACACCCGGCTCAAAGCCGTTACCCAGCCGCAGCTTGGCCATGGCCGCCGCCAGCTTGTCGACAAACGCCTCGTGCACGCTGCGCTGCACCAAGAAACGGTTGGCGCAGACGCAGGTCTGGCCGGTATTGCGGAACTTGCTGGCCATGGCGCCTTCAACGGCACGGTCCAGGTCGGCATCTTCGAACACAATGAACGGCGCATTGCCACCCAGCTCCAGCGAGACCTTCTGGATATGCTCGGCACATTGCGCCATCAACTGCCGGCCAACCGCTGTCGAGCCAGTAAAACTGAGCTTGCGCACCACCGGACTGGCGGTCAGTACCTGGCCAATCAGTTTGGCCTCGCCAGTGATGACATTGAACACCCCAGGCGGCAACCCGGCCTCCTCGGCCAGTACAGCCAGCGCCAGCGCCGTATAGGGGGTAGCCTCGGCCGGCTTGACGATCATGCTGCAACCCGCCGCCAGGGCAGCGCCGGCCTTGCGGGTAATCATCGCAGCCGGGAAATTCCACGGCGTAATGGCCGATGTGACCCCGACCGGCTGGCGCAGCACAACGATCTGCTGGCCCGGCTTGGCGCCGGGAATGGTCTCGCCATAGACCCGCCGCGCTTCCTCGGCAAACCAGCGCAGGAAAGACGCGGCATAATCCACCTCGCCCTGCGCCTCGGCCAATGGCTTGCCCTGCTCCAGGGTCATCAGAATGGCGATGTCCTCACGGTTTGCCAGCACCAGATCGTGCCAGCGCAGCAACATATCGGCACGCTGCTGCGCGGTACGCGCACGCCAGTCGATGAAAGCGGATTGCGCGGTATCGATCGCGGCCTCGACCTGCGCCGCCGTGAGGGAAGGAATGCGACCGAACACCTCGCCGCTGGCGGGATTATCGACCTCGATGGTGCTGCCGTCTTCTGCGTCTACCCAAGTACCGCCGACATGGCACTGCTGGCGAAACAAACGTAGCGAACTCAACCGGGAGAGTGACATAAGCCTCCTCGTGTGTTTGCCCGTTGTCGATCAAGCCGACAGGGTCAGGGTAGGACCCAGGGGCGCGGTATGCAAACCGCGGTCGGCTTTCGTGGTACCGGCACAATAGTGCTGTGGCCCAGGGCCATGAGTGCTGAAAAAGGCAGAGCACGAGGGTTTGGGCGCAACGAGACGATGGACATATGGGGTAATAATTTGCTGCCCGAGAGTTTCCTGGGCTTTGGGTTTTCCCGGGAGCCTGGAGCATCTGCTCCAGGTAGGTGCTGCACGACAGTTCGCCGCGGGAGCGGATGCTCCCGCCTCCCGGGAATCACCCAACCCACCTCTACCGTCCCAACAATCCCGACTCAATGGCCTGCTCCACCAGCCAACCACGCAGCAGACGCAACCCCGGCTCATTGCGGCGGCTGGTTTTCCAGGCGAAATAAAACTGGTCGCCGGTAGTCAGGGCATGGCAGGGCAAACGCACAAAATCGGCCGAATCGGCCCGGTTGCTGAGCATGTAGTCATTGGTCAAGGCAATGCCCTGGTGAAAGCGCGCCGCCTCCAACGCCAGCAGCATATGACTGAAGTGCTGCAGCCTTGCGCCAGATGGCAAGCTCTGGCCGGCAACGGCGTACCAGTGGATCCAGTCACCACCGGCACGGTTGTAGATGCTGTGGGTCGACAACAGCGGATAGGCCGCCAGGCGCTGCGGCGCCAGCTCCGGCTGGTGCACACCCAGCGCCGGGTCCAGTCCCAGCTCGCGGCACAGCGTCTGCCAATATTGCTGGCTACAGACCGGGAACAGTTGTTCGGTGTAGATCAACTCGTAACTGTAGGCCGGCACATCGGTACGCACAGTGATGAAGCAGTCAGCTACCCGGTCAGACAGGCGAGGATGCCCGCCGCTCATGTCCAGCGCCAATTCCACTTGTGGCAACTCCCGGTGCAGAGCCGGCAAGCGTGGCACCAGCCAGCGCACGGCGAAGGAACTGAACACCGACAGCCGCAACGCCATGGTCTCCTGCCCCAGCAACTGTTCGCTGGCCTGCTCGATCTGCCGCAAGGCACCGCTGACCGCCTCATAGTACTGGCGCCCCTCCTCGGTCAGACTGAGGTAGCGCCCGGTGCGCAGAAACAACTGCTCGCCGAGGTAGTGCTCGAGCTGCTTGATCTGGTGGCTGACCGCACTCTGACTGACCGCCAGTTCCTCGGCAGCCTGGGAAAAACTGTTGAGCCGGGCAACAGCCTCGAAGACCGGCAGAGCTTTTAGGGGTGGAAGCTTCATTATCCAATTTTCTAATAGATGCGCAACAAAGATCATTTTATCGGATAAATGCGGATCGCTACACTGGCGGCGATAAATAGCTAGCCTGCGACCCCTGCCTGGGAGGCGGGAGCATCTCGGGCCGCGATCGGACTCCCGCAGCGAACTACCATGCAGCACCTACCTGGAGCAGATGCTCCAGGCTCCCAGGAAAACCCCAAACCCCAAACCCCAAACCCAGGAGCTCCCATGTCCGGCAAGACCGTCAACAGCGCCATCTTATTGCTGGTCATCGGCAATGCCCTGGCGTTGATTTCGGATGTATTCATCAAGCTGCTTGAAGGCGATTCGGCGGTGTTTCAGTACGCGTTTATGCGCTGCTTGATCACCCTGGCCCTGCTGCTGCCGTTCTGGCGCCAGATCGATACCAGGCACTTCTTCGAGGGCGGACTCCTGCACGCCATTCGCGGCCATGTCCATCTGGTCGGTATTGTTTGCATGGTAGTGGCGTTGGTCAGCCTGCCGCTGGCCACGGCCAACGCGGTGTTCTACGTCGCACCGATTCTGGTGATGATTCTCTCGGCGGTATTTTTTGGCGAGCGCCTGACCCGCTGGAGTCTGCTGGCGGTGTTCGGCGGGTTTGCCGGCATTCTGGTAATCCTGCGCCCGGTCGACATCAGTTGGGCGGCACTGGCGGCGCTTGGCTCAGCCGCCGCTCTGGCGATCAATGCAGTATTGGTACGCAAGCTGCCAGCCCGGCAGTCCACCGTACACAAGCTGTTTCTCAACTACCTGATGATCACCCCAGTGTGTCTGCTGCTGATGCTCTGGGAAGGCGCGCCCTGGAGCAACGCTGTGCTGCTCAGCGCAGTAGGCTCATCGGTGTTCATCCTCGGCTACAACGTCTGCGTACTGCTGGCCTATCGGCAGGTGGATGCCAACCAGATCACCAGCGCCGAATACACCGGACTGATCTGGGCGGTGCTGATCGGCTGGTGGTGGTTTGCCGAAGTGCCGGATCTGTGGTTCTTCACCGGCAGTCTGATGATCGTCGTGCCGCTGTTGCTGATCGGCTGGCAGCAACGCCGCCAGCCCAAAACCAGCAGTCACGAGGTTGCCGACACCTACTATCACGGCGCCAAGGCAGAGTAGTCCGCACGCGGCAGGCACTGCACCTCAGCGCCGGTAAGATACGGCATCAGAAACGGCGCCATGCCCCGCAATACCTGAACCGGCAAGGCCGAGGTAAAGCGAAAACCCTCGGCAGCCTGGCCCGGCACAAAGGCAGTCAGCGTGCCGAAATGCTCATCCCCCAGGAAAAACACAAAGGTGGCGGTGCGGTTCATTACCTGACTGCCGATTGAGCGACCATCAGCAGCCATGCTGTGAATCCGGTTGTCTCCGGTGCCGGTCTTGCCACCAGTCAGCACCACCTGCCCTTCCTGAACAAAAGCTCCTTGCAGGCGCCGCGCCGTACCACCCTCGACCACATCGGCCAGTACATTGCGCAATACCCTCGCCACTGTGCGAGGTATGACCTGCTGACCGGGCTCGACCACCCGTTCAAAACGGGTTTCATAGGGCGTGTCGCCAGCAAAGTGCAGGGTATTGATCCGCCAGGTCCGGTAGCGCAACCCTTCGTTATTGATGATCCCCATCAGCTCGGCCAGAGCTGCCGGGCGGTCACCGGCGCTGCCCAGCGCACTGCCCAGCGATGGCACCATGTGCTCGAACGGATAACCCAAACGCTGCCAGCGCCGATGAATATCCAGAAACGCCTCGACTTCAAGCATAGTTCTGATCCGCACATCCCGGGCGCCCCGGTGCCGGGTGCGAAACAGCCAGCCATACACCTCCTGGCGCTCGGCGCGGCTGGCCTCAACCGCATCAAGGAACTGGGCCTCAGGGTTCTCGCGCAAATACCCCAGCAGCCACAACTCCAGCGGGTGGACCCGGGCAATGTAGCCCTGATCCGGCAGGTTGTAGCGGCCTGGGCCGTAATCGCGGTGCAAGGTGTTGATCCGTGACTCGCTCAGTTGTTCGCCCGTACGCCGCGCCAGAAACTCCGCCAGTTCCTCTGGTGTGGACTCGGGATACAGGTAGCGGTACACCGCAGCCAGACGGGTGACGGTCGGGCGCAAGCCATCAAGGAAGGTTTCCATGCGCTCAGCCTCGTTTTTACCGCTGTACTTGCGCCAAAAACGTAACAGGAAAGTACGCCCCTCCCGGTCAGCAAACTGCTCCAGATACTGAGCCCGACGCGGGTCGCGATCATCACGCAACAACTGAATACTGCTACCCGGGGTCTGGTGAATGGTGTAACGCACAATATCGCGCAGCAAGCGAACAAACGGCAGGTTGATCGACTCGCGGATAGCCTCACGCACGGTCGGATTGCGGCCATTGTCTTCATTGCGGAAGTTGCTGAAACGCTGCACCCCGCCCCCGGTAAAGAACTGCTCATGCGGACTAGCCGAATAGCGCCGCTCCAGCGCGGCTTCGAGCATCTGTTCCAGGGTCGCCTCAGGGTTGGCCCGCAACCAGGTCGCAGCCCAGACACTGATACGGTCATCCGGCTCGGAGAGCGCTTCCTGAATAGCCTCGGTTGCCCCCTCGGACAACTGGTCGTACAGCTCGGCAATGATTTCCAGATAAGTGACCAGCACCCGCAGCTTGGCAGTAGACCCCAGCTCCAGCTTGCTGCCCTCGTTCAGATCAAAGGGCAGACCGGTATTGTCGGTCTGCACCCGGACCTGATTGCCTTCAGGCGTGCGCTGCATCAGGGTAAAGCTGTAACGCACCTCGCCAACCTTCTCTGGCGACAGCAGACGCTCACCAAACAAGCCGATGCGCCCGGCCACCTCGGGATCTGCCAGGCTTTCCAGATACTCGCTGGCAGCCCGTTGCAGCTCCAGATGCAGGCTGCTGTCGACCTGTAAATCCATACGATCGATGCCGTACAGAGTCTGGCCAAGCAACCCAGCGATTCGGCTGCGGGTCACGGTCACGGCCTTGTCGGCGGCAACCCGCGGACGTACCGGTTGCCGGCTCCAGTCACGAAAGCGCACATGCGTCTCCAGCGCCGCCTGACGCAACTGCGGATCTACAATCCCTTCCCGGGCGAGCAGGCGAATATGACTGTCTACCAGTTCATGCATATCTTCGCGGCCCTGCAACAGGTAGTAAGACGGTCGCCGCTGGGCTATCAACATGGACAGAGCCTGACGCAGGGCCAGCGCCTGGGCCTGCAAGCCATGATCACCGCGCAGGTTCTGGTTAAAACGATGAAAATCCTCGACATACCAGACCCACAGAGCATCTCCCAGACCAATCACCTCGCCATGCCCCGGCGCGGCTGCCAGCGGCACGGTATTGAGGTAATCCAGCACCAGGCGCTGACGCGCCGCCTCGGTATTAGGCCCATCCAGATAGGCCCGAAAACTGGCCGAACCCATTTGCAACAGCTTGTCCTTCGGACCATGAGTCCGCCCCTCAGGCGAGTGTCGGTACTTTTCAATTTGCGTTGCCAAGGTGCTGGCCCCAGGGGATGAACCACCGTTCTCATCCCAGCGGTTGCTGACCAGTGATAGTGATGCCTTTAGAAAGCGCGGCCAGTCCACCGCCGGGTTGGCCAACGGCGCGTCAGGGTTAAGCAAATGGCGGTTTTCGATAAACAGCAAACTGCTGACCAAAAGCGGCGGAATATGATCGAAGGAGGCATACTGGCGCAGCGGATAGCGGAACTGATAGATCGAGTCAGCCTTGCAGTCGCGCACTTGCAGGCCGGAACGGGTTTTCTCACGATAAGGGGGGTACAAACCCTTGTCAGCATACGCCAACAGCTCATCACTGAAGCGCACCTGATGGGTCACGGCAAAGCCCTGATCCTGCAACCGCCCGATAAAGTCCGGCAACAGGCTGTACCCCAGACGCTGATTGAACGGGCCAAACTCGGGGTAACGCAGGCGCTCGCTGACACCCTCTTCCAGGTTGTAGGTCAGGGTCGAAGCATGACGGCTAAACCACTGCGACTGATAAAAGGAACTGCGCATTTCATCCCTGATCAACCACCCCAATGCCAGCACTGCTACAGTCAAAAGAATCCACAGTCTCAGCCGCATATGTCCCCCTTAACCGCTACAGCCTCAGTGTAGACAAGGGTCCAGATAAAGGCCTGCTCAGGCCAGGGCCAGACGCCTGATCACGCCGTCGTTATAGTCCACCTTACCCTGATCGACACTGACCGCCCCCTCGCGCTGCAAGGCCTCATACACCCGCCCTACCAGCAAAGGGTCACTTTTGAACTTGTTGTGAATACTGTTGCGCAATGTGTCCTCACGCGCAGGACGATTCTTGCTGTAGGTCAGCAGGTGGTTGCAGTACAACTGAATGGCCTCGTCATCGTCACCGTTAAGGCCGTTCTCGATCTTCTGCGACCCCACTCGCTCGGCCGAACGGCCATGGCTACGCAGCAGACTGACCGTGTGATCCAGATCAGTATCATTGGAGACAATCACGAAGTGGGTATTGTCCGGCAACTCATGCAGCAAAAGCCCGGCGAAGAAGCAAATGCCGAAATCTGCAGCGTTCTTGCCTGTCTGCTCCATTTTGTGAATGGTCAGGCGTTCATGCTGGATCGCCTTGGCCAGCGGCATCAGCCAATCCAGCGGCACCTTGGGCCCGCGTTGGGCATAGCAAATGATCACCCGGTCAAACTGTTCCAGGTTTTGCGGCAAATGATTGAGGTGGTGCGGGCAGTTCTCCAGGTCCAGCAACAGCACACTGGGTACTGCCGGATTATCCGGCTCTTGCATCATGACAAGCCATCCCGATCCCGTTTCCTTGAGCATAGCTCAAGGGGGCTCGCGGTACGGCCAGACCAACCTCCACCACGGACAGAGTGTCGCTGGAGTGTCGTTCTATCCAGCGACACCATATTGACTTGCAATCTAACTACCGTTTCCCTGCATTACCACTTGCACAAACACCAAAGAAAACCTCGACATCCTGCTCAATCATATCCCCATCATATGGACCACCTTTCGGGCCGTAGCCTTCAAGGCTACCGGCCAGTTTCGCGTGTTTGTCCGCAACCATCGAAATCACGCAACCACGCTGCTTGCCGGGCAGACTTTTCAAATACTCATTGGCATTGATGTAAGCGTTGGCCTGCGCAGGCGGTGCAGGATATTCAACAGCCAAGGTTACGAACTCCACTGTCTCAACAGCTTCGCCCTCATCGTTACCATGTACCGCTGTGATCACCAGGCTATAACTACCTGGCTGCTGCACCTCCCATGAAAAGCTGTACGTGGCCGGGCACAGATTACCCAGACTTGGGTTACTCACCGAATGAATAACATTACTGGAACCACTCTCATGAGTAGCCTCTACCTCGATACTGTTAACTGCGTTGGTCATGCAGTTACCCAGTGGATTTCCCGTAGTCGGTTGCCCTCGTAGGGAAATCTCCATGACCACCTGCACATCTACCGGAAAGCCATCGACATACTGAGTGCCGCTGGGCTCAACGATCTCAATGGTCGGAGTAAAGGCCTGAGCAACTGAAACGGTCAATGCCGTGGCAAACAAGCAAGCAGGAATGGCATGGCGCATCAAAATATTCATAGGGACGTCTCCTGGTATGGCTCCATACGACCTAAACGAGCACACGCGCAACATCATCTCGCCATCAAATAATTGACCAATTCCTGGCATCGTCAACGCCGTCGGTCAGAAACGTCAAAAAACAAACAGGGCACACTCTAAAAATGGATCTATTTTGAGATTGACACTCACCGCTCAACCGCTTCAGCACCATGCTGACGGCAATTTCAAAGTAAAAAATCTGCAAGACGCAACAACACCGACACAAATGACGCATAAAACTCAAGGGACCTCCCAAAACGAGAAAATCCCGAAAAGAGACATTATCTATACTTGTACCAGTAATCAGCCCAAGCACGAGCACAACCCGGGTTTGTGACAAGAATCACACTTTGAGCCTCACAACCACAGCAGCGCTCAGCTAAGATTGCGCTTTGCCAGCAAACAAAAGGCAGCATAAACTCTGGGCCTTGGCCGCCATTTATCGGCCAAGTGCTACCACTCGCGAAATAACAGCAGAAAAAAATACCGGTTCGCACAGCAGCGTCTTGAGCTCTGCTTATACTGGGTACGGCATCCAAGGAGTATCCGCCCCATGCGTAGTACCAAGGGCTTCACCCTGATTGAAGTGTTGATCGTGGTGGTCATTGTTGCCATCCTGGCGACTATCGCCTATCCCAGCTATCAGCAATACGTCATCCGCTCCAACCGCGCTGCCGCCCAGGCGGTGATGATGGACCTGGCCAATCGTCAGCAGCAGTTCCTGATGGCCAATCGGGCCTATGCCAGCAAAACCCAATTGGAAAACAGCGGTTTCAGTCTGCCCAGCGAACTGACTGGCCGCTATACCTGGGATGTTACCGTCGGCACCGACGCCGTACCCAGCTTCACAGTCACCTTCAGCCCCACCGGCCCCCAGAGCAGCGACGTAACACTAAGCCTCAACCATCAGGGCGTCAAAACCCCTGCGGACAAATGGTGACGCCTATGCCCAGACGCGCATTACCTGGCAAGCAACGGGGCCTGACCATGATCGAACTGATGGTCACCGTAGTCATTCTACTGGTCGGCCTGATGGGTCTGGCGGGGCTGCAATCACGTCTGCAGCAATCTGAGATGGAGTCCTATCAACGCGCCCAGGCGCTGATCCTGCTCAATGACATGGCCAGCCGGATCACGGCCAACCGCCTCAATGCCGGTGACTACCCAACCACCAGCCCGCTGGGCAGCGGCGGCAATTGCCCAGCCGCCGGCAGCACGCGCCAGAGCGTCGACTACAACGAATGGTGTCTGGCACTGCAAGGTGCCGCAGAAGCCATCGGAGGCAGTTCGGTCGGCACCTTGATCGGCGGCCGCGGCTGCGTGGAAGATCTGGGCGCCAACACCTATATGGTCACTGTCGCCTGGCAGGGTCTGATCCCGCTTGAGCCACCGCCAGCCAGCGTGTCCTGCGGCATCAACGCCTTCAACGACGCCGGCTCCTGTGCCCAGGATCGTTGCCGACGCGCCGTCACCACCATCGTCCGGATCGCCGAACTATGAGCAGCCCAATCATGACGCCCGGCAACCGGCAACGGGGTTTCAGCCTGATCGAACTGATGGTCGCCATCACCATCAGTCTGCTGATTCTGGCCGCAGTACTACGCCTGTTTCTCGACATCAGCCGCACCAACGATGAACTGGCCAAAACCAATGCCCAGATCGAAAATGGCCGCTTTGCCATTCAACTGCTGCAACGCGACCTGATGCACGCCGGCTTCTGGGATGGCTATATCCATCCATTCGACGACCCGATCAGCGGCTCATCCGCACCACCGCCAGATACCGTCCCTGCCCCCTGCCAGGCCTTCAGCACCTGGGATCAGGCTTACCGCGACAGCCTGATCGGCATACCCGCCCAGGTTTATTCCGGGGTTCCAGCCGGTTGCGCCGGTGTGGTCACCAGCAAACGCGCCAATACCGATGTACTGGTTACCCGCCATGCCGAAACCTGCGTCGCCGGCACCCCTGGCTGCAGCGCCGACATCACCAACGCGCTGTATATGCAGGTTTCGCGCTGTACCGAGGATACAAGCCGCTACATACTCGGCCGAACCGGCACTGCCAGCTTCAACCTGCGCCAACGTGACTGCGCAGCCAACCCGATTGCCAACAAGCGCAAATTCATTTCGCATATCTACTACGTCCAGGATGGCGACATCCCCACTCTGGTCCGCTCCAGTCTTGATCTAAACAGCAGCACCGTACAGTTCAACGCCCCGCAAGCACTGATCGAAGGCGTGGAAGCTCTGCGTATCGAACTGGGTATCGACAACTTCAACGCCACCGAAGGCGCGGCGGTGGATTACACCGCTGGCATCCGCGGCGATGGCGCTCCTAATACCTACATCCATTGCGGTGCAGGCTGTTCAGCCGACGATCTGGTCAACGCCGTCAGCGCCCAGATCTACGTACTGGTGCGCAGTACCCGCCCCACCCCCGGCTATAGCGACGAAAAAACCTATCAGTTGGGTGGGCAGACGCTGGGCCCTTTCAACGACAACTTCAAGCGTCACGTTTTCAGCACCAACGTCCGCTTCAACAACGTATCGGGACGCCGTGAAGTACCCGCCGGCATGCCTCCCAGCTCACCACCCGATGACGACGGGGATGATGACGATGACACTCCTTAAAGAGGGAGCCGAGCAATGATCACAGGTTCCATGCCAGCCAAGCAGCGCGGCGCCACCCTAGTAGTCGGACTCATCATGTTGCTGTTGCTGACCCTGATGGTCGGCAGCGCCTTCACTCTGAGCACCACCAACCTCAAAGCGGTTGGCAATATGCAAGTACGCGAAGAAGCAATTGCCGCGGCCAACGCAGCGATTGAACTAGTAATCAGCAGTGCTTTTATAGATGCAACTAAAGACGAGTCTATTGAAATTGACATCAACAATAACGGTATCACCGACTATACCGTTAATGTCGCCAAACCTCAGTGTGTGGGATTTACTCTTGCCGCTTCGACCGCCGCCAGTAGCGTGACCCTCGGCACCATGTCAGACAGCACCTGGGACACACTCTGGGAAATAACAGCTACGGTCAATGACGTGAGCAGCGGAGCCAGCGCCACCGTTCGCCAGGGCATCCGTGTGCGCCTGGGTAACGCCCAGAAAACCAATCTCTGCTCCTAACCAAGGCGATTCAGGAGAACACCATGAACCTACGTACCTTCAAAGCCTTGATCGCCGCCACGCTCTTGAGTCTGACCTTGCCCATTCAGGCTGAGGACATTGACCTGTTCGTTGGCGTGCCGCCCAGCGATGACAATGACCTGCCAAACATTCTGTTCATAATTGATAACAGCGCAAACTGGAATCGCACACAAAGCAACGAAGAAATTTTCACCAGTCTGAAAGGTGCTCTGAGCTCTACATTCAATGGCCTGCAGGAAGATAGCGTCCGAGTAGGAGTCATGCTTTACAACGAGTCTGGAGACGGCTCTGGCGGTTATATCAGAGCCGCCATTCGTGCCATGACTGAAGATAATAAGGACTTGTATGCCGCATTAATCAACAGCATGCAACCTGGCGGTAGTGGTGATCAAGGAAACAATGCCAGACCCAGCCTCGCCATGGCAGAGGCCTGGTTCTATTACTCTGGAGGTACCCCCCAGACTGGCGGAAATATAAGCAAGGCCGACTTCACAGGAAACACTACAGGAAACCAGGCTAGCAAGAATGTATATGCGCTTGCTGGCAATGCCCTGAGCAGCCGCAATGCGACCACATACAACCAGCCACCAACCGTAGGTACCTGCTCAAGGAACTACATCATTTTTCTGAGCAATGGACCGGCAAATGAAAACACCAATTCCCTTACACAATCACGTAACCTGCTTCAACAGGTAGGGGGTAACGACGCCACAAGAACAATCCCACTGTCGCCAAGTGGTCAACAAGACAACCTTAGCGACGAATGGGCTCGTTTCATGAAGCAAAGCTCATACGACATTACCACCTACACTATCGAAGTTTGGCCAGAGGAAGGAAGAAATGGTCAAGGCGGGGGCCAAGGCCCAGCTTGGACTGCAGTGCTCCAAAGCATGGCCAACGTTAGCGGTGGCAGATATTTCCCCATTTACTCCAGTACCGGCGATGCAACCACTGCCTCACAAATTGCCGATGCCGTAAATACCATTCTGTCCGAAATCCAATCAGTCAACAGCGTCTACGCCTCGGTCAGTCTGCCAGTCAGCGTCAACACTCAAGGCACCTATCTGAACCAGGTTTTCATTGGCATGTTCCGCCCCTCGGAAGATGCCTCACCGCGCTGGCATGGCAACCTCAAGCAATACAAACTGGGCTATTACCCCGCTGGCAGCACCAACCTGCAAACACTCGACGCCACTAACCAACCAGCGATCAACAGCAGCACCGGCTTCATTACCGAGTGCTCAAGAAGTTTCTGGACGCCAGGCACACCAGACACCTACTGGGCCAACTATGGTGAAGACCGCCTCCACTGCCTGATCTCCGGCCTCTCCCCCAAATCCAACAGCCCTGACGGCAACCAGGTCGAGAAAGGCGGTCATGGTTACATGCTCCGCGCCAGCGCACCGGATACACGCAAGGTCTATGTTATATCTTCCAACACATCCGCCACTACCGAACTCAGCACCAGTTCAGTATCGCGTACCCAGCTAGGTATTCCTGATGCTACCGATGCTGAACACAGCGCCCTTATCAACTGGATACGCGGCACTAACAATGTAGCTAACGACAGCCTGGACGGCTTTAGAGCTCAAGGCCTGATGCGGCCCTCGGTACATGGCGATATCGTGCATTCGCGCCCCGTAGCAATCAACTTCGGCTCTGACTCAGACCCGGATGTCAGGGTTTATTACGGCGGTAATGACGGGCTGCTTCGCTCAATCGATGGCAACCCCAATGGCGGCAATGAAGTCTGGGCATTTCTGCCCCAAGAGTTTTACGGCAAGGCCAAAAGACTGCGCGACAACGCTCCGGCCATTTACTACCCTGGCCTGACTACCGACGGAGCAATACGCAAGGACTATGGCTTCGACGGCCCGGTAACCGCCTACCAGAACGGCAACCAGGCCTGGATTTTTGCCAGCATGCGGCGTGGTGGCCGCTCCATCTATGCCTTCGATGTATCAGAGAGGGATGACCAACCCAGCCTGAAATGGCATATTGGCTGCCCAGGCAACTCATGCGCCAGCTCAGACTATGAAGCCATTGGCCAAACCTGGGCATCACCCGCACTGGTGACCGCAGCCGGTTATACTACTGGCACTAATTACGACCCCATCCTGCTGGTCGGTGGCGGCTACGACCCTTGTGAAGACGCTCAGCCCAACACCTGCAACGCCGACAGCAAGGGCAATCGGCTCTATGTTATAGACGCTAGCACTGGCGGCCTGCTCAAAGAGTTCACCACCGGGCGCGGCGTTGTTGCTGATGTTACTCCGGTAAAAGACCAGAACGGCCGCCTGATGTATGGCTATACCGCCGACCTGGGCGGTAATGTCTACCGCCTGTCTGGCCCCAATGGCGCCCCCATCGCCAACTATGAACCGGACGACTGGGCTCTGACCCGCATTGCCTCGCTCGGCTGTGATACAACGGCTACTTGCAGCGAGAACCGCAAGTTCATGTACGCCCCGGACGTGGTTTTTGAGGGCAACACCTACTACCTGCTGCTCGGCTCCGGCGACCGTGAAAAGCCCATCGGTAACGCTGGCGGCACCCAGAACCACTTCTTCATGCTGATGGACCGCCCGGAAGACAGCACCTGGCTCAGTAGCGAAACAGGTAACTGCGACACCCAGAGCCTTTTGTGTCTGAATTCCTTGCTGCCCATTAATAGCGATGCCACCCCGAGCGATGCCGATCTCAATGGCAAAAAAGGCTGGCACCTGGTGATGAACCCCAAAGAGCAGGTGGTAACTTCCGCCATTACCGTCTTTGGCACCGTCACCTTCAGCACCCACGAGCCTACTCCTCCACAAGCCGGCCAGTGCAGCAACAACCTCGGCATCGCCAGGGTCTACAATATCAACTACCTTAATGCTGCCCCGGCCAACGGCACCAACCAGCGCAGCGAAATGATCCCCGGTGGCGGCCTGCCGCCCTCGCCGGTCGCCGGCATGGTCCGGCTCGATGACGACACCACCGTACCCTTCATCATCGGCTCCGACCCGTCCTCACCGCTGGCTGGCCGCCAACCGGAAGCTCCCGAACTGGCTGGCGCGCCCAAAGGCCGTGTTTACTGGAATCTGGAAGAATGAACAGTCAGCACCCGACAACCACTAGCAAACGCCTGAGCGCCAACAAGCGCTCAGGCTTCACCCTGATCGAGCTGATGATCACCATCGCCGTGGCGGCCATCCTGCTGACCATTGCCGTGCCCTCGTTTCTTGAAGCCACACTCAGCAGCAAACTACGCGCCACCGCCAACAATCTGGCTTCCAGCGCCTTCCTGGCCCGCTCCGAAGCGATCAAGCGCAACACTCCCGCCACGCTGTGCGCCTCAAGCAATGGCACCAGTTGCACCGGAAGCTGGGATCAGGGCTGGATCGTAACCCTGGCCGACGGCACCATCATTCACCAACAGGGTAAAGTGCCCAACGGCTTCAGAGTAATCGGCGCCGTCACCACCCTGAACTTTCAGCCCAGCGGCGTAGGCGCCACCACAGCAGACTTCACCGTCTGCCGGGAAAACCCCAGCGTTGGCAGCCAGGAACGGGCCGTGAATATCAGCGCAACCGGACGGCCGAGCGTAGAGAAAACGACTAACGGGGCCTGCGGCTAACCCCCCTGGGAGGCGGGAGAATCTCGGGCCGCGTTCGGACCGGGCCGCGGTCGGCTCCCGCGCCAACTAGCCTACAACGCCAACCCCGAGCAGATACGCAGAGCGCTTCGGCGGGGCGTTCCCACGCAGAGCGTGTGAACGATCTAAACCTTAAGAAGAAAAGTTACCGAATCCGGAAATACGCCCCAGGATCTTTTCGTACTTCTCAAATCGGGCATGCCCCAGCAGCATACTAGGCAAGAGCAGACCAGAGCCTAAACAAAAGCCAATCAGGGTGCCAGCTACTGAACCTATTAGCGCCATGCCAATACCAAAAACCAGGAAAATAGTGCCAGTTAACGCATATCCCTTACGCGAACGAGACTGATCCGGGTAGCGGTTAAATACATTAAGCGGTTTATTCATGGAGGACTGTCTTGTAGCTCTACAGTTATAAACTGCGACAAATAAGCAGCAGATAGAGACTTATAAACACCAAACCCCGGCGAACCGGAGTTTGGTGGATACTACGGAGAAAGAGAATCAGACAGGACAGTCAGTGCAGAGGCAAGATCTGACCTCACCCTCAAAGCTTAACGGCACTCAGATGGAGCATACTTAGCAGGCAACGTGCCCGCAGCAGCCGAAACAAGACCACGAGTAGCTGCGGTAGTAGCAGTGGTGGAAGCGCAAGCCCAGTCAACAGCACCTGTCACGCCGGCAGCCAACACAGCCCCTTGAACATTCGGAGTAAAGACCAGAGTCGTACCAGCGGCATCGGTCGGCAGACCAGCCTGAGCAGTACTAGCGGTAGTAACAGTGATTTCGCCGCCAGCACCAAGAACAATGTTAGCAACATACTTAGACTGCTTATCAGCCAAAGCACGAGCATTATATTCAGCAACAGCCGCAGTCACGCCAGCCATACCGTCACTTTGAAAAGCCTCGCTGACAAGACTCTTCGGAGAGCTAGCAGCAATGACCAACTCAGAAATTTTGGAACGCACAGTATAGTCCTGATAAGCCGGCAACGCGATAGCAGCCAAAATACCGATGATCGCAACAACGATCATCAGTTCGATCAAAGTAAAGCCTTTTTGAGCCTTCATATCATCAACTCCTTAATTATTTATTAGCCTGTTGGCTACACGAATAAAAAGCACAGTCCGTGCCAGGCGCATTATTCCACTCGCAACCTGCTGTTGTTAGCCGGTATTTTGTGACCCACATCAAGGTTCCAGGCTTTATCCCGCCTTATATATCGCACTGCCATCATCAAAAACCTGTCGTTCAACGCCAAAAAGTGACAAATTTTGTCAGCTAGTGACGTAACACTCATCCGGGAGGCGGGAGCATCCGCTCCCGCAGCAACCCCGCTGCATCCCCGACCTGGAGCAGATGCTCCAGGCTCCCAGGAAAGCGTTGACTGCTGATAATTCGGTGTGGATCGCTCCCACGCTTTATATGAGAACGGTCTAATTCAAACTTTCCCTAAATCGTCTGTGCAACTGCGGGAACAAGTGCTCTGCATACCAAAGTGGGACACCAGCATAAATGGTCCGAGATTTAGGCGTCGGCGCCTCCACTACACCGCAACTGATTAGTGCCGACAACTGCTGGGTAGCCAACCGGTCACCCATTCCAGTAAAGCGCTTGAAAACCGCCCTCTCCATTTCGCCCCGCTCAAAGAGCACCTGTAGAGGTTGCGCACATTCAGCCTTCACTCCGGCCTTGCGGAACTGATCAGCATAAGCAATGGCCCGTTCAATTGATTCCCCCAGGGTTTCCATGGCCAATGCCGATTCAACGTAACTCATCTGATCCAGGCTAACGTCAATCATGAACTCAATGAACTCGCACAGGGCAGACTCTGATAGTTGACCTCGACCATCAAGATCCCCCTTGCGCGGAGCATCCGCCGCCGCGAGCAGGCGCAGGTAATCGCTCTGACGTTTCGCCAGGCCACGGGAGAGAGACCAGAGTGGTGAGGCAAGATCCAGGTACTGCAAATGCAAGTGAGTACACAGGCGTGCCACCCGTCCATTGCCATCAGGGAATGGGTGAATAAACGCCAGCCGATGGTGGCAAGCCATCGCGGCTATCAGTCGGTGTGTGGTATCGGGATACCGTCCGTACGCCTCGACAAGACGCGCCAGCATTGATTCTATGGTATCGGATGCCGGTGCCCGGTGCCGACCAACTACAACCTCGCGACCACTTACGCTGCGCAAGTCACCCGGCACCATGACAAAACCGTCAGCAAGCGTCAGGTCATTATCAGCGGCTTGGGCAAACAGCTCTCTATGCAGGGCAACAATCAAAGGTTGCGAGAACATTTCGGCCCATACCGGCCTCTGCTCAGCCAAGCGCTGTTCAAACTCACCTTGAACAACCATGTGCTCAACCCCAAGCTCCCATAACCGCTCGTTGTTTCTGGCTGACCGGCGTTCGGCCAGGTCCGCAGGCTCTGTGTGCTGCCCCTCGATCAGGTTCGTGTAATAGCTGTTGGTGATTTGCAACAAGCGGCCAAGCTCAGCGCGGGTATGCGACCCTACCAGCACAGATAGGCGCTCAGACGCCCTGATCATGCGCTCCACGCCAAGCTTCATCGGTTCGGTCCAGCCCTCCTCTCTCGGCATGCAGGGCTCAATCCAGTGCTTTCCACGCATCAAACCGTCATCAGGCATAGCAACACACGCTCCAAGCGCTATATTTATGCGGATTTTTTTGCGGACATCCTGAAACCGCCAACAATTAAAATAGCCTTGATATATATAGTGTTTTATTAATAAAAAGCAAACGTCATACAATTAAAAGCTAATAATTATGCGGATTTTTTTGCGCATTCCAGCACCAGGCAGAACTGCGTGATTACTTAATAGCCGCAACCATTGGGTAGGAGCGGCCTGCGGCCGCGAAGGGGTGCCGGTGATTGCACAGCCCATTCGCGCTCGCAGAGCGCTCCTACCGGTGGTGTGCCGGTGAAGAGGTGTGCCGGTGGGCGAACTTGGGAGGCGGGAGAATCCAGGCGACGCTCCCCAGGCCAGGCACAAAACTCCGAGCAACTGGCTGAACCCGGAGCGCTTCGGCAGGTGTTCCCATGCTTTGTTTTGCATGACAACAATCTAATCAGGCGCACCAAGTACTAACCTGGTATATACTCAGTACATAACTGATATACGGAGACAGCGTATGAGCACAAAAGCCGTTTTCACGCTGAAGCTGGAACCCGAGCTGCGTGATGCCTTCATGGCCGCAACCATGGAGGAAGACCGGCCTGCATCTCAAGTCGTACGCGAGTTAATGCGCGAATACCTTGAACAGCGCCGCAAAACCCGAGAATACGACGAATACCTGCGCCAGAAGGTGGAGACTGCCCGCACCTCAATGCGAGCAGGACGGGGTCGATCAAATGATGAGGTTGAAGCCACCTTTGCAGCCAAACGTCGCCAGGCCATAGCGGAGCAGGCGTGAGAGTCATCTGGACTCCTGAAGCAGAACAGGATCGCGCCGACATCTGGGATTACATCGCCTCCGACAACCCTGTTGCCGCTGTTGGCATGGATGACTTATTCAGCGCTGCTGCAGCCCGCCTGGCCACAAGCCCAATGATAGGTAAAGCAGGCTTGATTCCAGGGACGCGCGAACTGATACCGCATGAAAGCTATAGATTAGTGTATGAGACTGACGACGATACGGTCTGGATACTCAGCTTGGTTAGCACCGCAAAACAATGGCCTCCGGTATAGAAAGCCGTCTTGCACAAAACTCCGGGCAGTTGGCTGAACCCGGTGTAATTCAGTTCAACGTCTGTCTGAAGGCGAACGGTAGTGACACTCATGGCTGTACCCTCAATTTGAATGACTACTTTGGGTAGGAGCGGCCTGCGGCCACGAAGGGTTGCCGGTGATTGCACAGCCCATTCGCGCTCGCAGAGCGCTCCTACCGGTGGTGTGCCGGTGGAAACGATCTAAAGCACCCGGCTCCCGCACGGACTAACGGGCTGGCAAGCCTACTGGTTCGCTTTTTTGGCCTATTGCTGTGTGCAGCGCTCTTGCGCTGTACTATAGTCCGCACATAACCCTACAAACTGTACCGAGACACGTCGTACCTTATGGAAACCCCTGTGCTCTCCGGGCTGGCCCGGCGTATTGTTCAAGTCGAGCTGCTTGACCCCCAGGTCGCCAGCAAAGCCAGTAAACAGGCCCACCAGGACAAGATCCCGCTGATCACCTATTTGGTGCAGAACAAGCTGGCCAACCCCCGTGACCTGGCTATGGTCTGCGCCGAGGAATTCGGCTACCCCTATTTCGACCTTGTCTCGCTAGACAAGGAAAGCCAGCCACCCCAGGATCTGGTCAGCGAAAAGCTGGTGCGCCAGCACAATGTACTGCCGCTGTTCAAACGCGGCTCAAGGCTTTACCTGGCGCTGAGCGACCCAACCAATCAGCAGGCGCTGAGCGACATCCAGTTTCATACCGGGCTGATGACCGATGCCGTCATTGTTGAAGACGACAAGCTGCATAGCGCCATCGACAAATATCTGGACAGCCCAACCGGTGGGCTCGGCGACATGTCCGATGCCGATCTGGATAACCTCGACGTACAGACCAGCAAAGATGAAGACAAGGGTGAAGCAACAGACGGTGCTGACGATGCGCCGATCGTACGCTTCGTCAACAAGATGCTGCTGGATGCCATTCGCATGGGCTCATCGGATTTGCACTTTGAGCCTTACGAAAAGCTCTACCGTGTGCGCTTTCGTACCGATGGCGTACTGCACGAGATGGCCAAGCCACCGGTACAACTGGGGGTGCGTATTGCCGCCCGCCTGAAGGTCATGTCAGCCATGGACATGGCCGAACGGCGCAAACCCCAGGATGGCCGGATCAAAATGAAGATTTCCAAGACCAAGGCCATCGATTTCCGGGTCAATACCCTGCCCACGCTGTGGGGCGAGAAGGTGGTGCTGCGTATTCTCGACTCGGACAGCGCCAAGATGGGTATCGACTCGCTGGGCTATGAGGAAGACCAGAAACAGATGTACCTGGACGCCCTGGCCAAACCACAGGGCATGATCCTGGTTACCGGCCCAACCGGCTCGGGCAAGACCGTCTCCCTTTATACCGGCCTGAATATTCTCAATACCATGGAGCGCAATATTTCCACTGCCGAAGATCCGGTGGAAATCAACCTTGAAGGTATCAACCAGGTCAACGTCAATCCCAAGCAGGGCCTGGACTTTGCCCAGGCCCTGCGCGCCTTTTTGCGTCAGGACCCGGATATCATCATGGTTGGTGAGATCCGCGACCTGGAAACGGCGGAAATCGCCATCAAGGCAGCCCAAACCGGGCACATGGTAATGTCTACCCTGCACACCAACAGCGCGGCAGAAACCCTGACCCGTTTGCGCAACATGGGTGTGCCCTCATTCAACATTGCTACCTCGGTCAACCTGATCATCGCCCAGCGTCTGGCGCGGCGGCTGTGCAAGAGTTGCAAGAAGCCGATGGAGGTGCCACGTGACACATTGCTGGCCGAAGGCTTTACTGAACAACAGATAGATGCCGGGTTGACCATTTATGGCCCGGTAGGTTGTGAAAATTGCAAGGATGGATACAAGGGCCGTGTCGGGATTTATGAAGTAGTTAAAATAACGCAGGCCATGCAACGTATTATCATGGAAGAAGGTAATTCCATTCAGATTTCGGATGTCGCCCAAAGCGAAGGCTTCCGCGACCTGCGCCAGTCAGCCCTGCTGAAAGTACAGCAGGGTGTGACCAGCCTGGCGGAAGTCAACCGAGTGACCAAGGACTAAGTCATGGCGCAACAAGCAGCAGTCAAAAAGCCTGTCACAGCCAAAAAGGCCAAAGAAGAAAAGGTCTACGCCTACAAGTGGGAGGGCAAGGACCGCAAGGGCACCAAGGTGACCGGCGAGATGCAGGGCGCCAACGCCGGGCTGATCAAGGCGCAACTGCGCAAGCAGGGCGTACTGGTCACCAAGGTGAACAAGAAATCGACCCTGTTCGGCAAACGCGCCAAGCCGATCAAGCCACTGGATATTGCCTTCTTTACCCGTCAGTTGGCCACCATGATGGAGGCCGGGGTGCCAATTATCCAGGCTTTCGAGATCATTGCCGAGGGCGCGGAAAACCCCAACCTGGCCAAGCTGGTCAACGATATCAAGACCGATGTAGCCGCCGGTAACACCCTGGCAGACTCTCTACGCAAATACCCTAAGTATTTCGACGACCTGTTCTGTAACCTGGTGCAGTCTGGTGAGCAGTCGGGCCGGCTGGAATCGCTGCTGGACCGCATCGCCACCTACAAGGAAAAGACCGAAGCGCTCAAGGCCAAGATCAAAAAGGCCATGACCTATCCGATTGCAGTTATCGTCGTGGCGGTTATCGTTACCGCGATTCTGTTGCTCAAGGTGGTGCCACAGTTCAAGGAGGTATTCTCCAACTTTGGCGCCGAGTTGCCAGCCTTTACCCTGTTTGTCATCGGACTATCGGAATGGCTGCAGTCCTGGTGGTTCATCCTGCTGGTTGGCTTTATCGCTATCGGTTTCGCCTATAAGCAGATCCACTTTCGCTCCAAGCCGTTCCGTGACGGCCAGGATCGGGCTCTGCTCAAAGCACCCATCGTTGGTGACATTATTTATCAGGCAGCTGTAGCACGCTATGCCCGTACCCTTTCGACCACCTTTGCCGCAGGTGTACCGCTGGTCGATGCGCTGGACTCAGTCGCCGGCGCCGCCGGCAACGTGGTGTTCTATAACGCAGTCATGAAGATCAAGGACGACGTATCCGCCGGTACTCAGCTCAACTTTGCCATGCGAACCACCAATGTATTCCCCTCATTGGCGGTACAGATGGCCGGCATTGGTGAAGAGTCCGGCTCGCTGGATGAAATGCTGGAAAAGGTCGCCGACTACTACGAGGCCGAGGTGGACAACAAGGTCGATAACCTCACCACTCTGCTCGAACCTCTGATCATGTCTGTTCTGGGTATTCTGGTGGGCGGTCTGATCATCGCCATGTACCTGCCGATCTTCCAGCTGGGCGCCGTCGTCTAATATGCCGCTTCTCGATTATCTGGCCAGCCATGTGCTGGCCTTTGTTTTGCTTTGCGGGCTGTTCGGGCTGATTGTTGGCAGCTTCCTCAATGTGGTGATTCATCGCCTGCCCATCATGCTTGAGCGCGATTGGCGCCGGCAGTGCCAGGAAATGCTCGAACCCGAGGTTGAACAGCCACCGCTGCCAACCTACAACCTGATTCTGCCGCATTCACACTGCCCGCACTGCCAGAGCGAAATCAAACCCTGGCAGAACCTGCCGGTAATCAGCTACCTGATTCTGCGCGGCCGCTGCGGCCACTGTAAGGAACGCATCAGCCCACGCTACCCGCTGGTGGAGCTGCTAACCGGCGGGTTATCGATGCTGGTAGCCTGGCAACTCGGCTTCGGCTGGGCTGCCGCCGCCATGCTGCTGCTGACCTGGGCACTGATCAGCCTCAGCCTTATCGACGCCGACACCCAGTTGCTGCCCGATGTAATAGTGCTGCCGATGCTGTGGCTGGGCCTGATCGTCAACAGCTTTGGCCTGTTCACCGATCTGGGCACTGCCCTGTGGGGTGCGGTACTTGGCTACCTGAGCCTGTGGTCGGTGTACTGGCTGTTCAAGCTGGTGACCGGCAAGGAAGGCATGGGTTATGGCGACTTCAAGCTGCTGGCCATGCTCGGCGCCTGGGGCGGCTGGCAAGTGCTGCCCCTGACCATTCTGCTGTCTTCACTGGTGGGCGCCATTCTCGGCATCATCATCCTCAAGACCCGCGGCCAATCCAACAGCACCCCCCTCCCCTTCGGCCCCTACCTGGCCATTGCCGGCTGGATTGCGTTGATCTGGGGTGACAGAATAACCAGTGGATATCTCAAGTTCGCTGGATTTTAATTGCATGATTATTGGCCTGACCGGCGGCATTGGCAGTGGCAAGAGTGCCGCCGCCGATCGCTTTGCCCAAGCTCATGGCATCCATGTGGTGGATGCCGATCTCAAATCCCGCGTAGTGGTCGAGCCCGGACGGCCGGCGCTGGGGCAGATTGTCGATCGCTTTGGCGACGCGATTCTGCTCGATAGCGGCGAACTGAACCGTGCGGCACTGCGGGAGAAGGTGTTTGCCGAACCGGCCGAACGGCGCTGGCTGGAGGCCTTGCTGCACCCGCTAATCCGCGAAGAGATCACCTCTGATCTTAGCCGGGCAGAATCACCCTACGCTCTACTGGTTTCCCCTTTGCTGGTGGAGTCTGGCCAGCACCAGATGACTCAGCGCATTCTGGTCGTCGATGTGCCGGAGGCTCTGCAAATCGCCCGGACTGCCCAGCGTGATCAGGTGCCTGAGACTCAGGTTCGCGCCATCATGCAGGCTCAGGCGCAGCGTGAGGAACGCCTGCGTCACGCCCACGATGTGATCAGCAACGACCGCGATCTGGCGGCGCTGCATGCTCAGGTCGATGCCCTGCACCAGCGCTATCTGGCACTGACCCAAGGAGCCCATGCATGACCCTGACCGTCGAGTGCCCAACCTGCAAGGCGCCCGTTGCCTGGGACGACAACTTCCCTGACCGGCCCTTCTGCTCTGCTCGCTGCCGCCTGATCGATCTCGGCGCCTGGGCAGCGGAGGAACATGTCATCCCCGGCAAGGACGACGATGAGCATGATGTGTTCTCCGAAGACTTGCCGGAGCGCTAGCGAGCTTCCTGGCAGTACATCATTATTCAACGTCATTGCGAGGCGCGAAGCACCGTGGCAATCCACCCCCCCTGGATTGCCACGGGCCTGCGGCCCTCGCAATGACAGTGTTGTTATTCTCCAGAGGCTCCCTCAGTGAAACGCATACATGTCATGGCTGCCGTAATCCGTAATGCGGCGGGGCAGATCCTTATCGCCAAACGCCCGGACGATGCTCATCAGGGTGGTTTATGGGAGTTTCCTGGCGGCAAGCTGGAGACCGACGAAGATCGCACTACCGGGTTGCGCCGGGAGCTGCTGGAAGAGCTTGGTATCAGCGTGACTCAGGCCCGCCCGCTGATCGATATTCGTCACGACTACCCTGACAAGTCGGTACGACTGGATGTGTGGCTGGTGACCGGGTTCAGCGGTGAAGCCCATGGCGCCGAGGGTCAGCCGGTGTGCTGGGTTGCGCCTTCAGAGCTGGGCAACTACAGCTTTCCAGCCGCCAATGCTCCTATCGTGCAAGCTGCCCAGTTGCCCGAACGTTACCTGATTACCCCTGACATGGCTGACGAAGGCGCGCTGTTCGCCGGGTTGGAGCAGGCTCTTGAAAACGGGATCAGGCTGGTGCAGCTGCGCCAGACCCAGCTTGCTGAGCGAGAGTATCGTGTCCTAACCGAGCGGGTGCTGGCCCGGTTTGGGGAGCGGTTCGACTGGCTGTTAAAGGGTAACGAGCCACCAGAGTATCCCGGCGTTGGCTGGCATCTGACCGCACGGCAGTTGCATGAGTTAGGTAGTCACGGGCTGCCGCCGCGCAGTAGCACAGGCTGGCTGGCGGCGTCCTGCCACAATGCCGAGGAACTAAGCCTGGCACAGCAGTTGGGCGTGGACTTTGTCACGCTGTCGCCGGTACTGCCAACGCCCAGCCATCCTGACGCTGCCGGACTGGGCTGGGAGGCTGCTCAGGCGCTGATTGGCAGTATCAACAAGCCCGTCTATCTGTTAGGCGGGATGAGCCCAGAGCGGCTATCGGAGGCCTTTGATGCCGGCGCACAGGGGATCGCTGGGATTCGGGGGTTGTTTTAACCCGGGAGGCGGGAGCATCCGCTCCCGCAGCGGACCACCATGCATCCCCGTCCTGGAGCAGATGCTCCAGGCTCCCAGGAAATCCCCCCAGGAAACCAGCATCCGCATCACCCCACCTGCACGACCCGCAATTCCTTGGGCATGCTGAATACGATATTTTCTTCCTGCCCGGCCAGTTCTTCGGCACCGCTGGCTCCCCATTCATGCAAACGGGCGATGACTTCACGCACCAGCACATCAGGCGCGGAAGCCCCGGCAGTGACACCAACGTTGTTGACGCCCTCAAGCCAGTCACGCTGGATTTCATCGGCGCCATCGATCAGATAGGCCGGCGTACCCATACGCTCGGACAGCTCGCGCAGGCGGTTGGAGTTGGAGCTGTTGGGGCTGCCGACCACCAGGACCAGTTCGCATTCAGCCGCCAGTTGCTTGACCGCATCCTGACGATTCTGGGTGGCATAGCAAATATCGTCCTTGCGCGGCCCATCAATGGCCGGGAAGCGCGCGCGCAGGGCATCGATCACCCGGGCGGTATCATCCATCGACAGGGTGGTCTGGGTCACAAAGGCCAAACGCTGCGGGTCACGCACCTGCAGATTGGCAACATCTTCTTCATCCTCGACCAGATAGATCGCGCCGCCGTTGCTGGCGTCGTACTGACCCATGGTGCCCTCGACTTCAGGGTGCCCGGCATGGCCGATGAGAATGCATTCACGGCCATCACGGCTGTAGCGGGCAACCTCCATATGCACCTTGGTCACCAGCGGGCAGGTGGCATCAAACACCTTGAGGCCGCGGTCAGCCGCCTGCTTGCGCACAGCCTGGGACACGCCGTGGGCGCTGAAGATGACAATCACATCATCCGGCACCTGATCGACTTCCTCGACGAACACCGCACCGCGGCTGCGCAGATCCTCGACCACGAACTTGTTGTGCACCACTTCATGGCGCACATAGATCGGTGGGCCGAAGACTTCCAGGGCGCGGTTGACGATCTCGATGGCGCGGTCGACACCGGCACAAAAACCACGGGGATTGGCCAGTTTGATCTGCATGGGGGCCTCAGGGCTGAAACGGAGAAAGGTCTGAGGATTATATCAGGGTTGGGGCGTGGGTTTTCTAGCGCCTGAAGGTGTTGCGTGCCGACGCGACACATAGCCATCCTGCCCCGCCGTGCTATCTGACAGTTTCAGCATCAGTCAGCAGCTTACGCCCTCAAGCGACGTCGAGAATCTCTACTTCGAAGGTCACTACCTTGCCGGCCAGCGGGTGATTGAAGTCGATTTCAACCACGGTGTCGCTGACGCTCTTGACCACTCCGGGCATTTCACCGCCGGCGGCGTCCTGGAAGATGATCATCAGGCCCGGCTCAGGCTCCATGTCCTTGAAACCATCCCGCGGCATGCTCTGCACATTCTGCGGGTTACCCTGACCAAAGCCGCGCTCGGGCTCGATCTCGAAGCTGCGCTGATCGCCGGCCTTGAGTCCGAACAGGCTCTGCTCGAAGCCTGGCAGCAGGCTGCCGTCACCGACCTTGAAGGTTGCGGGTTTCTTGCCAACGGTAGTGTCAACCACCTCTCCGCCGGGCAGTTTCAGGGTGAAATGCAGAGTAACCTGGCTGTCGTGAGTGATGCGGATGTCGGTCATGTACGAAGCTCAAAAATGTATGCGTTTAGGCGGTTTTCTTGCGTGGCCAGAACATGTCGGCGATCAACAGCACCGCGCCGACGGTAATCGCGCTGTCGGCAATGTTGAAGGCCGGGAAGAACCAGCTCTGCTGCCAGTGCACCAGGATAAAGTCCACCACATGCCCATGCACTACGCGGTCATACAGGTTGCCCAGTGCGCCGCCCAGGATCAACGCCAGCGCCATGGCCTCCAGCCATTTTTCCCGGGCCAGCCGGGCCAGCCAGATCACCAGCAGCACGCTGACCCCCACCGCCACGGCGATGAAGAACCAGCGCTGCCAACCGCCGGAGTCAGCCAGGAAGCTGAACGCGGCGCCCGGGTTGTAGGCCAGAGTAAAACTGAACAACCCCGGAATCACCGGTACCTGCTGGTACATCTGCAGCGTGCTGTCAGCCAGCCATTTGGTCGACAGGTCGAGGACGATCACCAGCGCCGACAACCACAACCACAGCAAGCTGCCACGCCGGGTATCAGGCATGCTGACGCACCTCGCCAGAGCCGTCGATATTCTCGACACAGCGGCCACAGATTTCCTCATGACCGGCATGCTGGCCGACATCCTCGCGGAAGTGCCAGCAGCGCACACACTTGCCGTGCCCGCTCTTGACCACCTTGAGCTTGAGCCCGGCCAGCTCGGTCTCTACCGCATCGCTACCGGCCTCGGCCAGATCAGCCACGCTGGCGTAGGAGGTGATCAGCACAAACCGCAGCTCATCGCCCAGCTTGGCCAGAGTCGCGGCCAGTGCGGGCTCGGCGTACAGCGTCACTTCGGCCTGCAGGTTACCGCCGATAACCTTGGCGTTGCGCTGATTTTCCAGCTCCTTGTTGACCGCCGCCTTGACTTCGATCACTTGGTCCCAAAACGTCCGACCCAGTTCGGCATCAGCCGGCAAGGCAGTCAGCCCTTGATACCAGGTGTTGAGCATCACTGACTCATTGCGCTCGCCCGGCAGGTATTGCCAGATTTCTTCGGCCGTGAACGCCAGAATCGGGGCAATCCAGCGCACCAGGGCTTCGGCGATGTGGTACATGGCGCTCTGGCAGGAGCGGCGCGCTACGCTGTCAGTCTGGGTGGTGTACTGACGATCCTTGATGATGTCTAGGTAGAAACCGCCCAGCTCCTGCACGCAGAAGTTGTGCACTTTCTGATAGACGTTCCAGAACTTGTAGCTGTCGTAGGCTTCAACGATCTCCTGCTGCAGGCGCAGGCTGTAATCGACTGCCCAGCGATCCAGATCGAGCATCTGCTCGGGAGCCAGCAGGTCGCGGGCCGGATCGAAGCCATTGAGGTTCGACAGCAGGAACCGCGCAGTATTGCGGATCCGCCGATAGGCGTCGGCGCTGCGCTGGAGGATCTGCTCGGACACCGCCATTTCAGCCGAATAGTCGGTGGATGAAACCCATAGCCGCAGAATATCGGCGCCCAGGGTATCGTTGACCTTCTGCGGGGCAATGGTGTTGCCCAGCGACTTGGACATCTTGCGGCCGTTTTCATCGACAGTGAAACCGTGGGTCAGCAGTCCGCGATAGGGTGCGTTGCCGTCAATCGCACAGCCGGTCAGCAAGGAGGAATGGAACCAGCCGCGGTGCTGGTCCGAGCCTTCCAGATACAGGTCAGCGCGCGGGCCCTGCTCATGCCCCATCGGGTGCGAGCAGCGCATCACGTGCCAGTGGGTGGTGCCGGAGTCGAACCAGACATCCAGGGTGTCGCTGATCTTGTCGTACTGGGCCGCTTCGTCACCCAGCAGCTCGGCTGCATCCAGGTTGAACCAGGCATCGATACCGCCCTGCTCGACCCGCTGCGCCACCTGCTCGATCAGCTCGACGGTGCGCGGGTGCAGCTCACCGGTTTCCTTATGCAGAAAGAACGGGATCGGTACGCCCCAGTTGCGCTGACGCGAGATACACCAGTCAGGGCGCCCGGCAATCATATTGTGCAGACGCTGCTTGCCCCATTCGGGCACGAACTTGGTTTGCTCAATGGCCTTGAGCGCGCGCTGGCGCAGGGTTTCACCATTGCCGACCTCGACATCCATGCCGACAAACCACTGGGCAGTGGCCCGGTAGATCAGCGGAGTTTTATGCCGCCAGCAGTGCATGTAGCTGTGGGTGATGGTCTCGTGCTTGAGCAACGCACCGAGTTCTTCCAGCTTGGCAACGATGCTGGGGTTGGCCTTCCAGATGAACTGGCCACCAAAGAACGGCAGGTCACTGGCGTAGACGCCGTTGCTCTGCACCGGCGTGAGAATGTCGTCATTGCTCATGCCGTGCTGCTTGCAGGTACGGAAGTCGTCTTCACCGTAGGCCGGGGCCGAGTGCACCACGCCAGTACCGGCGCCCAGTTCGACATAGTCGGCCAGATAGACCGGTGACAGACGTTCGTAGAGCGGGTGACGGAAGCGGATCAGGTCCAGCGCCGCACCGGCACAGGTGCCAAGCACCTGACCTTGCAGGCCGTAGCGTTCCAGACAGGCCTCGACCAGCTCCTCAGCCAGTACCAGCAAGCGCTCGCCGGTATCGACCAGCGCATAGTTGAATTCAGGATGCACGTTCAGCGCCTGGTTGGCCGGAATGGTCCAGGGTGTGGTGGTCCAGATCACGATCGCCGCTGGCTTGGGCAGGGCATCCAGACCAAAGGCCGCAGCCAGCTTGTCGGCATCTTCGATGGCGAAGGCCACGTCGATAGCGTCGGACTTTTTGTCCTGGTATTCGACCTCGGCCTCGGCCAGCGCCGAGCCACAATCAAAGCACCAGTTAACCGGCTTCAGCCCCTTGAACACAAAGCCCTGCTCAACCATCTTGCCCAGTGCGCGGATCTCGCCGGCTTCGTTGGCGTAATTCATGGTCAGATAGGGATCGTCCCAGTCGCCCAGCACACCCAGGCGAATGAAATCGGCTTTCTGACCCTCGACCTGCTCGGCGGCATAGGCGCGGCTCAGCTCACGGGTCTTGCCGGGCTCCAGATGTTTGCCATGCAGGGTTTCGATCTTGTGTTCGATCGGCAGACCGTGACAGTCCCAGCCTGGCACGTAGGGGGCATCAAACCCGGACAGGGTCTTGGAGCGGACAATCATGTCCTTGAGGATCTTGTTGACCGCATGACCGATATGAATACTGCCGTTGGCGTAGGGCGGGCCATCATGCAGGATGAACTGCGGGCGGCCCTGGCTAACCTCGCGAATGCGCTGGTACAGGCCATCGAGACGTTTGAGGGCTTCCGGCTCGCGGGTCGGCAGGCCGGCCTTCATCGGAAAATCCGTGGCGGGCAGATTCAGTGTCGCTTTGTAGTCGGTCATCTCGGTCCAGGCTCTTTATCGGTTACAAGCCCCATCGGGCCCTGGCTGCGGCAAAATCAGCCTTGATCGCCGCCTGCAATGCGTCCAACGAGTCAAACCGTTGTTCGTCGCGCAGTTTTTCATGAAACATCACGGTCAGGGTGCGACCGTACAGGTCGCCGGAGAAGTCGAACAGATGGACTTCCAGGTGCGGGCGGCCATCACCCTCGACCGTAGGGCGGGTGCCAATATTGGCCACCCCTTTGAACAACACCCCATCCAGCACGGTGCTGACCCGGTACACCCCGTTGAGAGGCGCACGCAGACGCTTGAGCTGAATGTTGGCGGTCGGCGCGCCAAGCTGGCGGCCAAGCTTTTGACCATGCAGAACACGGCCGGTAATGCTGAATGGACGACCCAGCAGACGCTCGGCCTGGGTAAAGTCGCCGCTGTCGAGCACTTCGCGGATACGGGTACTGCTGATCCGCTCGCCGCCCTCGATAATGGTATTGGCCGCTTCCACGCTAAAACCGTGGCGCTGGCCGCTTTGCTCCAGATAGGCGAAATCGCCGGTGCGATCACAGCCAAAACGGAAGTCGTCACCGACCTCCAGGTGCCGGACCCCAAGCCCGTCGACCAGCACCTGCTGAACGAACTGCTCGGCACTGAGCTCACGCAGCCGCCGGTTGAACGCCAGACACAAAACCCGATCAACACCCTGAGCTTCGAGCAGCTCCAGTTTGTCGCGCAGCCGGCTGATACGTGCCGGTGCCGCCTTGGGAGCAAAGAATTCGCGTGGTTGCGGTTCGAAGATCACTACACAGCCCGGCAGCCCCAGACGCTGGGAATGCGCGCGCAAGCGCTCGAGAATAGTCTGATGCCCGGCATGTACACCGTCGAAATTGCCGATGGTTGCCACACAGCCCCGATGCCGGGGCCGCAGGTTATGTAGGCCGCGGACCAGTTCCATAATACTCGTTGCGTGGAAGATGAATGAAACCCGGGAGTATACAGGTTTACGGGTTCCAACCGCTACCGACGCCGTAGGCACACCCGGGTCGCCACGAGCCTGTGGCCCTCGCGATGACGGGACGCAGAAATGCGGAGGGTATTAGGCTCTGCACGAAAAGTCGCCGAGCGCAGGCACTTTTCGTACAGAGCCTAGCGGCGAATATGCCGTAGCCGCAACCCAGCCGCCAACAGCGCGGCAATATAGACCCCGCCTCCGGCGCAAACCAGCACGCTCATGTGCCAGACTTTCTGCCGCCAGCCCCAGGCCAGCCATTGCTCGACCGCCGGAGTCAGCCACAACACTAGCGCCCCCATGGCGAAACAGGCCAACAACAGGCGCACAGCGAACATCGGCCAGCCCGGCTGAGCCTGGAATACACCAATCTTGCGTAGCCCCCACCACAACAAGCCAGCATTGAGCAGCGCCGACAACGAAGTGGCCAGCGCCAGACCGACGTGCTTGAGCGGCCAGATCAGAATCAGGTTCAGCACCATGTTGGCCACCATGCAGATGATCGCAATCTTGACCGGGGTCTTGGTGTCCTGGCGGGCAAAGTAGCCCGGCGCCAACACCTTGATCAGCATGAAGGTCATCACCCCCACCGCATAGGCGCGCAGCGCCGCCGCCGACTGCAACACATCACGCTCGGTCATGGCACCATAATGGAACAGGGTGGCAATCAACGGTTCAGCCAACAGCAGCAGCGCCAGTGCTGCCGGCACCCCGACCAGCAGCACCATGCGTACCGCCCAGTCCAGGGTTGCGGCAAAGGCCTTGGGGTCATCACCGGCATGCTGACGCGACAGCGCCGGCAGAATCACCGTGCCCACGGCAATGCCAAAGGCCCCCAGAGGCAGCTCAGACAGCCGGTCAGCGTAGTACAGCCAGGAAATGCTGCCGGTCTGCAGAAAGGACGCCAGCACGGTATCCAGCATCAGGTTGATCTGGCTGACCGAGACCCCGAACAGCGCCGGAATCATCAACGTCATGATCCGCTTGACGCCTTCATGCTTGCGGTCCGGGCGCGGTACCGGCAGCAGCCTGATCTGCGCCAGAAATGGCAACTGGAACAGCAACTGCAGCACCCCGGCGATGAACACACCCCAGGCCAACGCCATGATCGGCTGATCGAAGTACGGCGTCAGGCACAGCGTGGCGCCAATCATGCTGAGGTTCAGCAGCACCGGGGTGAATGCCGGCACCGCGAAACGGTTGTAGCTGTTGAGAATAGAGCCACACAGTGCGGTCAGCGAGATCAGCAGCAGATAGGGGAAGGTAATCCGCAGCATGTCGGTCGCCAGCCCGAGCTTTTCGGTATCACCATGAAACCCTGGAGCAAACAGAGTGATCAGCACTGGCGCCCCGGCCACCCCCAGCGCGGTAATCCCCACCAGCGTCAGCCCCAGAGTCCCGGCAACCTTATCAACCAGCAGTTTGACCTCAGCCAGGCTGCGCTTGGTGCGGTACTCCGACAGCACCGGCACAAACGCCTGGGCAAAAGCGCCCTCAGCGAACAGCCGCCGCAAGAAGTTGGGGATTTTGAAAGCAATAAAGAAGGCGTCGGCTTCGGACTTGGAGCCGAAATAGTTAGCCACCACCACATCACGGACCAGCCCCAGCACCCGCGACAACATGGTCATGAAGCTGACCACCAACCCTGAGCGCAGCAAGCCGGGAGCTTTGGCGTCGGGAGCGGGATTGGGTGTGGTATCGGTCATGGAAGACTCATCCGGCAAAACCGCGATGATAGCCTGTGTAGAGGGTAGTACGCACAAAAAAGCCGGCTCAAGGCCGGCTTTTTCTACAACAAGCGAACGCGATCAGGCGGCTTCAGCCATGGCCTTGATGTGAGCGTTCAGGCGGCTCTTGTGGCGAGCGGCCTTGTTCTTGTTGATGATGCCCTTATCAGCCATACGGTCGATGACCGGCACAGCAGCGGTGTAGGCTGCCTTGGCTTTGTCGAGATCTTTGGCGTCGATGGCCTTGACCACGTTCTTGATATAGGTGCGGACCATGGAGCGCAGGCTGGCATTGTGGCTGCGGCGCTTCTCGGCCTGCTTGGCGCGTTTCTTGGCTTGAGGTGAGTTGGCCACCGTCGTGCTCCTCAGAAAAACAGATGAATTAGGTACAAATAAGGTCGCGTACTATGCCGTCAGGGTTGGCTAATGTCAAGCCCGAAACACAGCCTTAAACCAACACCAGGTTATCCCGGTGCACCAATTCCGGCTCATCCAGATAACCCAGAATCCGGGAGATCGCCTCGGTCGGCTGGCCGATGATTCTGGCGGCATCCTGGGCACTGTAGTTGACCAGCCCGCGTGCCACCTCGCGCCCGTCCGGACCAACACAGACGACCATTTCGCCGCGGCGGAAATTACCCTCTACGGCCTTGACGCCAACCGGCAGCAAACTTCTACGCCCGGCAGTCAATGCCTTGACCGCACCTTCATCAATCAGCAACCGGCCACGGGTCTGCAGGTGCCCGGCCAGCCACTGCTTGCGCGCAGCCAGCATACCCTTCTCCGGCAGCAGCAGGGTGCCCAGCACCTCCCCGGCCTGCAGGCGCTCAATCACCCGCTCGATCCTGCCACCAACAATCACCGTGCCAGCCCCGGAACGTGCCGCCAGTCGCGCTGCACGCAGCTTGGTCAGCATGCCGCCACGCCCCAACGCCCCGGCACTGCCACCAGCCATGGCGTCAAGCTTGGAATCATCGGCCATGGCCTGGGTAACCAGTTCGGCATCCGGGTTATTGCGCGGGTCGGCAGTAAACAACCCGTCCCGGTCGGTCAGAATCACCAACAGATCACCTTCGACCAGATTGGTGACCAGCGCTCCCAGGGTATCGTTGTCACCGAAGCGGATTTCATCGGTCACCACGGTATCGTTCTCATTGATCACCGGGATAACCCCGAGATCCAGCAACGCCCGCAAGGTGCTGCGCGCATTCAGATAACGCTTGCGGTCCGACAAATCATCGTGGGTCAGCAATACCTGCGCGGTCGACAGACCGTGTGCCTGGAAGCTGGACTCCCAGGCCTGGACCAATCCCATCTGGCCAATCGCGGCGGCGGCCTGCATTTCATGAATGGTTTTGGGCCTTTCGCTCCAGCCCAGACGACTCATGCCTGCGGCCACGGCGCCCGATGACACCAGCACCAGTTCAGCACCCGCCTTGCGCAGTGCCACCAACTGCTCAACCCATACCGCCATGGCCGCACGATCCAGCCCACGACCATCACTGGTCAGCAAGGCACTACCGATCTTGACCACCCAACGCCGGGCGTTGGTTACCTTTTCACGCATGCTGATTCCATCAACCGAGGACAATGGGAAAACCGGCGCTCATTGTATTGCATGACGCAAGAGGGAGGCTATCGCCTCCCCCTCTCAACGCACGTAGATGATTTCCGGACCATCCTCGCCATCATCGTCATCATCGTCATCAAAGTCGTCGTCATCTTCATCCTTGAGCAACCCTTGCTTGCGCAGGGCACGACGATCATCCAGAGCCTGGATATGGGCACGCGCCTCATCTTCAATGGCCTGATCCATATCAGCCATGGCAGCAGCGTACTCCTCATCCTCGGCCATCAGACGCTCACGCTCTTCCAGCCAGTTCATCGCCGCCTGCGCCAACTCATCGGTACCCTGACGATCAGCCGCCGAGATCACGAACACCGGGCCTTCCCACTCCAGACGCTCAACCACATCATCGAGAATCGCCTGCTGCTCATCTTCCAGCAACTGGTCGCACTTGTTCAGTACCAGCCAGCGCTCACGCAACAGCAACGACGGACTGAACTTGCCCAACTCATGCACAATGGTCTCTACTGCCTCAACCGGGTCGCTTTGATCCAGGGGCGCCATATCGACCAGATGCAACAACAACCGGGTACGTGACAGATGCTTGAGGAACCGGGTTCCCAGCCCCGCACCCTCAGCCGCGCCCTCGATCACCCCGGGAATATCGGCAATCACAAAGCTGCGCAGCCGCCCAACATCTACTACACCCAGATTCGGCACCATAGTGGTGAACGGGTAGTCGGCGACTTTCGGCTTGGCGGCAGACACCGCCCGAATCAGCGTGCTCTTGCCCGCATTGGGCAACCCCAGCAGCCCAACATCAGCCAGCACTTTCAGCTCCAGCTTAAGGTCACGCAACTCCCCCAGACTACCCTGAGTAGTCTGACGCGGGGCACGGTTGACACTCGATTTGAAGCGGGTGTTGCCCAGCCCATGCCAGCCACCCTGAGCCACCAGCAGGCGCTGACCGGCTTCGGTCAGGTCACCAATGATCTCCTGGGTGCCCGCATCAATGACCGTAGTCCCAACCGGCACCGGCAGCTCCATATCTTCGCCCTTGGCGCCGGTGCAGTCCTTGCCGCGACCGTTCTCACCACGCTGCGCGTTGAAGCGGCGGGTATAACGGTAATCAACCAACGTGTTCAGATTGGGGTCGGCCACCAGGTAGATGGAGCCACCATCACCGCCATCACCCCCATCCGGACCACCCTTGGGAATGAATTTTTCGCGACGGAAGCTCATGCATCCGTTGCCGCCATCACCAGCCTTGACCGTGATGGATACCTCATCGACAAATTTCATCGCTCTCCCCTCCCGAGCGGGATGGGTTTATAAACACATGGAAAGAATAAGCCACAAACAACACGAACAAAACAAACAAAAAAGCCCCGTCTTACGACAGGGCTTTTTCAGTTCAGAGCCGATCAGGCGGTTACGACATTAACGTAACGACGACCGAACTTGCCCTTCACTTCGAACTTGATCACGCCGTCAGCCTTGGCGAACAGAGTGTGATCCTTGCCCATGCCAACGTTCTTGCCGGGGTGGAACTCAGTGCCACGCTGACGAACGATGATGTTGCCGGCAGTAGCAGCCTGGCCGCCGTACAGCTTGACGCCAAGTCGTTTGGATTCTGAATCGCGGCCGTTACGCGTGGAACCGCCTGCTTTTTTGTGTGCCATGAGTATTAACTCCTCAATCGCTTAGGCAGAGATGCCAGTAATCTTGATCTCGGTGTACCACTGACGGTGGCCCTGACGCTTCATGTGGTGCTTACGACGACGGAACTTGATGATCCGCACTTTGTCGCCACGACCATGCTCGGTCACTTCGGCAGTCACTTTGGCGCCTTCGACAACCGGGGCACCGATCTTGACGTCGTCACCATTGCCAACCAGCAGAACGCGGTCGAACTCGATGCTGGCGCCGGTTTCGGCTTCCAGCTTCTCGACCTTCAGGTATTCGCCTTCGGCGACTTTGTACTGCTTGCCACCGGTAACAATCACTGCGTACATGTTGCTTTCTCCGTAATCCTGCTCACCCGGCGCTTGGGAATAATGGTTAGTGGCCGGCATGGCTGCAAGTGAACCCGCCTATCGGGCCCGAGCTTGCCATTGTCAAAACAGGGATGCTGTGAATCGGGTTTTCGAGGGCGTGGATTCTACGCAAAGAGCAACGCCTGCGCAAGCCCAAACAGCACCCAGCCCGTCTGGCCGCATCCCGCAGTGGTGGTGGGTTTCCTTGACACCAACAGCCCCGCCACCTAGCATGCCGCCAATCTTCAGGAAAGTGTACGGTCAATGACTACCCTGCCTTTTTATTCTGCCGTGAAGGATGACTTCGAGGCGGTAAACCAGCTCATCATGCGCCAGCTCCACTCCCGGGTTCCGCTGGTCGAAAAGATTGGTCACTACATTATCGGTGCCGGCGGCAAGCGACTGCGCCCACTGGTAGTTCTGCTCGGCGCCCGGGCTTGCGGCCTCAGCGACTCGCGCCAACACAGCCTGGCGGCGATTATCGAGTTCCTGCACACCGCCACTCTGCTGCATGATGATGTGGTCGATACCTCCGATCTGCGTCGCGGCCGCTCGACCGCCAATGCCCTGTGGGGCAATGCGCCAAGTGTACTGGTAGGCGACTTCCTTTATTCCCGCGCCTTCGAAATGATGGTCGAACTGGGTGACATGGCCATCATGCGCACCTTGGCCAATGCCACCAACGTGATCGCCGAGGGCGAGGTGCTGCAACTGTCCAAGGTCCGCGACGCCAGCACCGACGAGGCTACCTATATGGAAGTGATCCGCAGCAAGACCGCCATGCTGTTCGAGGCCTCAACCCATTGCGCCGGATTGCTGGCCGGCGCCAGCCAGACGCAGACCGAAGCCTTGCGTCAGTATGGCAATGCTCTGGGGATTGCCTTCCAACTGGTCGATGACGTGCTGGACTATACCGGCGACGCCGAATCCATGGGCAAGAATGTCGGAGACGATCTGGCCGAAGGCAAGCCAACACTGCCCTTGATCTACACCATGCGCGAAGGCACTGCCGAACAGGCTCAACTGGTGCGCCAGGCCATTCAGAAAGGCGGTCTGGAAGACATCACGCCGATCCAGCAGGCGGTCAGGGATTGCGGAGCGCTGGACTACACTCTGAATCTGGCGCGCAGCCAGGTTGATGAGGCGGTTGAGTTGCTGCAGACACTGCCAGCTTCAACCTATCGCGATTCA
Source organism: Pseudomonas jilinensis (assembly GCF_003586265.1). Taxonomy (NCBI): domain Bacteria; kingdom Pseudomonadati; phylum Pseudomonadota; class Gammaproteobacteria; order Pseudomonadales; family Pseudomonadaceae; genus Pseudomonas; species Pseudomonas jilinensis. The sequence goes on along the minus strand of NZ_QJSA01000001.1, from coordinate 119,407 downwards.
CTGGAGCAACTGGCGCGCTTCTCGATTGATCGCAGCTTCTAATAGCTCAGAGGGCAGATAGCCTCCTGGACCCCAACTCCCAATACCCCCCCTGGGAGGCGGGAGCATCCGCTCCCGCAGCGCAAGCCGGCTGCATCCCCGTCCTGGAGCAGATGCTCCAGGCTCCCAGGAAACCCGGGGAAAGCGCATGGGTCGCTCCAGCCTCAGCTTAGAGCACCTTCAACAGCTCAATATCAAACACCAGGGTGCTGTGCGGCGGGATGCTGCCAGCAGCGCGGGCGCCGTAGGCCAGCTCCGAAGGAATATACAGCCGCCACTTGGCGCCTTCCTTCATCAGTTGCAGCGCCTCGGTCCAGCCGGCAATTACGCCACCAACCGGGAATTCGGCGGGCTGGCCGCGCTTGTAGGAGCTATCGAACACCTCGCCGCTGATCAGAGTGCCTTCGTAGTGAGTCTGCACAGTCGAGCTGGCAGTTGGGGTGGCACCAGTACCTTCGCTGATAACCTCATACTGCAGACCTGACGGCAGGGTTACGACACCTTCACGCTTGGCGTTGTCCGCCAGATAGTCCACGCCCGCCTGACGCGCAGCCTGAGCGGCCTGCTCGGCTACTGCCTGCATCTTTTCCTGCAATGCCTGGAAGGCAGCCTGCAGTGCAGCTTCCTCAACTTGGCTCGGCTGACCAGCAAAGGCATCGCGCAGACCGGCAACCACAGCATCAATGCTCAGATCAGGGATATTGCTGCCAGCCAGCTGATCGCCCATCTGGCGACCGATACCATAGCTGACGCGCTGGGCGTCGTTGTCAAAACTCAGGGTCATGGCGGTTCTCCGCAAGAAAATGGCCGTAAAGCCTGACACAACGACAGGAGAAATTCACTAAAAGTGTCTTGATTAAGGTAGAATCGGGCGCTTTTTCAGCCCTTACACCTTGGGATACCTCCATGCTGGAAAAGCTCTTCCAACTTAAAGCCCACGGCACGACCGTTCGCACCGAAGTCATTGCCGGCCTGACCACCTTCCTGACCATGGCCTACATCATCTTCGTCAATCCGACGATGATGAGCGACGCTGGTATCGATCCTGGAGCGGCCTTTGTCGCCACCTGTCTGGCAGCCGCTATTGGCACATTGATCATGGGCCTGTGGGCCAACTACCCGATTGCCCTCGCCCCCGGCATGGGGCTGAACGCGATGTTCAGCTATACCGTGGTCGGCTCGATGGGCTATAGCTGGGAAGTCGCCCTGGGGGCGGTCTTCATTTCCGGTTTTCTGTTTTTCCTGCTGAGCATCTTCAAGGTCCGTGAGTGGATCATCAACAGCATTCCGCTGGCGCTGCGCTCGGCGATTGCCGCCGGGATCGGGCTGTTCCTGGCGCTGATCGCCCTGAAGAACGCCGGACTGGTGGTCGATCACCCGGTTACACTGGTAACCTTGGGCGATATGCGCCAACCAGCACCGGTTCTGGCCGCACTGGGTTTTGCCCTGATCGTCGCCCTGGCCTATCGCAAGGTTACTGGTGCGGTCATGATCGGCATTCTGGTGGTGACCGGCATCAGCCTGCTGGCTGGCCTGACCTCGTTCACTGGCGTGGTCTCGGCACCGCCGAGCCTGAAACCGACCTTCATGGAGCTGGATATCCTTGGCGCGCTGGAAGTCGGGATGATCAGCGTGATCTTCGCCTTCCTGTTCGTTGACCTGTTCGACACTTCCGGCACCCTGATCGGGGTCGCGCAACGGGCCAATCTGGTTGACAAGGACGGCAAGCTGCCGCGTCTGGGCCGTGCCCTGATGGCCGACAGTACCGCAACTATGGCCGGTGCCGCCCTGGGTACTTCGACCACCACCAGCTATGTTGAATCAGCGGCCGGCACCAGCGCCGGTGGCCGTACCGGCCTGACCGCTTGCGTGGTTGCCCTGCTGTTTCTGCTGTGCCTGTTCTTTTCGCCGCTGGCCGGCACTGTGCCTGACTACGCAACTGCGCCGGCCCTGCTGTTCGTTGCAGTACTGATGACCGGTGGCCTGGTCCAGATCGACTGGGAAGATCTGACCGTCGCCGCGCCGGTCGTGATTACCGCCATCTCCATGCCACTGACCTTCTCGATCGCGCATGGCATCGCCCTGGGTTTCATCAGTTGGACGGTAATCAAGCTGCTGGCCGGGCGCTGGCGTGACCTCAACCCCAGCCTGTATATTCTGGCCGGACTGTTCATCATCAAACTGGCGATCTTCCACTGATGGGTCTGGAATTCAATCCGCACAACTACGACCAGCAACTGGCGGACAAGCGCCAGCGGCTGGTCGACTTGCTCGCCCCCTTCGGCGCCCCGGAACCGGAGCTGTTCGCCTCACCGCCCGAACACTTCCGCCTGCGCGCCGAGTTCCGTCTGTGGTATGAGCAGGGCGTGCCGCACTATGCGATGTTCGAGCAGGGCGACAAGCGCGCGCCGGTTCTGCTGGAACAGTTGCCGATTGCCAGCCGACGCATCAATGCGCTGATGGGTCCCTTGCTGGATGCCTGCAAGGCCAATCCAGAGTTGGGCCGCAAGCTGTTCCAGGTCGAGTTTCTCACTACGCTATCAGGCCAGGCACTGGTCACCCTGTGCTACCACCGGCCGATCGACGAGAGCTGGGATCAAGCGGCCCGAGGACTGGCCGAGGCACTCGACATTCAGTTGATCGGCCGCAGCCGAGGCCGCAAGCGGGTCCTGGCCCAGGACTACATCACCGAAACCCTGACAGTCGACGAGCGCTCCTGGCATTACCAGCAGGTCGAAGGCGGTTTCACCCAGCCCAATGGCGAGGTTAACCAGAAGATGCTGAGCTGGGCGCTGAGTGCGGCCGGACACAGCGAGCGCGACCTGTTGGAACTGTATTGCGGCAACGGCAATTTCACCCTGCCGCTGTCGACCCGCTTCCGCCGGGTACTGGCCACAGAACTGGCCAAGCGCTCAGTGCATGCCGCTCAGGAAAATCTGCGCATGAACGGAGTCGACAATGTCACCCTGGTGCGTCTGGCCAGCGAGGAAGTCACCCAGGCTCTGACCGGCGTACGCGAATTCCGCAGGCTGCAGGGTATTGATCTGGCCGGTTTCGAGTTCGACACCATATTCGTCGACCCGCCACGCGCCGGCCTGGACCCTGCGACCTTGGAGCTGGTCCGTGGCTATCCACGCATCCTCTACATCTCCTGCAACCCGGAAACCCTGGCCGCCAACCTGACGCAGTTGAACAGCACGCACCAGATCACCCGCTGCGCCCTGTTCGACCAGTTCCCCTATACCCATCACATGGAAGCCGGGGTATTGCTGGAACGGCGCTGACCGGCTGGTTAACCATGCCATGAGGCTGGCCAGACCAGCCTCATTCCACCCCAATCCGTCATTTGCGAGGGCCGAAGGCCCGTGGCAATCCAGGGGGCTACGCCAAAACCTCTGGATTGCCACGTCGGCGGCTGGCCGCCCCCTGCTACTCGCAATGACGCCGAATATGGCACCAGTATGGCGCCTTGCCTATAGTCGTTATAGGGCCAGGAAAGGGAGGGCGTTCGATGATGTCACGCCACGGGTTTGCTGTAGCACTCGGCATTCTGGGATTGAGCCTGGTATCCCAGTCATGGGCCGACACTCCCACGAACGCCAGCCAGATCAGCCTGAGCGTCCTGTCCAGCGCCCCCGATCAGATCAGCGGCAGCGATGTTCTGCTGGGTCTGGAGGGCGACCCCGAACTGTTACAGCGAGCCCTTGGAAACCTTGAGTTTCGCGTCAACCAGCACCCTGTCCAGCCTCTGCGCCTGACCCAACGCGATGGCCGACTGGAAGTGCTGATCGACGGCCTGAACATCGGTCGCAATCAACTGGAGCTGCACCATCAGCGGCTGGGACAACTGCATGAACTGACCTTGACCAGCTATCCGTTGAGCGGCCCTATTTTCTCCGGCCCCCAGCAGTTTCCTTTCGTCTGCACCGTAACCAGCGAGCTGGAGCGCCAGCCTCTGGTCGATAGCGACCAGCCGCCGGGTTTTCCTGTGCACGACGACACCGGGGCACTAGTCGGCTATAGCAACGATTGCATGATTGAGGCCTATGTCGACTGGCTCTATCGCACTACCGAAGGCCGCTATCAACCCCTGCCAGAGGATGGCAGCTACCCAGAGGATGTTGCCACCACGGTTCTGACCGATGGCCGCGAAGTGGACTTCATCGTGCGCCGGGAGATCGGCACCATCAACCGTTTCATCTACAGTTTTGCCACTCTGGCGCACTTCGAGGATGCGCCATCCGGGCTTTCAACCGATCTATGGAACGGCCGTCTGCTGTTTCACTTCGAAGGTGGCGTGGGGGTCGGCCATAGCCAGGGACGGGTAACCCGCCGCTCGCTCGAGCCGGAGGCGCTGGGCCTGGGTTATGCGGTGATTTACTCCAGCGGCACCCGTACCAGCACACACTACAACCTGCAACTGGGCGGCGAAACCGCGCTAATGACCAAGGAGCACTTTATCAAGCGCTTTGGGGTTCCTGACTACACCGTAGCCATTGGCGGCTCCGGTGGCGGCATCCAGCAATACATCTACGCTCAGAACCATCCCGGCCTGATCGATGCCGGCGTACCACAGTACGCCTACCCGGACATGGTCACCCAGATGATTCACGGCCTGGATTGTGAATTGCTGGAACACTTCATGGACGTAACCGACAAGAACAATCGGCGCTGGCGCACCACCGCCAACCGCAGCCTGCTGGTCGGGCTCAATGCCGTTGCGCACTTCCTCGATCCTTTCGCTCTCGGCAAGCTATTGCTGGGCTACTCCAGTGCACCCGGCATGAGCGAATGCGTCCCCGGCTGGCGCGGCCTCACCCCTCTGGTCCTTAACCCACACTATGGGCGGGCCCGCAATCAGGAGCTGATGCAGCCAGAAAAACTGATGTCAACGGTACGCTGGACCCACTATCAGGACCTGCGCAACATCTACGGCGTGGATGAACAAGGCGAACCCCGTACCCTGTATGACAATGTTGGTGTGCAATACGGCCTGCGCGCCCTGACCGACGGCAAGATCACACCGGAAGAGTTTCTCCGTCTCAACGCTTTGGTCGGCGGCTGGAAGCGGCCAGCGGATATGGTTCAGGAGGGTTACCCGTTTATCGGCTCACTACCCCATGTACTGGCATCACCCAGCCGCCGCTTCGATGCCTGGAGCCGGCGCAATATGACCCTGAGCCCGGACCACATCACCCCGGCGCCCCGCACTGTGGGCGATCCCGAAGCCATTCGAGCAGCTTACCGATCCGGCCTGGTATTCGACGGCCAGCTGGATATCCCGCTGATCGACTGGCGGCATTACCTTGAAGATGTTCTGGACATGCACAACAGCCATCAATCGTTCTCTGCCCGGCAACGGATCATCAACCGAATGGGGCACGCCGATCACCAGTTGATCTGGTTCACCGATACCCGGCCCACCGACATCAGCAATCCACTGCGACCGCGCGCCAACAAGGAAGCCAATCACACCTGGCTGGCCCTGGAAGTGCTGCATGAGTGGCTGATGAACATCCGCGCCAACCCGCACCTGAGTATCGCCGAGAACCGCCCGGCCAATGCGCTCGACAGCTGCTTTGACGCCGACGGCGCTCTGATCGCCGCCGGCGACGACGTCTGGGCCGGCAAGCTCGACGACCAGCCTCCCGGAGCCTGCAGCCAGATATTCCCGACCTACACCACCTCACGCATGGTTGCTGGCGGGCCGATTGAAGGTGGGATTTTCAAATGCGCACTGAAATCGGTGGACACCGCCTTGAACGATGGTACCTATGGTCACTGGCGACCGGACGCCTACCAGGCCGCCAGACTCAAGGAAATCTTCCCTGACGGGGTATGTGATTACACCCAGCCAGACCAGGGAAGGCCGCACGACTAACCCAAAGCGCACAATTTTGGCGCACAGCACTCACCCCACCTATACTCTTGGGTCTGAGGCCACTAACAACAATCTGGCCCACGTCCGCAGGAAGCCGAGACGATACACCCATGGCCCACGAACTCTTTCTGTACGAGAGCATCAGTCAACGCTTGCGCAAACATATCCTCGGCGGCAGCTATCGCGCTGGCGAGCGCTTGCCCTCGATACGCCATCTGAGCCAGCTGTTCGGCGTCAGTATCAACACCATCATGCAGTGCTTTCGTCAGCTTGAGCTGGATGGCTTCATTGAAGTGCGTCCGCGTTCCGGGGTCTATGTCAGTCAGGATCCGCCGCGCCAACCGGACAACGAGCACCCCGCACACTTCCCCTTGCTGCCGGTAGAGGTTTCGCTCAGTGAGGACATCCTTCACTACATGGAACCCCACGCCGAACAGGACCTGATCCGCCTGGGTATCGCACTACCCAGCCCGAGTAGCATGCCTGTTGAAAGGGTACTGCGGACCCTGCGCGAGGTCACCCGGACTCATCCGCTGGAGGCCTGGGACTATATGCATCCACACGGCCATCCGCGGTTTACCCATCAACTGGCTAGGCGCAGTCTGAAGTACGACGTCCCCATCACCGAACAGGACCTGATCGTCACCAATGGTTGCATGGAAGCCATTGAGCTGGCTTTGCGCGCGGTCACCCGACGCGGCGATAGCGTGGCCGTGGAAACCCCAACCTACTACGGCACGCTGGTGGCCCTGGATGTACTGCAACGGCGGGTGGTGGAAATCCCCACCCATTACCGCGACGGCATCTGTCTGTACTCTCTGGAGCAGGCCTTCAAGCGCGGCCAGGTCAGCGCCTGTCTGGTTTCGCCCAATGCCCAGAATCCGCTGGGTTTCAGCATGCCGGCCGAGCGCAAGCGCAAACTGGTAGCCCTGGCCAACCGTTATCAGATTCCGCTGATCGAGAACGATATCTGGGGCGACACCGTTTACGCTGACAAGGCACTGCCGGCCAAGGCCTATGACGAGCACGGGATGGTGATCTACTGCAACTCCTTCTCCAAAACCTTGATGCCCGGGCTGCGGCTCGGCTGGGTTGCTCCTGGGCGCTTTCACCACCGGCTGCGCGAACTCAAACAGATCAGCAGCATTACCACCGCCTCGGCCCCACAGTTGCTGCTCGGGCGCCTGATGGAAAGCGGCTTCTATGCCCAGCACCTGCAACGCTTGCGTCGACAGCTGCAGCAGCAAAGCCGTGATACCGCAGCCTTGATACGGGCCACCTTTCCTGCTGGTACACGGGTAGAAGAGCCCGCCGGCGGCTGCGTGTTATGGGTAAAGCTGCCGGGCCAGTCAGACTCCAGACAGCTGTTCGATCAGGCGCTGGCCGCTGGCATTCATATCTTCCCCGGCAATGTGTTTTCCGCCGGCGCACGGCATTACAACTATCTGCGTATCAACGCCGGGCACCCGGTTACGCCAGCCATCCGCCAGGCCATCGCCACACTCGGCAAACTGGCCAGCCGGCTCTAAATCCCATCTGTTCCAGTCAAATCGCCGAATCTGTACCTGTTTTGTCAGCACATCGCCCCCTAGCATGGGTCAGGCCATAACCACAACAAGATACAGGCCACACGAGGGACGCACCCATGTCACTGACTAGACGCTATCTTTTACCCGGCACTATCAGCCTGCTGACGCTGGCACTGAGTGGCTGCCTGAACAGCTCCAGTTCCAGCTCAAATCGTCAGCAACCAGCCATTCCCGACTTCAACCTGGAAACCCTGTCCAGCGCAGCCGATCAGGTCAGCGGCCAGGATGTGCTGGTAAGCATTCTCGGCGATCCGGATCTGATTGAGCAGGAACTGGAGCGACTGGAGTTCTGGCTCAACGACCAGCAGATCGAGCCCAGCCGGACCATCAGCCGCCTTGGGCGCATGGAGGTTCTGATCGAAGGGCTGGAGCCGGGCGACAACCGGCTTGAATTGCACCATACCCAGCACGGCCCACTGGACAGCCTGAGCCTGACCAGCCACTCGCTCAGCGGCCCGATTTTCTCCGGCCCGCAGCAATACCCCTTTGTCTGTACCGTCACCACTGAACTGGGCCGTCAGCCACTGGTCGATACCGACGACAATGCCGGCTTCCCGGTGTTTGAGGGCGGTACGCTGATCGGCTACAGCAAGGACTGCATGATCGAACCCTATGTCGAGTTTCTCTATCGGGCGACCGACAATAGCTACAAACCACTGCCCGGTGACGGCAGCCGCCCGGCCGATATGGCAACCACCACACTGACCGATGGCCGCGAAGTGGACTTTGTAGTGCGCCGCGAGGTCGGCACGCTCAACCGCTTCATCTACAGCTTCGCGACCCTGGCCAGTCTCGGCGACAACGCCGACAGCACCTCTACAGAACTGTGGAACGACCGGTTGCTGTTTCACTTCGAAGGCGGGGTCGCCATTGGCCACACCCAGGGCCGCCTGAGCGGTCGCGCGCTGTCTCCCCAGGCGCTAGGCCAGGGTTATGCGGTGATCTATTCCACCGGCACCCGCACCAATACTCACTACAATCTGCAGGTCGGCGGTGAAGCAGCGCTGATGACCAAGGAGCACTTCGTCAAGCGCTTCGGCATGCCAGACTATACCGTCGCCATTGGCGGTTCCGGCGGCGGCATTCAGCAATATGTCTACGCCCAGAATCATCCCGGCCTGATTGACGCCGGTGTGCCCCAGTACGCCTACCCGGACATGGTGACCCAGACCATTCATATCGGTGACTGCGAACTGCTTGAGCATTATATGGACGCCACCGACCGGACCAACCCGCTATGGCAGACCACCGCCAACCGCAGTCTGCTGGTCGGCCTCAACTCGACCGATGACTACCCCGATCCGCTGGCTGGCGCCAAGACCATGCTGGGCTATGCCACCGCTCCCGGCATGACCGAGTGCATCCCGGCCTGGCGTGGCCTGACTCCGCTGGTCATGAACCCGCTGTTCGGTCAGGTCACCAATCAGCAATTGATGGAACCCGCCGGCATCATGAACAGCGTCAAGTGGACCCACTACGACGACTTGCGCAACATCTACGGTGTCGATGATCAGGGCGAGCCGCGCACGCTGTACGACAACGTCGGAGTTCAATACGGCCTTCAGGCCCTGGTCGACGGCGCCATCACCCCGGCAGAGTTCCTGCACCTGAATGCCTTTGTCGGCGGCTGGAAACAGCCAAATGAAATGGTCCAGGAGGGATTCCCGTTCCTCGGCAGCATCAATGACGTAATGGCAGACCCCAGCCTCTTCGACCCCTGGAGCATGCGCAATATGAACCTGAGCCCGGACGGCATAGCGCCCGCGCCCCGGACTGCCGGTGACCTGCAGGCTATCCAGGCGGCCTATAGCTCAGGGATGGTGTTCGACGGACAGCTGGATATTCCAGTGATCGACTGGCGCAACTACCTGGAAGAAGTACTGGACATGCACAACAGCCATCAGTCGTTCTCGGCCCGGCAGCGAATCATCAACCGGATGGGGCATGCCGACAACCAGGTGATCTGGTTTACCGATACCCGTCCCACTAATACCAGCGATCCGAACCGTCCGCGCCCAGGCCAGGAGTTCGACCAGACATGGATGGCTCTGGAGGTGCTGCATGACTGGCTGATGAACATCCGCGCCAACCCGGATCAGAGCATTGGTGAAAACCGTCCGGCTCAGGCGGTGGATAGCTGCTTCGACAGCGACGGTGAGTTGATGGCCGCAGGCGACGATGTATGGAACGGCATTCTCGACACTCAGAGCGCCGGCACCTGTACCCAGGCCTTCCCGACCTACACCACCTCGCGAATGGTCGCTGGCGGACCAATCGAAGGCAGCGTCTTCAAATGCAGCCTCAAACCGGTCGCCACTGCCATAATCGATGGAACCTACGGGAGCTGGACCCCAGATGCCGGCCAAGTCGCTCGACTAAACGAAATCTTCCCTGACGGGGTATGCGATTACAGCCAGCCCGACCAGGGGCGACCCAACCCGTAACCCCAGGGTAAGAGCGGCCCTCGGCCGCTCTTGCCAAACCTGTCGCCATATTCAAATAACCACTTATCCCTTCTCTTCCACCACCCATCACCCAACCCGTGCCCCTAGCTAATCAACTCTGTACCTTTGCCGCTGAAAAGGTCTATGGAGCTGATCATGACACCTGGAAGTTCGAAGGGATTTACACTGGTAGAGCTGATGATAGTGATTGCACTACTCGTCATTCTGTCAGTGATAGCCGTTCCCGGCTTCAACACGCTGGTTCGCGATAATCGCATTCAGTCCCAGGCGGAAGAGTTCAACGCACTGCTGCAATACGCCCGCAGCGAGGCAGTCATCCGCAAGGTTCCCGTACAGGTCGCCATCGATGCTGCCGCCGGCAGCATCGAGGTCAGCGCGCGCGGAGAGCCGCTTCGCACCACCACCCTGACCCTGGGCGGTGTCGACTTCCGCGCCAGCGCCAACCAATTGGGCTATCGCCCCAACGGCACCGCCACCGTCCCCGATTTTCGCTCAACCTTCTGCCGCGATGATGACGCCGGTACAGGGCTGCTACTGACCGTCTCTGGCAGTGGCTCCACCACCCTTCACCACAAAGGCCAGAATGCCGCAGGCGGTAGCCTGGGGAGTTGCACACCATGAACCATAGAGATACGCGGGGCTTCAGTCTGCTGGAAGTTCTGATCACCATACTGCTGACCGCCATCGGTATCCTCGGCATGGTGGCGATGCAGGGGCGTGCCATTCAGTACACCCAGGATTCGGTTCAACGTACCCAGGCCGTCATTCTGGCCAGTGAGCTGCTGGAAATCGTGCGCACCAACCCAGGCTCTCTGGAAGCTGACAGTGATGACTCTCCACTGTTCGCCAGCTTGCCAACCAGCGCCAATGGCGACTGCCTGGAAGCGGGCAACCCTACCACTCTGGTTGGCGACCAACTGGCCTGCTGGGCCCGCAAGGTGCGCCTGCTGTTACCAGGGGCCGACGAGTTCGGCAATCAGATCTATAGCTGCCTGTCTTCGGCTCCCGGCACCTGCAATGACAATGCAGCGGCCATTGAGATTCAACTGGCCTGGCGGGCGGTAGGCAACGAGTGCCCGCAAGCCGGTGACTCGACCCCCGAGTTCTGCACTTATCGCTTCCGGACCCAGATATGAACAACTACTTCAACCACGCTGAACGCGGACTGTCGATGATCGAACTGCTGATCGCCCTTGCCATCAGCAGCCTGCTGATTCTGGGCATCACCCAGATCTACGTCGACAACAAGGGCAACTACCTGTTCCAGCAGGGTCAATCCGACAATGTCGAGAATGCCCGCTACACCCTGTTGATTCTTGAGGAAGAACTGCAGCGGGTCGGCTATCGCAACCGGCCCGACGACTCCTTCGAAAATACCTTCCGGGCCGCTACTGCCGGAACCTGCACATTCGCAGCCGGGGAGGTGATCAATTTCCATGCTGCCAGCCAACGCCTGTGCATCCGCTATCAACCCAACGTGCCAGGTGTCGCCACCTGTGACGGAACTGAGCTGGATGCCGCCGATGAGCCCTACACCAACCCGGCGGAGCCGGCCATCGTGCGTCTGCAAGTAGTTGATGGCGCCCTGCTCTGCAACGGCGTGGCTATTGTCGACAACCTGGTCGACTTCAAGCTTGAGTTTGGTGTCAGTGGCGGAGAAAGCCGTGAGGCCGCCAGGTACACCCTGGCGCCTGCCGCCGGTGAAACCATTCGTTCGGTGCGCTACTCCGCCTTGCTGAAAAGCCGTGCGCAGAACCTGGCCGATAGCAACGCCAGCCCGGCCTACCAGCGCTGGCAAGCCACCTGGTACGACAACGGCCGGGCCACCGCCCCGGATCGGGCGCTGTATCTGATCGCAGAAAGTACGGTCAACCTCAGGAATCTGACACGATGAAAACACCACACCATTACCAGCAGCGCGGCGCTGCCCTGGTCATCGCCCTGGTCTTTCTGCTGATCCTTACGACCCTGGCTATCACCAATATGCGCGAAGTCACCCTTGAAGCGCGGATCACTGGCAACCTGGTTGATCAGAAACAACTGTTCAATGCTGCCGAGGCCGGTCTGCGCGACGGCGAGTACCGGACCATCGGCACCCGCCGGCAAATCCCTGGCTCCTATGATCTGGCTACCGCACTGCGACCGCTCAATGCCGTGAATCAGTGCCCAAACAACCTGCAGCCCGAAGCTCCCTGTCTGATCAACAGAGCCCCAGACTACCAACAGTTCTTTGACTCCATCAAAACCCAGGTTTATTCGCCGGACGACGTAACCAGCTTCGCAGAAACAATCAACTGGTATGCCATTCCCGCCCCTGGCGGAGCCGACACCGGGGAAAACGAGAACCCCGAATACGGCAACATGCTGATGGGCATTGGCCTGTTCCGCTATGAAATCAACAGCCGGGCCGCCAGCGACAACAGCGAGCTTCACATGCGCTCAACCACCGCCCGCGTATACAACTGACAAAAGGCTGATCGACCCATGAAAACTCTTGACGCCGCGCGCAAAACGGCTCTCAGCACTCTGGCCTTTTCCTTGTACCTGCATGCTGCTTCAAGCTATGCCGCCGCACTGGATGTCAGCCAGCAGCCACTGATGTTGGTGGACTCGGTTGCACCGAACCTGATTTTTACCCTGGATGATTCACGCAGTATGTGGCGGGCATCGGTGCCTGACGACAACGGTCCACGCAATACTGTCAGAGCAAAATCATCAGCCTTTAACCCGCTGTACTACAACCCCAACGTCACCTATGAAATTCCGCGTGGGGTCAATAGCTCGGGCACCCCGGTCACCTACAGCACCAGCTTCACCAGTGCTTACCACAACGGCTTCGATACCAGCAAAGGCTCGGTAGACCTGAGCAAAGACTACCGGGTCGATTGGTACTGCAACCATAACAACATGTCTGGCTGCACCAGTTACACGGGGACCACCATTGGTAATATGCTGGCGGAAAACCCGAGTAATGACTATGACATATCGGTCTCACTCACAAACGGCTCCAGTACTACGATAACCACCCCAGGCGGTGCGCGGTACACTATAAGACGAACCGCAAGCGGCAGTTGTGAGGTCACTGGTGCGGGCTACACAAGTAGCTCTCAACGCTGCACGCAAACCAGTGGCTCCGGTGCTCGCACCGCAAGGGCCAACCTGACACGCCAACCAGTACAAGCCTATTATTACCTTTTCGATTCAACGCTGCCCGGATGCAGTGCAACCTCGATTGCCAACGATGATTGCTACCGTATCGTTCAGGTCAGTGATACCTCTGGCCCGAATGGCACAGACGAACGCCAGAACTTTGCCATCTGGTACTCTTTCTATCGGGATCGCGGATTGGCCACCATTTCAGCCAGCCACCAGGCTTTCTACGATATGTCGGCCGCCGTGCGCATCACCTGGCAGGGCCTGACTGACTGCACCACCCTGAACTCGAACAACAACACGGCCAAATGCCAGGACAACCGTTTCCGGGCGTTCGGCAATCAGCACAAGGGCAATTTTTACAGCTGGCTACGCGGCTTCCAGTTTGTTGGCGGGACGCCTCTACGCGGTTCACTGACTCGGGCCGGAGAGTTTCTGCGTACCGACTCCGACGCCTGGGCTTACAATCCCAACCCCATTACCGGATCGACTCAGGTCGAACCGCGCTACACCTGCCGCCCCAGCTTTCATATTCTGATGACCGACGGCATGTGGAACCAGGACAGCGGCTTTACTCATCCAACCAGAGCCGATGACAACAGTTTTACCCTGCCTGATGGAACTGAATATTCCGGCAGCTTGGCACCTTTTGCTGACAGCACCGAAAGTACGCTGGCCGACGTTGCCATGCATTATTGGGCTACCGACCTGAACCCTAATCTGGATAATGAGCTCAAACCCTACATCCGCCACAGTAATGCCAACGCCAGCACCCAATACTGGGACCCTCGCAATAATCCGGCAACCTGGCAGCATATGAGCAACTTCATGGTTGGTCTTGGCCTGAGTAGCGCTCTAAATAACGCCAATATTCCCTGGACCGGCGACACTTTTAAGGGTGCTGGTTATCAAGCCTTGGCTGGCGGCACGGTCAACTGGCCTGCGGCTTCTTCCGACAACAGCAACAACGTATATGACCTATGGCATGCGGCAATCAACTCGCGCGGCGAGTTTTTCAGCGCCGATAGCCCCGAGGATCTGGTCAAGGCCTTCGAAAGTGTTCTCAACCGTATCGCCGAGCGCACCGCCACAGCCGCCAAACCCGGGGTCTCCACTTCTATTGGCGATCAGGATATCGACAGCTTCACCGTAACCAACCGGCTGTTCTACTCATCTTATGACAGTGCCGACTGGAGTGGCGATCTGGTGCGTTACAACAGCAAGCGCTTCTCCAACGGAGCAGTCACCCAGGAACAGGCATGGTCAGCCCGCGAGCAACTACCGGCGGCTGGCAGCCGCACGATCATGATGGCTGGCGGCGGTGGCGCCAGCGGCCTTCAAGCATTCAGTTACAACAACCTTAGCAGTGACTTGAGGACTATCTTCAACACTAACCCTGACAGCCTGAGCGGCGCCCTCGATGATCGCGGTGGCGAGCGAGCCAGTTATATCCGCGGCGACCGCAGTAAGGAAGGTGATTCCGATGGCAGTTTCCGCCGCCGCTCCAGCCCCCTGGGCGATATCATCAACTCCAGTCCAGTGGTGGTCGGTACCCCGAGTTACCTGCCTTACCTGGCTGACAGAATTGATGGCCGCCCAGGTGATTACCTGACTTTCCAGCAAGCTAACCGGGCTCCATCGGAAGACGCTGAGGAAAGCACCGGTGGGCGCAAGGAGCTGGTCTATGTCGGCGCCAACGACGGCATGCTTCATGCCTTTAACGCCAAGACCGGGGCTGAGGAGTTCGCCTTTATCCCCAGTGCAGTGCTGCCCAACCTGCCAAGATTGACGGCTCAAAGCTACCAGGGCGGTGCCCACCGCTATTTTGTCGATGGCACTCCGGTAGTTCGCGATGTGTACATCAACAGTCAGTGGCGTACCGTGCTGGTCGGCACCCTGCGCGCTGGCGGCAAGGGCCTGTTCGCCCTGGATATTACCGATCCGGGTAACGTCCAGCTCCTCTGGGAGATCAGCAATCAGACCCAAGGCTACGGAAATCTGGGTTATACCTTTGCCGAGCCTGAGATCGTCCGCTTGCACAGTGGTCAATGGGGGATTCTGCTGGGCAACGGCTATGACAGCGAGAATGATGCGGCCTCGCTGTTCGTCATTGATATTCAGAACGGTAATCTGCTCAAAGAGTTGGTCGTCGATGACGGCAGCAGTGGTGCCAATGGCCTTTCCAGCGTACGCGGTGCCGACAATAACGGCGACGGTGTGGTGGACTACGCCTATGCCGGCGACCTGCGGGGCAACCTCTGGCGCTTCGACCTGATCAACACCACTACGACCAATCAGGAGGTTCCCGATCCCTTTGCCCGTTCAGTCCAGGGTAACGTTCAGGCATCCAGTTTTGCCATATCCTATGGTGGCCAGCCGCTGTATACCGCTCGCGCGGTATCGGATGACGCCGGCAACCAGATCCAGCCAATTACCGCCATTCCGTCACTGGTGCGCCACCCAACCCGTCGGGGCTACATCGTGATCTTTGGCACCGGCAAGTACTTCGAGACCCAGGATGCAGCCCCTGACACCAGCAGAGCGATGACCGTATACGGCATCTGGGATCGCAAGACCCGTGCACAGTCCACCAGCACCTCGGACCGGCCCAGCATCAGCCGTAGCAATCTGCATGAGCAAAGCATCAGTGCCGAGCAGGTGCATGGCTTCGACGGCACAACACATAGTGTGCGGGTGGTCAGCCAGACCCCACCACAGTGGTACCAGGACAACACCACTCCGGCCCAGGAAGAGTATGACAACCGGGTGCAGGACTGGGGCTGGTTTATCGACCTGCGAGTACAGGGCCAGGCCCTGGAAGGCGAGATGATGGTCAACCGCATGGAGGTACGTGGTGACACCGTGCTGTTCAGCTCACTGATTCCCAACGAGGACCCCTGTGCCGACGGCACCTCCGGTTGGATCTATGCGCTCAACGCCCAAACCGGAGCACGCACTTTCCACCCGGCACTGGACTTCAATGCCGATGGCCGCTTTGATGCCAACGATACCATTGATGGCCTGGTCGCCTCGGGTTACAAGCAGAACTCCCCTGGCGGCATTGCGCTCTCGGGTGATGGTTCCATCTTTGGCGCCGACCCGACGCCGGTTGGCTTCAGCCCCTCTCCCGAACTTGAAGGCCGCCAGAGCTGGCAGGTCATCCCCCTGGAGGACAATTGATGTCTTTGGTCGCTATCAAATCCAACCGTGGTTTCAGCTTGCTGGAGGTCATGATCGTAGTGGTCATCGTCGGAATTCTGGCCAGTATCGCCTACCCGTCCTACCGCGAGCATGTACTGCGCGGCAACCGGGTTGAAGGCCAGGCGCTGCTGATGGAGGCTGCGGCACGGCAGGAACGCTTTTATGCCCAGAACAACAGCTACGTCACCAGCGATACCAACCGCAGCCAACTGAACGTGGGTGAAAGCAAGTACGCCAAGTACTACACCCTCAGCGTCGGCCAGGCTGCCAATGACGGAGGCTATACGCTGACCGCCACCCAGCAGTTCGGTGACAGCGCCTGTGGCAACCTGACCCTGAACGCCAGAGGTGAGAAGGGGCGCACAGGTTCGGGCAAAACCCAGGAAGAATGCTGGCGCTGATCCATCACTGATCTATCATCAAGCCGGGCACAGGATCGTAGCCCGGCTTTTTTATTTTCAGTATTCATTTCACGGAAGAAGATGCCATGCCCACCCAAGGTTTCACCTTGCTTGAGCTGTTGGCTGCCATTGCCCTGACCGCCATACTGCTGGCCATCGCCATTCCCGGCGTTGGCGCAGCGATTGATCGCCAGCGGCTCGACAGCAGCATCAGTTACCTGACCGGCAGTCTGAATGCTGCTCGTCAGGAAGCGATTCTACGCAACCGCCCGGTTACTCTGGCCCCGATTGATGGCGACTGGAGCCAGGGTTGGCAGATGTTTCTCGATAGCAACAATAATGGCCGCTACGATTCGGGCGAACAGCTCCTCAGAGAGCTGAAACCCAGCCGGGTCAGAGGCATACACGCCAATGGGGTACTGGCCCAGTATGTGCGGTTCAACGCACTGGGCGAGTCAGAAATGCTGAACGGTGGTTTTCTGGCTGGAACATTCCGCCTCTGCCCAGCCCGTAGCGAGCTGGAGGGCCGGCGGGTAATTCTCAACCGGGTTGGCCGCCATCGGGTGGAACGCGGCCAGATCGAGGCGCAGTATTGCCCGTAGGAGCAGGCCTGCGGTCGCTACTGCTGGGGTATGAACTACACAACTGTTCCAGTCGGACTCAGCATGGATCGCCACGACGCTGCGCGCCTCGCGATGACGGAGAGAAAAGCCGGGTTGCAGGCACCGGGCATCCGCACCATGCCTTGTCATTGCGAGGGCCGAAGGCCCGCGGCAATTCATTAAGCGATACGATGACGAACGCAGATCAGGTACGGTACTCAGCATTGATCCGCACATACTCATGGGACAGATCGGTAGTCCACAGCGTTTCACTGTGTTGGCCGCGCCCAAGTTCGATGCGGATGGTGATTTCCTCCTGGCCCATCACCCGGGCACCCTGCTCCTCGGTATAGTCCGCCGCCCGGCCACCCTGACGGGTAATGCAGACCTCATCCAGATAGACATCGATCTTTTCGACATTCAATTCCGGCACACCGGCATAACCGACTGCGGCAAGAATGCGTCCCCAGTTCGGATCAGAAGCGAACAGTGCCGTCTTGATCAGCGGTGAGTGGGCCACGGCGTAAGCCACATCAAGACACTCGTCCTGATTGCCACCGCCATTGACCTGAATGGTGACGAACTTGGTCGCCCCCTCACCATCACGCACGATCGCCTGGGCCAACTCCAGCATCACGCCCTTGACCGCATCACTCAGGGCTCTGTAATCGGCACTGGCGTAGTCGATGATCTCAACCATATCGGCCTGACCGGTGGCAATCAGCATGCAGGAATCGTTGGTGCTGGTGTCACCGTCAATGGTAATGCGGTTGAAGGACAGGTCGGCCGCCTCCTTGACCAGACGCTGCAGCAACGGCGGAGCAATCTTGGCGTCGGTGGCGATATAACCGAGCATGGTCGCCATGTTCGGACGAATCATGCCGGCCCCCTTGGAGATACCGGTAATGGTCACGGTCTGTCCACCGAGGCTGATCTGCCGGCTACAGCCCTTGGGCAGAGTGTCGGTGGTCATGATGCCCTCGGCGGCCTCGGCCCAGTTGCTTTCAGCCAGGTTTGCCAGGGCCTGCGGTAGTACCGCAATGATTTTGTCGGCTGGCAGCAGCTCACCAATCACCCCAGTACTGAACGGCAGTACCTGTTCTGGGCCGACTTGGACCAGCTCGGCCAGCGCTTCACAGGTTCGCACCGCTGCCTGCATGCCCGGCTTGCCAGTTCCGGCATTGGCATTGCCGGTATTGACCAGCAGATAGCGCGGGTGATGGGCCAGATGCTGCTTGCACAGGGTAACCGGTGCCGCGCAGAAGGCGTTGGTGGTGAATACCCCGGCAATCACCGAGCCCGGAGCCGCTTCCATGACCACCACATCCTTGCGCCCTGCTCGCTTGATTCCGGCCGACGCAATACCCAGACGAAAACCGGGAACAGGATGCAACACAGGCAAAGGACCGAGACCAACAGGCATGGGAAGAACTCCAAAGGAATGAATAACAACTGATTCTAGCTGGTAGGAGCGTCCTGCAGGCGCGAACGACTGCTGGCGCTGGGTGCAAAGCCCATTCGCGGCCGCAGGCCGCTCCTACCGATTAAAACCTCTGAAAAACGCAGTATTGCCAACGCAGGTAGTTTTTCAGTGGTTCCTTAGCCGATCTGACCGTGACAGTGCTTGTACTTCTTGCCCGAACCGCAGGGGCAAGGATCATTGCGTCCAACTTTCGGGCCGTCACGGGTTACCGGTGCCGCGCTGGCGGGTTGTGCGGCACCGCCCTCGGCCTCAGGGGCTACATCCAGCGCGCTGCTCTGGTCATGCTTGAACTGCATGCGCCGGGCCATTTCCTCAGCCTGTCGACGCATCCGCGCCTCCTCTTCGGCCGGGTCTTCACGGCGAACCTGAACATGGCTGAGAATGCGAATGGTGTCATGCTTGAGCGAGTCCAGCAGTTGCTCGAACAGGTTGAACGCCTCGCGCTTGTATTCCTGCTTGGGGTTCTTCTGGGCATAACCGCGCAAGTGGATACCCTGGCGCAGATGATCCATGGTCGCCAGATGCTCCTTCCAGCGATCATCCAATACCCGCAGCAACATCTGTTTCTCGAAGGTGCGCAGTGCCTCGGCGCCGGCCATCTCTTCTTTCTCGGCGTAGGCCTTAACCAGCTCATCGAGGATGCGCTGGCGCAGCCCTTCCTCGTGCAGATGATCGTCCTCGTCGAGCCATTGCTGGATCGGCAGTTTGAGCGCCAGCTCGCTGGCCAGATGCTGCTCAAGCCCAGGGATGTCCCACTGCTCGGGCAGGCTCTGGGGCGGAATGAACTGGCTGATTGCGTCAGCCACCACATCTGCACGGATGGCCTTGATGGTTTCTTCAACCGAGTCGGCGGCCAAAATGTCATTGCGCTGGCGGTACACCACCTTGCGCTGTTCGTTGGCGACGTCGTCGTATTCCAACAACTGCTTACGGATGTCGAAGTTACGCCCTTCAACCTTGCGCTGGGCCTTCTCGATGGCGTTGGTCACCATGCGGTGCTCAATTGCCTCGCCCTTCTCCATACCCAGGGCCTTCATGAAATTCTTCACCCTGTCGGAGGCGAAGATCCGCATCAGATTATCTTCCAGCGAAAGGTAGAAACGGCTGGAACCCGGATCGCCCTGACGACCGGCGCGACCACGCAACTGGTTGTCGATACGACGCGATTCGTGCCGCTCGCAGGCGATGATATGCAGACCACCGGCATTCAGTACCTGCTGGTGGCGCTGCTGCCACTCATCCTTGATCTGCGCAATCTGATCTTCAGTCGGGTTTTCCAGGCTGGCAACCTCGGCTTCCCAGCTACCGCCAAGAATAATATCGGTACCACGACCAGCCATGTTGGTGGCGATGGTCACGGCCCCAGGGCGACCAGCCTGGGCAACGATTTCCGCTTCTTTCTCGTGGTACTTGGCATTCAGTACCTGATGCGGAACACCCTTCTGCTGCAGCAGTTGCGAAACCACCTCAGAAGACTCGATCGAAGCCGTACCTACCAGTACCGGGCGCTGCTTTTCCATGCAGTCCTTGATGTCGGCAGCGATTGCTGCAAACTTTTCCTCGATGGTCAGATAGACCAAGTCGTTATAGTCCTTGCGGATCATCGGCTTGTTGGTAGGAATAACCACCACGTCAAGGCCATAGATCTGGCGAAACTCGAAGGCCTCGGTATCAGCAGTACCAGTCATGCCGGACAGCTTGTCATACAGACGGAAGTAGTTCTGGAAGGTGGTCGAAGCCAGCGTCTGGCTTTCGGCCTGAATCTGTAACCCTTCCTTAGCCTCGATGGCCTGATGCAGGCCCTCGGACAGACGACGGCCCGGCATGGTCCGTCCAGTATGCTCATCCACCAGAATAACCTGGTTGTTCTGGACGATGTACTCGACATTACGGTGGAACAGGGTATGCGCCCGCAACGCCGAATTCACATGATGCAACAGACCGAGGTTTTGAGCCGCGTACAGGCTGTCACCCTCAGGTAGCAGACCCTGCTGGACCAGCAGATCCTCGACGTACTGGAAACCTTCTTCGTTGAGTTCGACCTGACGGGTCTTCTCATCGATAACGTAATGACCCTCAACTTCAGCTTCGGCCTCTTCAGCCGGGATCGCCCGCTTGAGGCTGGGAATCAGCTTGTTGATGGTCATGTACATCTGCGAACTGTCTTCAGCCGGCCCGGAGATGATCAGCGGCGTGCGTGCCTCGTCGATCAGAATCGAGTCGACTTCGTCGACGATGGCGAAGTTCTGGCCGCGCTGGAACTTGTCTTCGAGCCGGAACGCCATGTTGTCGCGCAGATAGTCGAAGCCGAACTCGTTGTTGGTCCCGTAGGTGATATCGCACTGGTAGGCCTTGCGCTTTTCCTCGGGGTCCTGGAACGGCACCACCACGCCTACGCTCAGCCCCAGGAACTCATGCAGCGGACGGACGTTATTGGCATCACGGCGCGCCAGATAATCATTGACTGTGACCACATGCACGCCCTTGCCGGACAGTGCATTCAGGTAGGATGGCAAGGTCGCCACCAGAGTCTTGCCCTCACCGGTCTTCATCTCGGCGATCTTGCCTTCATGCAGCACCAGACCACCGATCAACTGGACGTCGAAATGGCGCATGCCCAGTACCCGCTTGCTCGCCTCACGCACTACGGCAAACGCATCAGGGAGGATATCGTCAAGAGTTTCGCCTTTGGCCAGCCGGTCCTTGAGCACCTGGGTCTGGGCCTTCAACTGTTCATCGCTCAGGGCGTTCAGTTTTTCTTCGAGGGCATTGACCGATGCGACCATCTTGCCCATGCGCTTCAACTCACGCTCGTTTTTGCTTCCAAACAGTTTCTTCAATAAAGGCGCAAACATAGTCGACCTGATTTCCGTTTGATGGAGGCCAGGGCCGGCTGAGATTATCCGGCCATGACGACATAAAAGGGGTCATTCTACTCTGAATATCGCGCCACAATAAACCGCCGGACAGGTATCGACGCGATATGGGAAGGCGGGGCCCCGAATCACTTCAGGGCAATATAGCGAGCCGGATTAACCGCCATGCCGTTGCGGTAGATTTCCAGATGCAGATGCGGCCCTGTGGAGCGGCCAGTGGAGCCCACTGTGGCGATCTGCTGGCCCTTCTGAACCAGATCACCTTTTTTCACACCCAGCGTATGAGCATGGGCGTAGCGAGTCTTGTAACCACCACCATGGGTGATTTCGACCATATTGCCGTAGGCGCCATTGCGCCCGGAGAAGGTCACCACCCCGGCACCCACCGCATAGATCGGGGTGCCACGCGGAGCGGCAAAGTCCAGCCCGGTGTGCAGGGCCATGCGCCCGGTAATCGGATCGACCCGACGGCCAAAGCCGGAGGAAATGTGACCTACCTGCACTGGTTTGAAGTCCAACAGGGCATTGGCATCGGTCTGGCGGTTGAGCATCAGCTCTTCAAGCAGCTTGAGCTGCTGGGTGCGATTGTCGATCCGCTCAGCCAGTTGGTCGATCACGGTCTGGACATCCGGTGTTTCGTAGCGCAGCGATTCCTTGCGAAGCTCCGGTCCACCCATGCCAGGGTCGCTGTTGAAGTCGAATTCGCCATCCGACAGCTCGGCCATTTCGGTCAACCGCTCACCCAGGGCATCAAGCCGGGTCAGCCGGGTTTGCAACCGGGCCAGCTGCTGAGTCATCCGCTCGAGCTGGGACTGGGATTCATCACTGGCCGAATGGCTGGCCATTTCGTCCAGAGTACGCTGCCAGACCCTGTCATAGTCCTGGGCACTGACTACCACTTCAGTGGTCGGCGCCATGACTTTCCAGGTCAATAGCGCGGCGATGATCGGCAGGGCCAGCACGGTCAGTACCGTCCCAATCACCCAGGGCGGACTCAAGGTCAACGCCCGGGCCGCTCCGTGGCGGCCGGTCAAGATAATGATATTCACAGAATAATCCCCAAACACCTAAATACGCGGTTCTGCTAGGATGACCGCTGTGTATCACTCCACAGGCACTGTCATGTCGTTTACTCCGCTGGATGCTCGCCGTCCAGGCGATCTACTTCGCACCCATACCACCCTCAAGGGGTTGTTTGCCGGAGCCAGTACCGTCAAGCGCCTCCAGGCCCTGGTGGAAACCCAACTGGAGCCGGCGGCGCGCGAACATTGCCGGGTAGCCTCGCTGCGCGACGGAGTCTTGCGTCTGGTGGTCAGCGACAGCCACTGGGCCACACGCCTGCGTTACCAACAAAAACGCCTGATCCGCCAATTGCAGGTCTACACGGAATTCGCAACCTTAACTAAAATCTACTGCAAGGTACAACCGCCGTTGGTCAAAAAATCACCACCACTTCACAAAATGAAGCATTCGATCGTGGCGGCTCAAAGCTTGGAAGAGACCGCCGAAGTGGTAAGCGACCCAGCACTAAAAGCTGCGCTTGAGCGTCTGGCGCGGCACCATCGCGAGTCCTAGCAAGCCGATCCTAGGCCACTGCGATTACAGGGTTTTGATAAATAAAAAAACGGCTGCCGAGGCAGCCGTCCAAAACAACGAAACGAGTGTTCTATCAGACAGCAGCGGCAGGACGCATAAAGGAGATGGGTGCGGTGCCGGCGTCTTCAAAGGTGACAATTTCCCAAGCATCCTTGTTCGCCAGTAGCGTACGCAGAAGCTTGTTGTTCAGAGCGTGACCCGATTTCTCGCCACGGAACTCGCCAACCAGGCTCTTGCCCAGCAGATAGAGATCACCGATAGCATCAAGGATCTTGTGCCGAACGAATTCGTCTTCGTAACGCAGGCCGTCTTCGTTCAGAACCCGGTACTCGTCAACCACGATGGCGTTATCGACACTGCCGCCCAGCGCCAGATTCTGCGAGCGCAGGTATTCGATATCGCGCATGAACCCAAAGGTCCGGGCCCGGCTGACTTCCTTGACGAACGAGGTACTGGAAAAATCGACGCTGGCAAACTGGCTGCGGCCACGAAATACCGGGTGATCGAAGTCAATGGCAAAGGACACCTTGAAACCCTCGAAAGGTACGAAGGTGGCACGCTTGCCCGGCTCTTCCACGCTAATTTCGCGCTTGATCCGAATGAACTGCTTGGGCGCGTCCTGCTCCTCAATACCAGCGGACTGGATCAGGAACACGAACGGACCGGCGCTGCCATCCATGATCGGCACTTCCGGAGCACTTAGTTCAACATAGGCGTTGTCGATGCCCAGGCCGGCCATGGCCGACAACAGGTGCTCGACGGTATCCACCTTGGCACCATCCTTTACCAGGGTGGTGGACATGGTGGTTTCACCCACAAACTCGGCACGCGCCGGGATCTCGACCATAGGGTCGAGATCGGTCCGGCAGAACACAATCCCGGTGTCCACAGGAGCCGGTTTCAGGGTGAGATAAACCTTCTCACCCGAATGTAGGCCCACACCGGTGGCCCGGATTACGTTCTTCAGTGTGCGCTGTCTGATCATGTGTGACCTGGCTTCCGCTTAGTTGCGAATAATTTTCAACAATTGGCGTGCATGATAGCAAAGCATGCCTCCGTTGAATACCAATCAGCCCTATGCCGTCGATTGATCCAATCAATCAGCCTGACGCCGCAGGAACGCCGGGATATCCAGATAATCCAGATCTTCAGCCGGCTGGCTCAGGCGTGCGGCAGCAGCATTGCCGGCCGGAGCCTGATTGCGCATGACGGTCGGACGATCCAGATCCCGGTAGTTCGGCGCACTGCTGTTCTCCACCTGGCGAGTGGCAGCTGGAGCCGCGGTATTGTCGACCACCTTGACCGGCTT
Organism: Pseudomonas jilinensis; assembly: GCF_003586265.1. Classification (NCBI taxonomy): domain Bacteria; kingdom Pseudomonadati; phylum Pseudomonadota; class Gammaproteobacteria; order Pseudomonadales; family Pseudomonadaceae; genus Pseudomonas; species Pseudomonas jilinensis. The sequence continues at coordinate 94,812 of NZ_QJSA01000001.1, read as the reverse complement.
GTCGGCACGACTGCCCAGTCCGGTAGCTACAACGGTCACGCGCAATTCATCACGCAGCTCAGGATCAATCACAGTACCAACCACCACAGTGGCTGACTCGGAGGCAAACTCCTCGACGGTGCTACCGACTTCGGAGAACTCACCCAGTGACAGATCCGGACCAGCGGTGATGTTAACCAGGATGCCGCGTGCGCCCATCAGGTTGACATCTTCCAGCAGCGGGCTGCGGATCGCCGCTTCAGCCGCTTCACGGGCGCGGTTCGGGCCGCTGGCGTGACCGGTTCCCATCATGGCCATGCCCATTTCGCTCATGACAGTTTTAACGTCAGCAAAGTCAACGTTGATCATACCCGGACGCATGATCAGGTCGGCGATGCCCTGTACAGCACCGAGCAGTACATCATTGGCCTTACTGAAGGCAGCCAGCAGGCTGGCGTCCTTACCCAGTACGGTCAACAGTTTTTCGTTGGGAATGGTGATCAGCGAGTCGACATGCTGGCTCAGTTCGCGGATACCTTCATCAGCGACCTGCATGCGCTTGCGGCCTTCGAACGGGAACGGCTTGGTTACCACGGCCACAGTCAGGATGCCCAATTCACGCGCCACTTCGGCAACGATCGGCGCGGCACCGGTACCGGTACCACCACCCATACCGGCGGTGATGAACACCATGTCGGAGCCTTGCAGTACTTCAGCAATGCGCTCGCGATCTTCGATCGCCGCTTCCCGGCCGATCAACGGGTTAGCCCCGGCACCCAGGCCCTTGGTCACTGCCGAGCCGAGCTGCAACACGGTACGCGCACTGACGTTCTTCAGTGCCTGAGCATCGGTATTGGCGCAGATGAAATCGACGCCTTCAACGTTGTTCACCACCATGTGCTGCAGCGCATTACCGCCACCGCCGCCGACGCCAACAACCTTGATAACTGCATTTTGCGGTACGTTATCGATCAATTCGAACATGGTCCCATCTCCTTGAGTTTGTACTCGTTGTATTGCTTCGTTTCGTTGCTACGACCCGCTTGAGGCGGGCTTCTTTAAAAATTGCCCTTGAACCAGCGCTTGACCCGTTCAAGGGTCGATTCGCGGTTCGACTCCGAGCCCGGACTGGACTCGCCCTGATGTTTGATGCCGTAGTGCAGAAGACCTACGCTGGTGGCGTAGATCGGGTTACGCACCACATCGGTCAGCCCCTTGAATTCCTGCGGCACGCCCAGGCGTACCGGCATATGGAAGATCTCCTCGGCAAGCTCGACAGCTCCTTCCATTTTCGAGGTGCCGCCGGTCAGGACTATTCCGGCCGGGATCATGTCCTCGTAACCGGAACGGCGCAGCTCGGCCTGGATCAGGGTGAACAGCTCGTCGTAGCGCGGCTCAACCACTTCAGCCAGGGCCTGGCGTGACAGGTCACGCGGCGGGCGCTCACCAACACTGGGCACCTTGATGGTTTCTTCCGGGCCAGCCAGCTTGGCCAGCGCACAGGCATAGCGAATCTTGATCTCTTCGGCGTACTGGGTTGGAGTCCGTAGCGCCATGGCGATATCGTTGGTCACCTGATCGCCAGCAATCGGAATCACCGAGGTGTGGCGGATCGCGCCTTCGGTGAAAATGGCGATGTCGGTGGTACCGCCACCGATGTCCACCAGGCAGACGCCCAGTTCCTTTTCATCCTCGGTCAGCACGGCATAACTGGAGGCCAACTGTTCGAGGATCACGTCCTCAACTTCCAGGCCGCAGCGGCGAATGCACTTCTCGATGTTCTGTACCGCGTTCAACGCACAGGTCACCAGATGCACCTTGGCCTCCAGGCGTACCCCGGACATGCCCAAAGGCTCACGTACGCCTTCCTGGTTATCGATCACATACTCCTGCGGCAGAATGTGCAGCACCTTCTGGTCAGCGGGAATCGCCACCGCCTGGCCGGCATCCAGTACCCGATCAATATCGGCCGGCACCACTTCGCGATCTCGGATGGCGACGATGCCATGCGAGTTCAGGCTGCGAATGTGGTTACCGGCAATGCCGGCAAAGACCGAGTGAATCTGGCAGCCAGCCATCAGTTCGGCTTCTTCGATCGCGCGCTGGATCGACTGCACGGTGGATTCGATATTGACCACCACGCCTTTTTTCAGGCCACGCGAGGGATGCGAGCCGATACCGACGATTTCCAGTTCGCCGTTCGCTCCGATCTCGCCGACCAGCGCCACCACCTTGGAGGTGCCGATATCCAGCCCGACGATCATCCTGCTACCCTGCTTGCTTGCCATAAGCCTGTGTCACTCCCCGATTAATCCACGTTGGCCGGCGTGCGCCAGGCCACCGCCATGCTGTTGCTGTAGCGCAGATCGACCCGCGCTATTTGTTCCCGACGCTCGGACAACACCAGTTGATCGATGGTCAGAAACCGCTGCATCTTCTCCACTACGTTGTCGCGTCCGAGCAGAATCTGAATCCCGTCCTGGGTGGTCAGAAACCAGCTCCCGCGATCACGCAGCTCCAACTGCGCCACACCGTGGCCATAGGGCCTCAGCAGTCGATTGAACTGCTGGTACTGCTGCATCACCCGCTGTTTGGCTCGCTGCGGCCCGTTCAACTGGGGCAGATCGGCAAATCTCGCGATCTCATCCGGCTCAAAGGCCCGCCCTTCGTTATTGAGCAGCGCATTGCTACCCCAGCGGGCAACCGGCAGCTGTTCGTCCAGATGAATCACCAGCTGATCCGGCCAGACCCGCTGTACCGACGCTTTGGCGACCCAGGGCATGGCCGCCAGATCGCTTTGCAGGCCCCGCAGGTTGATGCTCAGGAAGCTGTCCTGCAGATAAGGCTGGATCACTCCCTGCACCGCGTCGTGGTCGATGTACTGCAACTCGCCCTGTACGCTGATCAGCGCAATCGGCCGGTCGGCCAGCGGCCACAGCCGACTGCCCAACTCGTACAGCCCCATGCCCAGGGCCACCAGCAACAACGGCCAAAGTACCTGCTGCAGACGCATCCCCAGACCGTTCATGGCAGGCAGGCTGAAGCTCAGCCGCGGCCGGCTGCGCGGGGCTGGCGGGGTCACGCGCACGGCGCCACGACCCGACGCCTGGCGTCGAGTCGCAGGCTTGCCTGCTCGCGGATCCCTGATCATCAGCCCCAACATCTAACAGACTCCTCAGTACCGGGCGCTGGCGAGGATCGCCAGCACCAGATCGGTAAAACTCTTGCCCGCAGCCTTAGCAGCCATCGGCACCAGGCTGTGATCGGTCATGCCAGGCACCGTGTTGACTTCAAGCAGATAGAACTGTCCGGTCTGGTCCTGCATCACATCGACCCGCCCCCAACCATGGCAACCCACGGCGTTGAAAGCCTTCAGGCACAATTCGGCCAGTTCCGCTTCCTTGTCCGCCGGCAGGCCACAGGGGCAGATGTACTGGGTGTCATTGGCCAGGTACTTGGCGTCGTAGTCGTAAAAGGTGTGCGGGGTCTGCAACCGAATTGCCGGCAGCGCCTGCCCATCTAGAATCGCTACGGTGAACTCGGCGCCGGTGATCCACTGTTCGACCAGTGCTACATCGTCGTACTGACGCGCCGACTGCCAGGCGCTACGCAGCGCGGCCTCGCTGTCAACCTTGGCCATGCCGATGCTCGAGCCTTCATGGATCGGTTTGATGATCAGCGGTGCACCCAGGCGCTCGACAATCGCCGCGCACTCGGCCTCATCGGCCAGCACGGCGTAGGGCGGCGTCGGCAGTCCCAGGCTTTGCCACACCAGCTTGGTCCGCAGCTTGTCCATGCCCAGCGCAGAAGCCATCACGCCACTGCCGGTATAAGGCAGCTTCAGGCTTTCCAGCAGCCCCTGCAGGCTACCGTCCTCGCCGCCACGACCATGCAGGGCAATGAACACCCGGTCCGGGCGCTCGGCAATCAGGCGCTGCGCCAGATCGTCTCCGGCATCGATGCCATAGGCGTCTACCCCGGCACCTTTGAGCGACTCGAGTACCGCCTTGCCGGACTTGAGCGACACTTCCCGTTCGGCCGAATGACCGCCATAAAGTACTGCGACACGGCCCAAAGCTTTTACGTCAACCATCAGGCCTTACCCTCCGTAACGGTTTGCCCTAGCCGGCTCAAGGCTTCGGCCAGTTGCGGCGCCAGGCCACCGATATCCCCGGCACCCTGGGTCAACAGAATGTCGCCAGGCTGCAGCACCGCTTCCAGCAGTGGCATCACGTCGGCGTCACGATCAACATAAATCGGGTCCACCTGGCCTCGCTGACGGATGCTGCGGCACAGATGCTTGCTGTCGGCGCCCGGAATCGGCTCCTCGCCAGCCGGGTAGACCTCCATCAGCAGCAGCGCATTGGTTTCAGCCAGAACCTGAACGAAGTCTTCATACAGGTCGCGGGTCCGGGTAAAGCGGTGCGGCTGATAGATCATCACCAGCCGCCGTTCCGGCCAGCCGGCGCGCACGGCCTTGATCACCGCCTGAACTTCGCGCGGGTGATGGCCGTAATCGTCGACCAACATCACCTCGCCGTCAGACAGCGGATAATTGCCATAGACCTGGAAACGCCGGCCAACGCCCTCAAAACCGGTCAAGCCCTTGACGATCGCGGTATCGCTGATGCCCTCGTCGGTGGCCACAGCAATGGTCGCCAGCGCATTCAGCACGTTGTGCACGCCCGGCATGTTGACGCACACCTGCAGCGGCTCATGTCCTTCACGCAAGACAGTGAAATGGGTCTGCATGCCCTTTTGCTCGATATCCACAGCGCGGACATCGGCATCCTCGCTCAGACCATAGGTAATGACCTGGCGGTTAACCTGCGGCAGAATCTCGCGCACGACCGGGTCATCCACACACAGTACCGCCAGGCCGTAGAACGGCAGGTTGTGCAGAAACTCCACAAAGGTCCGCTTGAGCTTGCTGAAGTCACCTTCGTAGGTAGCCATGTGGTCGGCATCGATGTTGGTCACGATCGCCACCATCGGCTGCAAATGCAGGAACGAGGCATCGCTTTCATCGGCCTCGGCCACCAGATAACGGCTCTCACCCAGTTGCGCGTTGGTCCCGGCGCTGGTCAGACGACCACCGATTACGAATGTCGGGCTCAAGCCTTCAGCCGCCAGTACCGACGCGATAAGGCTGGTGGTGGTGGTCTTGCCATGAGTTCCGGCAACTGCGATACCGTGGCGATAACGCATCAGCTCAGCCAGCATCTCTGCGCGCGGCACTACCGGAATGCGCTTTTCAATCGCCGCGGCCACTTCCGGGTTGCTCGGATTGATCGCGCTGGACACCACCAGTACATCGGCGTTGGCCAGATTTTCGGCGCGGTGGCCAATATCGATCCGGGCACCGAAACTCTCCAGGCGCTGGGTCACGGTCGAACGCTTGAGGTCGGAACCGGACACCTGATAGCCCAGGTTCAGCAACACCTCGGCAATACCGCACATGCCAACCCCGCCGATACCGACGAAGTGAATCCGGCGAATACGGCGCATTTCCGGCAGGGTGAAGGTCGCCTTAGGACTCACGGGCCACCTCCAGGCAGGCGCGCACCACATCCGCCGTAGCGTTCGGGGTCGCCTGTTTACGAGCGAGTTCTGCCATCTGTTGCAGTTTCTCCGGTTGCGAGAAAAGAAAATTCAGCCGCTGCGCCAGTAGCTCCGGGGTCAGACTGGCTTGCGGCAGCAGTTCTGCGGCTCCGCGATCAGCCAGGAACCGGGCATTGGCGCTCTGATGGTCATCAATGGCATGCGGCAGTGGCACCAGCAGCGACGGCCGGCCAGCGGCCGCCAGTTCGCAGACAGTCAGCGCGCCGGCCCGGCACACCACCAGATCGGCCCACTCATAGGCGCCAGCCATATCAGCAATGAACGGCTCCACAATCGCCGCCACACCGGCCATCTGATAAGCCTCGCGGGTATCCTCGACATGCTGTTTGCCGCACTGATGAACGATTTCCGGGCGCTTGTCATGATCGACCAGCGCCAGCCCCAGCGGCAGCAGACGGTTCAGCGGCGCAGCGCCCAGACTGCCACCCAGAATCAACAGACGTGGCCGGCGGCTGCCGTCCCAGCTCAGTTCGGGGGTCTGGAAAATATCTTCGCGCACCGGGTTGCCAGTACTCAGGCGTTTGGCCGGATTAGCGAAGCTGCCCGGGAAACCCTCACAGCAGCGATCGGCCCAGCGCGCCAGCAACCGGTTGGCGGTGCCGACCACTGCATTTTGCTCATGGATAACCAGCGGAATCCGCTTGATCCGGGCAGCCAATCCGCCAGGACCGGTGACATAGCCACCGGCACCAAGCACGCAGATCGGCTTGAGCCGGTCCAGCAGCTTCAGCGACTGCAGCAACGCACGCAGAATCCGTACCGGTGCCTTGAGCAGATCCAGCTTACCCTTGCCGCGTACACCCTGAATGTCGATGTAGTGGATCGGGAATCCGGCATCGGGCACCAACTCAGCCTCGATGCCCCGCCGGGTACCCAGCCAGTGCACTTCGAAGCCCTGATCACGCAGCATTCGCGCGCAAGCCAGCGCCGGGAACACGTGGCCACCGGTGCCGCCTGCCATCACCAATACCTTATTGCTCATTGCTTACCTCCCGTAGCGCTTGTCGACGCTCCCAGTCAATGCGCAACAGGATGCCCAGACTGATGCAGCACACTACCAACGAACTACCGCCATAACTGAGGAACGGCAGGGTCAAACCTTTGGTCGGCAGCAGGCCAACATTCACACCGACGTTGATCAGGATCTGACCACACCACATCAACGCAATCCCATAGGCCAGATAGGCCGAAAACAACTGCCCGTCGCGCTCGGCCCACAGCCCCAGGTACAGACTGCGTACGGCAACGAAGATCAGCAGGCCGAAGGCTGCCAGCGCACCGATCAGCCCCATCTCTTCGGCCAGTACGGCAAACACGAAGTCGGTATGCGCCTCGGGCAGATAGAACTGCTTCTGAATGCTGTTGCCCAGCCCGACGCCCAGCCACTCACCACGGCCAAAGGCGATCAGGGCCTGAGTCAACTGATAACCACTGCCGAACGGGTCATCCCAGGGGTTGAGAAAACCGGTCAGACGCTGCAGGCGATAGGGCTCGAACAAAATCAGCAGGCCGGCGGCCCCAGCCAACGAGCCGAACAGCAGGATGAAGCGGAACAGCCCCACCCCACCGAGGAACAGCATGCCCACCGCCGCGCCCATCAACACCACGGTGGCGCCAAAGTCAGGCTCAATGATCAGCAGCCAGGCCATCGGGAACAGCACCATGAACGGTTTGATAAAGCCAAACCAGCGCTCCTTGACTTCATCCTGGCGATGCACCAGATAACCAGCCAGAAACACCACGGCAAACAGCTTGGCCAGCTCCGAGGGCTGAATATTGATCGGCCCGACCGCGATCCAGCGCCAGCTACCATTGACCTCACGCCCAATCCCCGGAATCAGTACCGCGATCAGCAGAGCAATCCCCAGAAACAGCAGCGGAAAGCGGAACTGCTCCCAGAGTTTCAGCGGAATCGACAGTGCGGTGGCCATCGCCCCCAGGCCGATCCCCAGATAGATCAGTTGGCGGACCATGTAATAGAAGGGATTGCCTAATTGCCCGGCCGCCACTTCCATGGACGCCGAGCTGACCATCACCAGACCCAGCCCGAGTAGCGCCAACGCCGCCGCCAGCAGCGGCAGATCCAGGTCGAAGCGGCGTGCACCGGCGAGCGGCTCAACGAACTGGGTCAGGGTCGGAATCCGGTTCAGCGCGTTCATGCCGGCAGCCTCGCAACCGCTTCGGCAAACAGTCGACCGCGCTCTTCAAAATTGCGGAACATGTCGAGACTGGCGCAGGCCGGCGACAGCAGCACCACATCGCCGGGCTGGGCCTGGGCGGCCGCACAGTTCACTGCCTGCTCCAGCGTGTCGACGCGCAGCAGTGGCACACTACCCGCCAGCGTCTGCTCCAGCAACGCTGCATCGCGGCCCAGCAACACCACTGCCCGGCAGTGGCGCGCCACCGGCTGGCGCAGCGGCGCAAAGTCCGCGCCCTTGCCATCGCCACCAGCAATCAGCACCTGCTTGCCAGCCAGGTCGGCAGCAAAGCCTTCAATCGCCGCCAGCGCGGCACCGACATTGGTGGCCTTGGAATCGTCGTAGTAATCTACGCCCTGATGCTGGCCGACCCATTGGCAGCGATGCGGCAGACCGGCAAACCGGCGCAAGGTGGTCAGCATGCTGTCGAGCGGCAAGCCAACTGCATGCCCCAGCGCCAAAGCCGCCAGAGCATTGGCCTGGTTATGGGCACCACGGATTTTCAGTTCGCGCACCGGCATCAGCGCCGCAAACTCGAAGGCCAGCCAGGACTCACCGTCCTTCTCGATCAGGCCAAAACCCTTGAAGTCCGGGCGCGACAGGCCAAAACTCAGGCACGGCAACTGGTCGGCCACCAGCGGCCGCGACAGCGCGTCATCCCGGTTGAACACTACCTGACGGGCACCGCGAAAAATCCGGTGCTTGGCCAGATGATAGGCTGCCAAACCGCTATAGCGGTCCATGTGGTCTTCACTGATGTTGAGTACGGTAGCGACTTCGGCATTCAGCCGCTCGGTGGTTTCCAGTTGGAAGCTAGACAACTCCAATACGTACAGTTCGGCCTGCTGGTCGAGCAGATCCAGTGCCGGGGTGCCCAGATTGCCACCCACCGCCACCTGCCGGCCAGCGTCGGCTGCCATCTCGGCTACCAGGGTGGTCACCGTGCTCTTGGCGTTGGAACCGGTGATGGCCACCAGTTGCGGCCTGGCCTCACGCGCAATCAGCTCGCGGGCAAACAGCTCGATATCCCCTACCACCGAGACCCCAGCGGCCTTGGCAGCAGCAATCGCCGGCGTGGCGATGGCGATACCAGGACTGACCACCAGCTCACCGGCAGCGCACAGCAGTTGCCCGTCCAGTTCACCCAGATAGACATCGGCCATCGGTGCAAAACGCTTGAGCTGATCAAGACCCGGCGGGCTGCTGCGGGTATCGCACACGGCAAAGGGCAGACCACGGCCGACCAGATAACGGGCAACCGACAGCCCGGTGCTACCGAGCCCGACGATGATCCGCTGCTTGTCCGTGGTAATCAGTGCCACCTTGCCATCCTCAACGCAGTTTCAGGGTTGCCAGTCCGATCAGCACCAGTACCACGGTGATGATCCAGAAGCGCACAATGACCCGCGGCTCGGGCCAGCCTTTCAATTCGAAATGGTGATGAATCGGCGCCATACGGAACACTCGCCGGCCGGTCAACTTGAAGGACGCGACCTGAATGATCACCGACAGGGTCTCAACCACGAAAATCCCGCCCATGATGAACAGCACGATTTCCTGGCGAACGATTACCGCAATCACCCCCAGTGCCGCGCCCAGCGACAGGGCACCGACATCCCCCATGAACACCTGGGCCGGGTAAGTGTTGAACCAGAGAAAGCCCAGGCCGGCACCGATCAGCGCGCCACAGAAGATGATCAGTTCCCCCGAACCCGGCACATAGGGGATCAACAGGTATTCGGCAAAGCGGATGTTGCCCGACAGGTAGGCGAAAATGCCCAGTGCCGCCCCGACCATCACGGTCGGCATGATCGCCAGACCATCAAGGCCGTCGGTCAGGTTCACTGCATTACTGGAGCCGACGATGACGAAATAGGTCAGCACCACGAACAGGATGCCGAGCTGGAATTCCAGTTGCTTGAAGAACGGCACGATCAGGGTGGTTTCGACCGGGGTCTTGGCCGATACGTAAAGGACAATCGCCGCAATCAAACCGAACACCGACTGCCAGAAGTACTTCCAGCGCGACGGCAAACCACGGGAGTTCTTCTCGATCACCTTGCGGTAGTCATCGACCCAGCCAATCGCCCCGAAACTGATCGTCACCCCGAGTACGACCCAGACATACAGATTGGACAGGTCGGCCCAGAGCAGTGTGCTGATGGCGATCGCCACCAGGATCAGCGCCCCACCCATGGTCGGAGTGCCTTTCTTCGACAGATGCGACTGCGGGCCGTCATTGCGTACCGCCTGACCGATCTGCCGCACCTGCAGGGTACGGATCATCCAGGGCCCGAGGAACAGTGCAATGGCCAGCGCCGTCAGTACCCCGAGAATCCCGCGCAGGGTCAGGTACTGGAATACACCGAAGCCGGTGTGGAACTGTTGGAGGTATTGAGCCAGTAGCAGCAACATTGTCAGTGGGCCTTGTTTTCGTTATCAGTTGTGTCCACCAGACCGGCAACCACCTCTTCCATGCCGGCACTACGCGATCCCTTGACCAATACCCGGGTCTGCGCCTGCAATTGCGGGCGCAGTGCATTGATCAACTCGGCCTTGCTGGCGAACAGTCGTCCGCCCTCGCCAAAGGCCTCAACCGCCAGGGCCGACAGGCGGCCGACGGCGTACAGGGCATCCAGCCCCTGCTGGCGGGCATGCTCACCCACCTCACGGTGACCGGCAGCCTCCCAGTCACCCAGCTCACCCATATCACCCAACACCAGAATGCGCTGACCGTCGAACCCGGCCAGCAGGTCGATGGCGGCCTTGACCGAACTCGGGTTGGCGTTATAGCTGTCGTCAATAACCAGCGCACCGGCATGGCCGGGCTTACCCTGGGCCCGCCCGGCCACCGGTTGCAGCCGGGCCAGGCCACGGCGAATCTGTTCCAGCTCAAGGCCCAGCGCCAGTGCTGCACCAGTCGCGGCCAGGGCGTTGGCGATGTTGTGCCGGCCCAGCAGGTTGAGCTGCACGGTGATCGAGCCCTTGGGGGTCACCAGCAGGAAGCCCGGGCAACCGCGCTCATCGATCTCGACCGACTCGCCACGCAACTCAGCAGTCGGATTTTCCAGGCTGAATGCATGCGACTTGCGCTTGCCAAGGCTTTGGTACCACTGTTCAAACCAGGGGCTGTCCAGATTCAGCACCACATGGCCATCACTCTTGAGCGCGGTGATGATCTCGCCCTTGGCCTTGGCGATATTTTCCGGACTGCCAAAACGCCCGACGTGAGCCATGCCGGCATTGGTCAGGATGCTGATATCGGGTTTGGCGATCCCCATGCTGTAGGCGATGTCACCAACCTTGGCGGCGCCCATCTCGATCACCGCAAACTGGTGTTCCGGCTGCAACGCCAACAGGGTCAGCGGCACGCCGAGCTCGTTGTTGAGATTGCCCTGAGTGGCCAGAACACTACCCTGCTCGCGCAGAATCGAGGCCAGCATTTCCTTGACCGTGGTCTTGCCACTGGAGCCGGTGATCGCCACCATCCGCCCCTTGAACGCCTGGCGCGACAGGGCAGCCAGCTGTCCCAAGGCCAGTTGGCAGTCATGCACCAGCAGTTGCGGCAACGGGTCATCAACCAGATGCTCGACCAGCGCCGCTACGGCACCGTGCAGACGGGCCTGAGCGATGAAATCGTGGCCATCGACCCGGCTGCCGGGTAATGCGACAAACAGGCTGCCAGCCTGAACCTGGCGCGAGTCAATGCTGACGCTGTCAAAGCTGACATCCTCGCCCTTGAGACTGGCCGCCAGCGGCTTGACCAGTTCCGACAAACGCAGCGCTTCAAGCATGACGCGCCTCCCATGCCTGTAAGGCGGCTTCGGCCTGTTCGATATCACTGAAAGGATGACGCACGCCGTCAATCTCCTGATAGGTTTCATGGCCTTTACCAGCCAGCAAAATCACATCGCCAGCCCGGGCCTGTTGAATGGTTTGGCTGATCGCCTCAGCCCGGTTGGCTATGACTGCCACGTTACCGGTATGTTCAATCCCGCTCAGGATCTGCTCGATGATCACCGCCGAGGGCTCAGTGCGAGGATTGTCGTCGGTGATCACCAGCGCATCGGCACCCAATTCAGCAGCCCGTGCCATCAGCGGGCGTTTGCCATTGTCGCGATCGCCACCGCAGCCAAACACACAGGTCAGCCGCCCGCGGGTATGCGCGCGCAGGGCCGCCAGAGCCTTTTCCAGGGCGTCGGGTGTATGCGCATAATCGATCACCACCAGCGGCAACGCCTCGCCCCCCAGACGCTGCATCCTCCCGGCCGGAGCCTGCACTGCGGCAACCGCAGTCAGGGCCTGGGGCAGTTCGATACCAGCGGCCATCAACGCTGCGATGACAGCCAGCAAATTGCTCAGGTTGAAATCCCCCAGCAGCGGGCTGGTCAGGCTCAAGCGTTGACCCTCTGCGTGCAAACAGGCCTGGATACCCTGACTGTCATAACGAATATCGGTGCAGTACAGACTGGCTACCGGATCGTGCAGGCTGTAAGTGATGACCGGGCAACTGCACAGCGGTAGCAACTGGCGTGCGAACGGATCGTCCAGATTGATCACCGCATGGCCCAACGGACGCTGGAACAAGCGGGCCTTGGCCGCGCCATAGCTATCCATATCGCCGTGGTAGTCCAGGTGATCACGGCTAAGATTGGTGAACACCGCGACATCGAAGTCCAGCGCCTCTACCCGGCCCTGATCCAGGGCATGGGATGACACTTCCATACTGACCCAACGGGCGCCCTGATCACGCAAGCCCGCCAATTGCTGCTGCACTCGCAGCGCATCCGGAGTGGTCATCCCGTGATCGTTCAACTCACCCGGCATGCCACTGCCCAGGGTACCGATGATCCCGCAAGGCTGCCCCAGACTGGTCAAAACCTGAGCCAGCATCTGGCTGACGCTGGTCTTGCCATTGGTCCCGGTCACGCCGATCAGCCCCAGCTGTGCTGACGGTTGATCGTAGAAGCGTCCGGCAATCGCCGACAGTTGAGCAGCCAGGCCTTCGACCGGCACCAGCGGTACCGCAGCGCTTGACACTTGGGCCCCTTGTGCCTCGTAAACGATGGCGGCTGCGCCAGCTTCGAGCGCCCGAGCGATGTAGTCGCGGCCATCATGGCGCTGCCCCGGCACGGCCAGGAACAGGCAGCCGGGCACCACTGCCCGGCTGTCCAGTGTCAGGCTGTGAATCTCGGCATCGGCTCCGTTCCAGTTCGGCAGCAGTTGGCGCAGTGTTTTCATCCGCGTGAGCCTCCGTCAATCGGGGGCAGTTCAACCTGTTGCAGCGCCGGCAGATCGTCCGGCGGCACATTGGTCAGACGCAGAGCGTCCGCCATGACCTGACCAAATACTGGAGCGGCGACCAAACCACCGTAATACTGCCCACTGCCCGGCTCATCGATCACTACCACAGCGGCATAACGCGGATTGCTGATCGGCGCCACACCGGCAAACACCGAGCGATAACGGTCACGGGCGTAGCCACCACCAGGCAATGTCTTGTGTACGGTACCGGTCTTGCCACCCACCTGATAACCAGGCACCCGGGCCCGGGAACCAGTACCGCCATCGCCATCAACTGCTGCGCGCAACATCACCAGCACCTGGTCACTGACTGCCTGCGGAATCACCTGTTCGCCCTGCGGTGGCTGGTCGACTTTGAGCAGCGATAGCGGTACCTTGCGTCCGTGGTTACCCAGCACTGCATAGGTCTGAGCCAATTGGGTCGCAGTCACCGCCAGCCCGTAGCCGTAAGACAGGGTGGCGGTCTCCACCTGCGGCCAGCGTCGATGACTGGGCATCCGACCGACGCTTTCACCCGGAAAACCAAGTCCGGTCGACTCACCCAGCCCCAGTTGTTGAAGCAGTTCGTAAATAGGTTCGGCGCCAATATCCAGGGCAATCTTGACCACCCCGATATTGCTCGATTTCATCATCACGCCAGTCAGGTCCAGCACACCGTAGTTGCGCACATCACGCACCGTCATGGTGGCCACCCGCATGGTGCCCGGCCGGGTGTCCATCACTGTATTGGGTTGGTAGTTACCCGACATTAGACCAGCGGCAACGGTAAAACTCTTGATCGGCGAACCTGGTTCGAACACATCGATCAACGCCCGGTTGCGCATCATTTCCGGGCGCAAGTTGCTGCGGTTGTTGGGGTTGTAGCTAGGCTGATTGACCATCGCCAGAATTTCCCCGGTGCGCACGTCAATCAGCACTACCGAGCCGGCTTTGGCATTGAACTGGTTGAGCGCCTCGCGCAGCTCCCGGTGAGCGATATATTGCAGCCGCAGATCAATCGACAGTTTCAGGTCGTTGCCCGGGCGCGCGTTGCGCACAACCTGGACATCCTTGATCAGCCGCCCACGTCGATCCTGCAACACCTGACGCCGGCCCGGCACGCCCTGCAGCCAGTCGTTGTAGGACAGCTCCAGCCCCTCCTGACCAATGTCATCAACATTGGTGAAGCCAAGAATATGTGCCGCCACATCACCAGCCGGATAAAAGCGCCGGTACTCTTCGGTGCTGTAAACACCCGGCACCTTGAGCGCCAGCACAGCTTCACCATCTTCCGGGGTCATGTGCCGCCGCAAATAGATGAACTCGCGCTCAGCATTGGCCTGCAAGCGCTCGGCGAAGGTCTTGGTATCGGTGCCCAGTGCCTTGGCCAGCTCTGGCCAGCGAGCTTCATGACCGACCAGTTGGCGGGGGTTGGCCCACAGGGTCAGCACCGGGGTACTGACCGCCAGCGGTTCGCCATGCCGATCGGTAATCATCCCGCGGTGAGCAGGAATAACGGTATGACGCACGCTGCGCTTGTCGCCCTGATTACGCAGAAAGCCATCATCAAGCACATGCAAATGCACGATCTGCCAGGCAATGGCCGCGCAGCACAGACCCAACAGACCGATCACCAGTCTGAAGCGCCAGGGGTAGCGACTGCCATTGGGTTGAATGTGCATCATGGCTTCACCAGAATCACTTCGCCAGGTTCAGGTACGCGCATGCCCAGTTGTCGGGTCGCCAGGGTTTCCACCCGGCCATGCGCAGTCCAGGTGCTCTGCTCCAGCAGCAGGCGCCCCCATTCGGCCTGGGCTTTTTCCCGGCCAGCCATTTCACCGGCCAGTTCATTGAGCAGCACCCGACTCCAATGCGTGCTGTAGGCCACCGCCAGAGCACTGGCCAGCACCAGCGCCCAGCACAGTAGCAAACCGCCACTGGTACGCGGCAGACCGCTGCCTGGCAATTTGCCCATAGTCGCTTTAGCGTCCATCAACGCCGCTCCGCAATACGCAGTACCGCACTGCGCGCACGGGGATTGGCGGCTACTTCAGCGGCACTGGGCTTAATAGCTTTGCCTTGCAGTTTCAGCCGGGTGGGAATATCGACATCGCGCACCGGCAGATCCCGCGGCAACGGCTCACCCTTGGCCTCGCGGCGCATGAACTGTTTGACCAGCCGATCTTCCAGCGAGTGGAAGCTGATCACCGCCAGCCGACCACCAGGCGCAAGCATCTCGACCGCAGCTTTGAGGCCCTGCTCAAGGTCGGCCAGCTCACGGTTGATGAAGATGCGAATACCCTGGAAAGCCCGAGTGGCCGGATGCTTGTGCTTTTCCCAGGCTGGATTGGCCTGCTTGATCACCTCGGCCAGATCAGCCGTGCGGGTGAACGGGGTCTGGGCCCGGCGCTCAACAATCGCGCGAGCCATGCGCCGGGAGAAGCGTTCTTCACCGTATTCCTTGAGCACGGTGGCAATGTCGGATTCGCTGGCGCTATTGACCCAGTCGGCTGCGCTTTGGCCACTATCCGGGTCCATACGCATGTCCAGCGGGCCATCATTGAGAAAACTGAAGCCACGGGCGGGGTCGTCCAGTTGCGGCGAGGACACCCCCAGATCCAGCAGAATACCGTTAACCTGGCCATCCAGAGCGCGCGCGCGCAGCTCTTCGGCCAGCTCGGCAAATGACCTTTTTACAACGACAAAGCGGCCGTCTTCGGCCGCCAGCTCTGTTCCGGCCCGGATCGCCTCCGGGTCCTTGTCAAAGCCGATCAGCCTGCCCTCTCGTGAGAGTCGGGCCAGAATAGCTCGGCTGTGCCCCCCGCGCCCAAAGGTGCCATCCACATAGAGTCCGTCGGGACGCACCGCCAGGCCCTCAAGCGCTTCATCGAGCAATACGCTGATGTGTGAGTAATCGGTTTGCCGGGTCATAGACTCAAGGAGTGCAGTTCAGCCGGCAACTCGCCAACTTCCTGCACTTCTTCCAGATAGGCGCTGGTGGTGGCCTCCCAGGCCTCTTCACTCCAGAGCTCGAATTTATTCAATTGGCCGACCAGCATGACTTTCTTGTCCAGGCCGGCGTGATCACGCAGCAACGGCGGCACAACGAAGCGGCCATTGCTGTCGAGCTCGATTTCATTGGCATTACCGATCAGCAGACGATTGAGCCGCTTGACCGCAGGATTGAGATTCGGAGCTTTCTTCAGTTGCATTTCAACTGCTTCCCACTCCGGCAACGGATAGATCCACAGGCAGCGTTCTTCCAGCGCAATGGTTGCCACCAACTGGCCGGCGCACAGCTCCACGAGACGGTCGCGATAACGCGCCGGCATCGCAAGCCGCCCCTTGGCGTCCAGATTGATGGCATTCGCTCCTCGAAACACGCTGCTGGCTTCCCCTGATTAGGTGACTGTCCGTGCCAATATTTCCCACTTTTACCCACTTCATACCACTTTGGCACACTATAGAAATGCCACGCACACAGCGTCAAGTGAGTAACTCACGAAAAAAGCCTTGCAGGACGGGGAGTTAGCGCAAAAAGAGGGGTGTTTTTCCAGAAATCAGCTGAAAAGCGAATTACAAATAACAAACGCAACAAAGCGTTCTCTTCACAACTTAAAGTAAAGTATGAGGAGTTATATTTTTTTGCTCTGAAAATTGGGATTCCGACAAAAGGAAGGAAAATAAAGAGTTGGCCTATAAGCCGGGTTCTGTCGAGGACAGCCATTCCTCTGCGACAGCCATCACTGACTGCCTGTAGCAACCTACCCGAACCCAGTGCGGGCCACACCATCGGGTTCCTATTTGGTCTTGCTCCGAGTGGGGTTTACCGTGCCACGAACTGTTACCAGTCGCGCGGTGCGCTCTTACCGCACCCTTTCACCCTTACCTGATCCCCTTGCAGGGCCATCGGCGGTCTGCTCTCTGCTGCACTTTCCGTAGGCTCGCGCCTCCCAGGCGTTACCTGGCACTCTGCCCTATGGAGCCCGGACTTTCCTCCATGCCTTGCGGCACAGCGACTGTCCGGCCAACTCTTGGCTGCAAGGTTAGCCTTGTTTGCCCCATAGCGGCAAGCTTGACGTGATATTCAAGCGCCATCCGCCCCAAAATACGCCAGCCGGCACACGGCGCGCACCATAAACGAGCACATATTGCCCCGCACAAACCCGCAATCGCCTCATCAACCGCAGCGCACATCTTGTATACAAGCTGGTCGACCCATTCTGGCACGCCCCCTGCATTAGCCTCAGCAGCATCCGAGATCCGGGTCTGACTGACCCCTTGCGTGTTGCCGGTCGCATCATGACCTACTACAACTCAACGCAAATGGACGACTAGGGTTCCGACCTTCGCAGAAGGTGACTGGTCCGAGAGTTGTCGACCTCCTCCGGAGGTTACACGGCGGGATAAAAGCCCGGGAGACGCTCAGACTGCTGAGATCTCGGCCCGTGTAACCAATGGAGACTTGCCATGCCCCGCTTGATGAACCGGCACCCCGGTCGCCCCCTGCGCCTTGGGCTGATCCTGCTCCCGTTTGCCATCCTGTTGTTGCTGTATCTGTTCGGCTCACAGGCACGTCTGGCCGAAAACCCAAATGACAAGCTACTGCCCAGTTTCAGCCAGATGAGCGAGGCGGTCGAACGCATGGCCTTCACGGAAGACCGGCGCAGTGGCGCCTACCTGTGGTGGGACGACAGCGCCGCCAGCCTCAAACGCCTGGGTAGCGGCCTTGCCATCAGCGCAGCGATCAGCCTGGTGCTGGGCCTGGCGATGCTGATTCCGCTGCTACGCACGCCGCTGTCACCACTGGTTACGGTGATATCGATGATCCCACCGCTGGCGATACTGCCGATCCTGTTCATTGTCATGGGCCTGGGTGAGCTATCGAAGGTAATGCTGATCGTCATCGGTATTACCCCGGTATTGATTCGCGATCTGCAGCAGCGAGTCGCGGAGATTCCCGCCGAACTGCTGATCAAGGCCCAAACCCTGGGCGCCAACAGCTGGCAGGTGCTGATCCGGGTAGTTTTGCCGCAACTGCTGCCGCGTTTGCTGCAGGGCCTGTGTCTGGCACTGGGCCCAGCCTGGCTGTTTCTGATCGCCGCCGAGGCGATCGCTTCGACCGAGGGCCTGGGATACCGCATATTCCTGGTCCGCCGCTACCTGGCGATGGACGTGATCCTGCCCTACGTAGCCTGGATAACCCTGCTGGCTTTCTGCATGGACCGCCTGCTCAAAGGTGCCTGCTGCCTGCTGTTCCCCTGGTTCGAACCCAAAGGAGGCCACTGATATGAGCGCCATTTCGATCAAGGGCGTCTGGCAGCAGTACGCTGACCAGGTGGTCCTGGAGAACCTCAACATGGAGGTGGCCAACGGCGAATTCATCACCATGGTCGGCGCCTCCGGTTGCGGCAAATCGACCTTCTTGCGCCTGTTGCTGGGGCAGGAGACACCCAGCCGCGGCCAGTTGCTGATCGACGGCCAACCCCTGGCCAGCGAGCCAGGGCCAGAGCGCGGTGTGGTATTCCAGCGCTATTCGGTATTTCCGCACCTGACGGTACTCGGCAACGTCATGCTCGGGCTCGAGCTGCAAGGCTCACGACTGCTCGGCCGGCTGTTCGGCCAAGCCCGCCGCGAAGCCCGCGAGCAGGCGGTGGCCATGCTGGAAAAAGTTGGTCTGGGCCAGGCACTGAACAAATACCCGCACGCCCTGTCCGGTGGCATGCAACAGCGTCTGGCGATTGCCCAGGCACTGGTCAAGGCGCCACGCATCCTGCTGCTGGATGAGCCGTTCGGCGCCCTCGACCCAGGCATCCGCAAGGACATGCACGCGCTGCTGCTGGAACTCTGGCAGCAGACCGGGCTGACCGTATTCATGGTCACCCACGATCTGGCCGAAGGCTTCAGTCTTGGCACCCGCCTGCTGGTGTTCGACAAGACCCGGATCGATCCACAGGCGCCCGGTGCCTACGGCGCCCGGATCACCTACGACATTCCGCTCAACACCGACCGCAAGGTGGCCCGGGCCGCCGTCGCGGCACTGCCCGAACGCCTGACCCGCGACCTTACTGCCCCACAATTGCAAGGAGCCTGAGCATGACTCTGCCTGCCCCCCTTCGCCCAACCCTGTACCAGGAAACCGTCCCCGGCGGCGGCCATACCTCATTCGTACTCAAGCGTGGCCAGTTGCTGCGTATCACCGACCTTGAGGGCGACGCCAATGTCAGTCTGTTGCTGTTCAACGCCCAGGAGAAAAGCGAGCGCCTCAACCTGCCGGACAGCCTGAAATGCCAGCACACCGCCAAACTTACCGCTGGCCACTGCCTGTATTCGGACATGGGCAAGGTACTGGCGGCCATCGTCAGCGATACCTGCGGCTGGCACGACAGCTTTGGTGGCGTGCTGAATGCCGAGGAAGTCACGGAAAAGTACGGTGCCGGCAGCTACCAACAGCTGCGCAACGGCTTTTTCCGCAACGGCTTCGACAACCTGCTGGTGGAACTGGGCAAGTGGGATATGCAACTGCAGGACCTGCTGATGACCCTCAACCTGTTCAGCAAGGTCAGCGTGGATGCCGAAGGCCGTTTTGCCTTTGAAGCCGGCAACAGCCAGAGCGGCGATTACATCGAACTGTATGCGCCGATGGATACCCTGGTGGTGCTCACCGCCCTGCAGCACCCCATGGACCCGAACCCCGTATACGCTCCGAAACCCGTGCAGTTGAGCTGGCACCAGGCGGCCGATGACGGCATCACCGTGCTGTGTCGCCGCACCCGCGAAGAAAACGTGCGCGGACTGCACAACACCGACCGCATCTTTCTGTAAGGAGGGCCGAACATGCCATTGACCCACAGTGACAAGCAGCCCGAACAGGCCGTGTACCGCGCTACCATCGGCGCAGGTGAACCCTTCCTGCATGATCTCAAGGCCGGCCAGACCCTGCGTCTGCTGGACCTGGAAGGCAATCAGGCGGTGGACACGCTGTTTTTCAGCGCCCGCAACCCGCGTGAGCGTTACGACGTGCAACGCACCCTGCGCAAGCAGAACAGCGTTTACCTGACCACCGGCAGTGTGCTGTACAGCAACCTGGGCCACCCCATGCTGACCATCACCGCCGACACCTGCGGCCGGCATGACACCCTGGGCGGCGCCTGCGCGCAGGAAAGCAATACCGTGCGCTATGCCCTGAGCACTCGCTACATGCATAGCTGCCGCGACAATTTCCTGCGCGCCGCGCTGCATGATGGCCGGCTGCGCAAGGCTGACATCAGCCACAACATCAACTTCTTCATGAACGTTCCGGTCACCCCGGAGGGCGGCCTGACCTTTGAAGACGGCATCTCAGCCGCCGGCAAGTATGTCGAACTGGTCGCCCACATGGACATCATCGTCCTGATCTCCAACTGCCCGCAGTTGAACAACCCGTGCAACGGCTACAACCCGACCCCGGCGCAGTACCTGGTATGGGATTGAACTGGCTTATGCCTAGCGACTTCCCCAACCTGCATGGATTGCCACGTTGCTGCGCTCCTCGCAATGACACGGTCAGGCAAACCATAGCCCATGACAAGATCACCCAGCCGGGACGACCCGTCTGGACCAGACGTGCTTTCCGGGACGACCCGGTCGAGGAAAGACCATGTTCAACACCCTGCTGATTGCCAACCGTGGCGCCATTGCCTGCCGCATCCTGCGCACCTTGAAAATGCTGGAGGTGCAGGGTGTGGCCGTGTATGCCGAGGCCGATGCCGGCAGCCTGCATGTACAACAGGCCGATCAGGCTATTGCCCTGGGTGAGGGCGCGGCCAGTGCCACCTACCTGGATGTCGACAAGATCCTCGCCGCCGCCCGCGCCAGCGGTGCCCAGGCGATCCATCCGGGCTACGGCTTTTTGTCGGAAAACGCCGCCTTTGCCGAAGCCTGTGAAGCCGCCGGCATAGCCTTTGTCGGGCCAACGCCGGAACAACTGCGAGTGTTTGGCCTCAAGCACACCGCCCGCGCCCTGGCCAAGGCCCATGGCGTGCCCATGCTTGATGGCACCGAGCTGCTGGACAGCCTGGCCGATGCCTTGTGCGCGGCCGATCAGGTGGGTTACCCGGTGATGCTGAAAAGTACCGCCGGCGGTGGCGGCATCGGCATGCGCGTCTGTCACAATGCCGCCGAACTGGGCGACGCCTTCGATGCGGTGAAACGCCTCGGACAGAACAACTTCAGTGATGCCGGGGTGTTTATCGAGAAGTACATCCAGCGCGCACGACACCTGGAAGTCCAGGTGTTTGGCGATGGCCAGGGCGAGGTCCTGGCGCTGGGCGTGCGCGATTGCTCGGTGCAGCGGCGCAACCAGAAGGTACTCGAGGAAACCCCGGCACCCAACCTGCCCGCCGGCATGGCCGATGCACTCTGTCAGGCCGCGATCCAGCTGGCCAGTGCGATCAAATACCGCAGTGCCGGCACCGTCGAGTTTGTCTATGACAGCGCCGCCGAGCAGTTCTACTTCCTTGAAGTCAATACCCGCCTGCAGGTCGAGCACGGCGTCACCGAGCAGGTCTGGGGGGTCGATATCGTTGAATGGATGGTCCGCCTGGCAGCAGGCGATCTGCCGCCGCTGGCCGAGCTGGGCAAGACCCTGCAACCACGTGGCCATGCCATCCAGGCGCGGCTGTATGCTGAAGACCCGGGGCGCGACTTCCAACCCAGCCCGGGTCTGCTGACCCAGGTCGAGTTTCCGCCGGCTGACGGGCAAGCGGTGCGCATCGATACCTGGGTGGAAGCCGGCTGTGAAATTGCCCCCTACTTCGATCCGATGATCGCCAAACTGATCTGCTGGCAGCCCGACCGTGCAACGGCCAGTGCCGCTCTGGATCAACTGCTGGCCGAGACCCGGCTCTACGGGGTGGAAACCAACTTGGGCTATTTGCGCCAGATTCTCAATGACGCCCCCTTTGCCAGTGGAGAGCCCTGGACCCGCTGCCTGGAAAACCTGACCTATCAGGCCACAACCTGTGAAGTGCTGATTCCTGGCACCCAAACCACCGTACAGGACTTGCCCGGCCGACTCGGCTACTGGGCAGTCGGCGTACCGCCCTCCGGGCCCATGGACAGTCGGGCGCTGGCGCTGGCCAACCGCCTGTTGGGCAACGCCACCGACGCCGCCGGCCTGGAAATCACCATGAGCGGCCCGACCCTGAGCTTCAACAGCGCCACCCAGGTGGTCGTCAGTGGCGCCAGCCTGCCGGTGAAGCTGGACGGGGCGACCCAACCCATGAATCAGGTGCTCGATATACCCGCTGGCAGCACCCTCAGCCTGGGAACCATCGAAGGTGCCGGTGCGCGCAGCTATCTGGCGGTTCAGGGAGGGCTTCAGGTACCGGATTACCTCGGCAGCAAGAGCACCTTCACCCTCGGTCAGTTTGGTGGTCATGCCGGCCGGGCGCTGCGCGCAGGCGATGTGCTGCGGCTGCTGCCGCTGGCACCAGCCACACCAGCCAGCCTGCCAGCCGCCCTACACACGTCGCTGGCCGAGGTCCGCGAACTGCGAGTGATCTATGGTCCGCATGGCGCACCCGAGTATTTCACCGCCGATTACATCGAACGCTTCTTTACCACCGAGTGGGAGGTGCATTTCAACTCCAGCCGCACCGGGGTGCGCCTGATCGGGCCAAAACCGGAATGGGCGCGCGAGGATGGCGGCGAGGCGGGCCTGCATCCATCAAACATCCATGACAACCCCTACGCCGTCGGCGCCGTTGACTTTACCGGCGACATGCCGGTGATTCTTGGCCCGGACGGTCCCAGTCTGGGTGGCTTTGTGTGCCCGGTAACCATTATCGAGGCGGACCTGTGGCAACTCGGCCAGCTCAAGGCCGGCGACAAGATCCGCTTCACCCCGGTCAACCTCGCTACCGCACGGGAACTGGCCCGCTTACAGCAGGACGAAATCAACACCCTACAGCCCTGCTGCCCGAGCCAAAGCGAAGGCGTTGCGCTGGCATCACCGATCATACTGGACATGGGCAAAGCCGATACCCGGCTGGTCGCACGGCTGTCCGGCGATACCCATCTGTTGCTGGAGATCGGCCCGCCGGAACTGGATCTGGTACTGCGCTTCCGCGGCCATGCCTTGATGCAGGCGATGGAGGCCGAGCAACTGGCCGGTGTGATCGATCTGACCCCGGGTATCCGTTCTCTGCAAGTACACTACCAGCCGGAAACCCTCGCCCTTGATCACTTGCTCGCCACCGTCGAGCGTCTCTGGCAAGCCGTCTGCAGTGCCGAAGACCTGCGCGTTCCTTCACGGGTAGTGCACCTGCCCCTGTCCTGGGATGACCCGGCCTGCCAGTTGGCGATCGAAAAGTACATGACCACCGTGCGCAAGGATGCCCCCTGGTGCCCGAGCAACCTGGAGTTCATCCGCCGGATCAACGATCTGCCGGATCTGACGGCCGTTCAGCGCACCGTGTTTGACGCCAGCTACCTGGTCATGGGTCTGGGCGACGTTTATCTCGGCGCCCCGGTGGCCACCCCACTGGACCCCCGCCACCGCCTGGTGACCACCAAGTACAACCCGGCACGCACCTGGACGGCGGAAAACTCGGTGGGTATCGGTGGCGCCTACATGTGCATCTACGGCATGGAAGGCCCCGGTGGCTACCAGTTCGTCGGGCGTACCCTGCAGATGTGGAACCGCTACCGCGAGGTTGCCGCCTACGATGGCAAGCCCTGGCTGCTGCGGTTCTTTGATCAGATCCGCTTCTATCCGGTATCGGCTGACGAACTGCAACAGATTCGCCGCGACTTTCCACTCGGGCGCTATCCGCTGCATATCGAACACAGCGAGCTGGCACTGGCCGACTACCAGCAGTTTCTCGCGACCGAGGCCGACAGTATCGCTGCCGCCCGCAGTCGCCAGCAGGCCGCCTTCGATGCCGAGCGCCAGCGCTGGATCGCCAACGGCCAGGCCGACTATCAGAGCGAAGAACTCGCAGGTGAACCCACTGAGGAGCAGCCGCTCGAAGCCGGTCAGTACAGCATCGACAGTCACATCGCCGGCAATCTCTGGCAGGTTCAGGTCACCCCAGGTGCCCAAGTCCAGGCCGGCGACGTGCTGGTGGTACTCGAATCCATGAAAATGGAAATCCCCCTGACCGCCCCCTGTGCCGGGGTGGTCGCATCAGTCCATGTCCAACCAGGCTCTCCGGTACGTGCCGGACAGCGGGTGATCGTTCTGGAGGAACACGCCGCATGACACGCTTTGACCACGATCTGCGTCTCGACGCACTGCAGGCCGCCTACAAGGAAGGCGCATTCACCCCTCGCCAACTGCTTGTTGAACTGCGCCAACGCGCCGCCACGCTCAACAGCGATAATCCGCTGTTCATCCACCTGCTCAGCGAGACCGAACTGGAGCCCTATCTGGCTGCGCTGGATGGCAAGAGCCCGGAGCAATTGCCGCTGTTCGGCGTGCCGTTCGCCATAAAGGACAACATTGACCTGGCCGGCATTCCAACCACTGCTGCCTGTCCGGCTTTTTCCTATACTCCGAATTGCTCGGCAACCCTGGTACAGCAACTGATCGAGCTGGGTGCCGTGCCGTTGGGCAAGACCAATCTCGACCAGTTCGCTACCGGGTTGAACGGCACTCGCTCGCCCTACGGCGCCTGCCACAATGCCACCCATCCGCAATACCCATCGGGTGGTTCTAGTTCAGGTTCAGCCCTGAGCGTGGCCCTGGGTCTGTGCAGTTTTGCCCTGGGCACCGATACCGCCGGTTCCGGCCGGGTGCCGGCGGCGCTGAACAATCTGGTCGGACTCAAGCAAACCCGGGGCCTGTTGTCGGCCAGCGGTCTGGTACCGGCCTGTCGAACGCTGGACTGCATCACCTATTTCGCCGCCAGTGCAGCCGAGTGCTCGAAACTGCTGGCCCTGACCGCCAAGCGCGACCCCAGCGACGATTACAGCCGGGCCAACCCGCTGTGGAATGCCGCTGACGCCTTCGGCAGCCCACGCCCATTCCGCTTCGGGGTACCAAAAACACCTGAATTTCTTGGGTGCCCGGAAAGCCCCGGGTTATTCGCTGCCGCTATCGAGCAGCTCAAGGCCATCGGCGGTACGCCGGTGGAAATCGATCTTGATCCCTTTATGCAGGCCGCCAAACTACTTTACGAGGGGCCCTGGGTCGCCGAACGCTACAGCGTCGCCGGCGAGCTGATCGAGCGCGATCCCGAAGCGGTACTGCCAGTGATTCGTGCGGTGCTGGACAAGGCGCCACAGTTCAGCGCCCAGGATGCCTTCGAATACCAGTACCGGCTGCAGGGCTACAAGACCCTCTGCGATCAGTTGCTGGCTGATATGGATTGTGTCCTGACCCCGACCATCCCACGCCCGGTGACCCTGGCCGAACTGGAGGCCGAGCCGGTCGCGCGCAACAGCGACCTGGGCTATTACACCAACTTCATGAACCTGCTCGATTACGCTGCCGTTGCCGTGCCGAGCGGCTTCATGGCCAACGGCCTGCCGTGGGGCGTCACCCTGTTCGGTCGCGCCTTCACCGATCAGTACCTGCTCAGCCTGGGCGCCGCACTACAGCAATACAGCGGATTGCCGCTGGTCGGCGAGCAACCGCTGAGCAGCAGCCTGCCGGCCACACCAGCCCGCAACGACATGGCCCGGGTAGTAGTCTGCGGCGCGCACCTGGATGGCCTGCCGCTGAACTGGCAATTGCGTCAACGCGGCGGCCGGTTGCTGGAGGCTACTGCAAGCTCAGCCGATTACAAGCTCTATGCCCTGGCCGGCGGCCCACCGATGCGTCCGGGCATGCTGCGGGTGGCCGAAGGAGGTCAGGCGATTCAGGTCGAAGTCTGGGAATTGCCGAGCCGCGAACTGGGCTCTTTCCTTACCGGTATTCCGGCGCCGCTGGGGCTGGGCAAAGTGCAATTGGCTGATGGGCGCTGGGAAACCGGCTTTATCTGCGACCCCTACGGCCTAGAAGGCGCCACCGACATTACCGAGTTTGGTGGCTGGAAAGCCTGGCTGGCGAGCCGCTAAGCAGCCGGACCACCAGCAAGGACCTGAGAGCCTGCATGTTTAGTTCCCGCTCTTGCTCAGCGCCAGTTGATACAAACGGTTCTTCTTCACTCCAGTCAGCTTGGCCGCCAGGGCGGCGGCCTGTTTGACAGGCAATTCTTCCAGCAGAACCTCCAGAGTGCGCTCCACCGCCGGGTCGAGCGCTTCGGCATCATCACGCATCGGCGCACCCTCCACTACCAGCACGCACTCGCCACGCTGCTGATCGCTATCACCAGCCACCCAGTCGACCAGTTCAGCAAGAGGCGCCCCCTTGATGGTCTCGAAGGTTTTGGTCAACTCCCGGGCCAAAACCACCTGACGCTCGCCGCCCAGCACCTCAAGCATGTCCTGCAGACACTCAAGCAGGCGGTGCGGGGCCTCGTAGACCATCCAGGTCCGCGACTCACCGGCCAGCGCCTGCAAGCGCTGACGCCGGCCCTGGGTCTTGGCCGGCAAAAAGCCCTCGAAGGCAAAACGGTCGGATGGCAATCCTGCCGCACTCAGTGCCGCAATCAGCGCACAGGCGCCTGGCACTGGGCAGACCCGTACCCCGGCCTCGCGGGCCTGGCGCACCAGATGGAAACCCGGATCGGAAATCAGCGGAGTACCGGCATCGGAAATCAGGGCCAGGTCATCACCGGCCAGCAACCGCTCAACCAGCCGCACACTCTTGTCACGCTCGTTGTGATCGTGACAGGCAGTGGTCGGGGTGTTGATGCCAAAATGCTGCAATAGCCGGGCACTGTGACGGGTGTCTTCGGCGGCGATCAGACTGACCGAACGCAGGACATCAAGCGCCCGCGGCGTCAGATCCTGCAAATTGCCTATCGGCGTGGCAACGACATAAAGGGTACCGACCGGGCTGGACATGACAAATCCTGTTGCAAGCGTAGTTGCCCGATATTGTACAGGACGTGATCCTATTCCGCCGACGCTGTGGAGATTGCCTACCCCCTTGGTTACAATGCCGGATGAGTCCGCCCCAGGGTGCCACGTGGGCGCCCATCGCGTAAGGATACTGTCCGATGCCCCGCATGCTTCGCCTGCCGTTCGTTGCCTTGACCCTCGCTGCGCTGATCAGCGGCTGCTCGACAGCCCCGCGCGAGCTATCCGACCTGCCACGTACCCCGCAGGCCAGTGTCGACCAGATTCTGCAGGACGCCAACCGCCGTTCCGGCGCTGAAGCCAACCTGCTGCGCCTGCACGCGGCCCGGGCCGCCTGGATCGGCGGTCAGCCCGAGCGAGTCCAAAGCATTCTGCGCGACATTCCACAGAGCGACCTGCCAACCGACCAACAGATCGTCTTCAGTCAACTACAAGCCCAAAGCGCCCTGGCTCTGGATCAGGTGCCGCAGGCTCTGCGAGCAATACGCCACCCCTCGATCGGCCAACTCGACATCCTGCCGGTCGAAGATCAACTGGACATCCAGCAGTTGCGGGCCGATATCTTCGATGCCGCCGGCCAGCATCTGGACGCTGCCAAGGAGCGGATTTTCATCGACGGACTGCTGCCCAGTGAACGCCAGACCAGCAACCGATTGGCGATCTGGGACAGTCTTGGCCAGTTGTCCACACCACAACTCCAGCAGGCCCGTGATCAGAGCGCTGGCGGCCTGGAGGGCTGGCTAAGTCTGGCGCTGATCGAACGCCAGCACGGCAACCTCGATCTGCAGGTACGCGCCTTGCGCCAGTGGCAGGAAGCCAATGCCGATCACCCGGCAGCCAATCCGCTGCCCGACTCGCTGATGCAGCTATTCCAGCTGCACGCCAGCCGCCCGCAGCACATTGCTCTGCTGCTGCCATTCCAGGGACCACTGGCCAGCGCCGCACAGGCCCTGCGTGATGGCTTTCTAGCAGCCCAGTATCAGGCTCACAGCCAGGGACTTGAGCAGCCTCAGGTCAGCCTGTATGACAGTACTGCCTACAGCAACCTCCAGCAGTTCTATGCTCAGGCCCAACAGGATGGTGTGCAGTGGGTCATCGGCCCACTAGAGCGCGATCAGGTCGGCCGTCTGGCCAACCTCGGCGAACTGCCCCTGCCGACCCTGGCCTTGAACTACAGCGAGCAGCGGCGAGTCTCGGAACAGCCGCTGTACCAGTTCGGCCTGGCCCCCGAGGATGAAGCCCGCTCCGCTGCTCACCGGGCCTGGGCCGACGGCCATCGCAGCATGGCTGCCCTGACCGCCCAGACCGACTGGGGACAGCGCGCCTTTCAGGCCTTCCGCGAAACCTGGGAAAGCCTCGGTGGGGTCCTGGTTGGCAGGGAAGTGATTGACCAACCCGCCAGCATGGCTCAGCAGATTGGCGACTTGTTGCAGATTCGCCAGAGCGAGCAACGCGGCAACCGCATTCAGCAGTTGCTTGGCCAAGGCATTGTGGTTCAGCCGACCCCACGCCAGGATATCGATGCGCTGTTCCTGGCGGCTAACCCATTACAGGCCCGACAAATCAAGCCGACTCTGGCCTTCCAGTACGCCGGCGATTTGCCGGTATACGCCACTTCTCATGCCTATCAGGTTGGCGACAACCTGCAAAATGCCGACCTGGACGGCCTGTACATAGCCGAAATCCCCTGGCTGCTGGAGCGCTCGGACAGCTTGTACCAGGCCGTCAGTCAAAGCTGGCCGCAAGCCGGCGGTGCCATGGGTCGGCTGTACGCCATGGGGATCGACGCCCAGCGCATTTTCAGCCGGCTGCGGCAACTGCAGCAGTTCCCGGGCACCCGTATCGAGGGCGCAACCGGTACCCTGAGCCTGGGGGACAACGGCCGGATTCAACGTGAGCTGCACTGGGGCCTGATCAGCAATGGCCAACTGCAACCGGCTCCCGAACTTATTCCCGCCCCATGAGTCAATTGACCAGCAAGCAGTTGCTCGGCAATCTGGCTGAACGCCAGGCCGAACGCCTGCTGCTCAAGGCCGGATTGCGCCTGCTGGCACGCAATTACCGCTGCAAGCAAGGCGAACTCGATCTGGTCATGCGTGACAGGGATACAGTAGTATTTGTCGAAGTGCGTTACCGGCGAAAGAGCCAGTGGGGAAGCGCAGCGGAAACGGTGGACTGGCGCAAACAGAAACGTGTCCAGATAGCCGCCCAGCACTACCTCCTGACCCACCCGCACCTGGCAAACCATCCCTGTCGCTTCGATGTCGTTGCCGCTGATGGCAACCCTGAGGACCCAGACGCTTATCGCTGGATCCGAGAAGCATTCACTTGCTAGCGAGTCCTAT
This sequence comes from Pseudomonas jilinensis, assembly GCF_003586265.1. Classification (NCBI taxonomy): domain Bacteria; kingdom Pseudomonadati; phylum Pseudomonadota; class Gammaproteobacteria; order Pseudomonadales; family Pseudomonadaceae; genus Pseudomonas; species Pseudomonas jilinensis. Next base: position 65,435 of record NZ_QJSA01000001.1, on the reverse strand, counting down.
CCATGGATATGCAACACCGTATCAGGCAGCTTTTTACCGACAGCATTGAAACCAAGACCCGCGCCATGGAAGTGCTCGGGCCCAGTATCGAACAGGCCAGCCAGGTGATGGTCAACAGCCTGCTCAGCGAAGGCAAGATACTGACCTGCGGCAACGGCGGCTCAGCCGGTGACGCTCAGCACTTCTCGTCCGAGCTGCTCAATCGCTTCGAGCGCGAACGCCCCAGCCTGCCGGCTATCGCCCTGACTACCGACAGCTCGACCATCACTTCTATCGCCAACGACTACAGCTACGACGAGATCTTTTCCAAGCAGATCCGCGCACTCGGTCAACCGGGCGATGTACTGCTGGCGATCTCCACCAGCGGCAACTCCGGCAACGTGATTCAGGCTATTCAGGCAGCCCACGACCGCGACATGCTGGTGGTCGCCCTGACCGGCCGAGACGGCGGCGCCATGGCTCCCCTGCTGCTCCCCGAGGATGTCGAAATCCGGGTACCGGCTCGCTCTACCGCACGTATCCAGGAAGTTCATCTGCTGGCCATCCACTGCCTGTGCGACCTGATTGATCGGCAATTGTTCGGGAGTGAGGAATGATCAGACTTACCAGTCTCGTATTGGCGGCGCTGCTCAGCGCCGGCTGCAGTTCGGTACTGACCGCAACCCGCGATGCCCCGATCGAAGACAACTACGGTACACGCACCTTCGGTAGCCGGATCGATGACCAACTGATCGAAACCAAGGCCAGAGTCAATGTCGCCAAAGCGCACATCGATATCGAGCGTGAAGCCCGCATCATCGTCTCCAGTTACAACGGCGTAGTCCTGCTGGCCGGCCAGGTACCGCGCGCCGAGCTAAAGACGCTGGCAGAAAACGCCGCGCGTGAAGTTCAACGCGTCAAGGTGGTGCATAACGAGCTGACCGTGGGTGAGAACCTGCCGCTGCTGGCGCGCAATCACGACACCGTGATCACCACCAATGCCAAAACCCGACTGCTGGCCGACAGCAGCATCCCCGGACGCCGAATCAAGGTTACGACGGAAGCTGGCGTGGTTTATCTGCAGGGATTGCTGCGTCGCAGCGAAGCCGATCTGGCCGTGCAGACTGTACAGCAGGTGGGCGGCGTGCAGAGGATTGTTAAGTTGTTCGAATATATCGACTGAATGGCCTGAAACTGGTGGCTGGATGATCAGGTCCAGCCACCACACTTCCCTTAGTTTTACTTGACCACCTTCAACGATGGCCGACCACTCGGCTTGTTGTCGCCGTCCGGGGCCGGGTCATCGGCTGGCGGCGGGCTGACCGGATCGATCTCGAACACCATCCCCTGACCATTCTCCCGAGCATAGATAGCCATCACCGCCAGGGCAGGAATCCAGACCTGCTGCGCCACGCCACCAAAACGCCCATCAAAGCTGATCGCGTCATTATCCATTTCGAGCTGACGGATAGCACTGGGGGACAGATTCAGGACGATCTGGTCATCCTCGACAAAGCCCTCCGGCACCCGGGTCCCGGGAAATCCGGCATTGACCAGCAGGTACGGCGTGCAGTTGTTATCCAAAATCCACTCGTACAACGCACGGATCAGATAAGGGCGGCTTGGACTCATTACGGCCATGCGGTACTCCGAACGGTTAAAGCGTTTACTGCATATCCTTTTCCGCCGCTGACAGGCTGGCGATAAAGCCTTCACGGGCAAAGATACGATCCATATAGTCGAGCAGCGGCTTGGCCTGCTTGGGCAGCTCAATCCCGAATAGCGGCAAGCGCCAGAGGATGGGAGCAATACAGCAGTCGACCAGACTGAACTCATCACTCATGAAGAACGGCATCTCAGCGAATACCGGCGCCACACCGATCAGACTCTCACGCAGCTCCTTGCGCGCCTTGGTAACGGCGGCCTCGGAACTTTTCGGGTTGCCGATCACATCAACCAGCGAGCACCAGTCGCGCTGCACCCGGTACATCAGCAAACGGCTATTGGCCCGGGCCACCGGATAGACCGGCAGCAGCGGCGGATGCGGGAAGCGCTCATCCAGGTACTCCATCATGATATTCGGCTCATAGAGCACCAGATCACGATCAAGCAGGGTCGGCACGCTGCTGTAGGGGTTGGTTTCCACCAGTTCCTGCGGCGGATTGCCTGGCTCGACATTGACCACATCGACTGTCACGCCCTTTTCAGCCAGGACGATGCGCACACGATGACAGTAATGGTCACGGGGGTCAGAAAAGAAAGCCATGGAGGAACGCTTGCTGGCGGTGGTAACGCCCATAAATCAACCCTCATCCTCTCGCGGATTGCGGTAACACAGGTTGCACGGTCGAATGACTGGCATCAGCCACAACCGACAACTGCCTGAGAACAAAGTGCGTAGTATACCCCAGAAACAACAACGCGCCCCAAAGGGCGCGCTGTTTTGATCCGCAGAACTAGGATCAGTGAACGTCTTTCCAGTACTCGCGCTTGAGCAGGAAGGCAAAGACGAACAGGAAGGCCAGATACAGCAGCACGTACACACCGATGCGGTGACGCTCCAGCTTGATCGGGTCAGCCGAATAAGCCAGGAACGCAACCAGGTTACGCACAGTGGTATCGAACTCGGCCTCGGTCTGGGTGCCAGTGTCCGGCAGCACAGTCAGCACATCACACTGCTCGTCCTTGATGGTTTCACCGGTCAGCGGATCACGCTTGGGGGTATTGCCATCCATCACCGGCATGGCCTTGCAGCCAATCACCTGACGACCTTGCAGCTCCATCAGCACATTGGGCATACCCACGTTCGGGAACAGCATGTTGTTGGCACCGAACGGACGCGAAGGATCCTCGTAGAAGGTCTTCAGGTAGGTATACAGCCAGTCGTTGCCACGCACCCGGGCAACCATGGTCAGATCCGGCGGCGCACCACCAAACCAAACCTTGGAGTCCTGAGGACGCATGCCGATCTTCATGTGGTCACCGATAAGCGTGCCCTCGGTGAACACCAGGTTCTCCAGCATCAGCTCATCCGGAATCCCCAGATCGTTGGCTACGCGCTCATAACGCTGGAACTGAGCGGAGTGGCAGCCCATGCAGTAGTTGACGAAAGTGCGCGCACCATCCTGCAGAGCAGCCTTGTCACGCAGATCGATATTAGCCTTTTCCAGCGGGTAGTTGCTGGGCGCCGCCAGAGCCACGCAGGGCAACAGCGCAAAACACAGAGCAATCAGTTGCTTTTTCATTAGCCAGTAACCCTCTCCGGAACCGGTTTGGTCTTCTCCATCCGGGTGTAGAACGGCATCAGGATGAAGAAGGCGAAATACAGAACGGTGCAGACCTGCGACAGCAGCGTACGACCTGGAGTCGCCGGGATGGCACCCAGCACGCCAAGGATCACGAAGCAGACGCAGAAGATCACCAGCCACAGCTTGCTCATCCAGCCTTTGTAGCGGATCGAGCGCACCGGACTACGGTCCAGCCAGGGCAATACGAACAGCACGGCAATCGCAGCACCCATCGCCAGCACACCCGGGAAGGCCGAGCCAGCGATGGCCGGAACCGCACGCAGAATCGCGTAGAACGGTGTGAAGTACCAGACCGGGGCGATATGGTCAGGCGTCTTCAGCGGGTTGGCCACTTCAAAGTTCGGATGCTCGAGGAAGAAACCACCCATTTCCGGGAAGAAGAACACGATGGTGCAGAACACGAACAGGAACACCACCACGCCGACAATATCCTTGACGGTGTAGTAAGGGTGGAAGGCGATGCCGTCCAGCGGCTTGCCGTTCTCGTCCTTCAGCTTCTTGATGTCGATACCATCCGGGTTGTTGGAACCCACTTCGTGCAGCGCGATGATATGCAGCACCACCAGACCCAGCAGCACGATCGGCAGCGCGATCACATGCAGGGCAAAGAAGCGGTTCAGGGTAATCCCGGAGATCAGGTAGTCACCACGTACCCACTGGGCCAGATCCGGACCAATGAACGGAATGGCACCGAACAGCGAGATAATTACCTGAGCACCCCAGTAGGACATCTGACCCCAGGGCAGCAGGTAGCCCATGAAAGCCTCGGCCATCAGGATCAGATAGATCAGCATACCGAACAGCCAGACCAGCTCGCGCGGCTTCTGGTAGGAGCCGTACATCAGGCCACGCAGCATGTGCAGGTAAACCACGACAAAGAACATCGAGGCGCCGGTGGAGTGCAGATAGCGCAGCAGCCAGCCGTACTCGACATCACGCATGATGTATTCGATCGAAGCGAAAGCGCCTTCAGCAGAAGGCTCGTAGCTCATGGTCAGCCAGATACCGGTAACGATCTGATTGACCAGCACCAGCATGGCCAGAGAGCCGAAAAAGTAGAAGAAGTTGAAGTTCTTGGGCGCATAGTATTTGGTCAGATGGTCTTCCATCACCTTGGTGACGGCCATGCGCTCATTGACCCAGTTCATCAGTTTGCTCATCAGGCAGTCTCCGGATCCAGACCAATGACGATGACATCATCAGTTTCGTAGTGATGCGGGGGCACCGGCAGGTTCAGCGGCGCCGGCTGGGCACGCCAGACTCGACCCGACATATCGTAGTGGGAACCGTGACACGGGCAGAAGTAACCACCCTTCCAGTCTGCGCCCATATCGGCAGAAGCTACTTCCGGACGGAACAGCGGCGAGCAACCCAAGTGAGTACAGATACCGATCACCACCAGAACTTCCGGCTTGATCGCCCGAGTACGTGGATCCACGTAATCCGGCTGATCAGATGACTTGGAATCCGGGTCGGCGACCACGCTATCCATCTCCTCAAGCAGACGCAGGGCCTCTTCGGTACGGCGGGATACGAATACCGGCTGACCGCGCCACTCGGCAACAAGTTGCTGCCCGGCCTCCAGCTTGCTGATATTCACCCGTACCGGCGCCCCTGCTGCCTTGGCTCTGGCGCTTGGGAACCAAGATCCCACGAAGGGCACTGCAGCCCCTACGGCTCCGGCAGCACCCACGACACTCGTGGCTGCTACCAGGAAGCGACGCCGGCCATTATTCACGCCGTCATTACTCATCCAGTCGTCTCCCATCAGCTAAACAGGCCTTTTCCAAGGCCTTTTCAAGTATTAAACAGCTTGCACAAAATGAATCAGATGGTAATGAAAAACCCCTTTTTTGACAAGGCGATAGTCATCCCGCGAGAGGTTTCAAGGAAAGGCGCAAGCCACGCCCGACGCGACTTTCAGCCCAAAGGAAGGAGCGCGACAGGTTGTCGCAGATACAAAAACGCCCGGAGTCCATACGGAAACCGGGCGCTGAGCGATTCGCCTTTCGACTTAACGCTTAGAGTACTGCGGACGCTTACGCGCCTTGCGCAGACCGACTTTCTTACGCTCAACTTCACGAGCATCGCGAGTTACGTAACCAGCCTTGCGCAGTTCGCCACGCAGAGTCTCGTCGTATTCCATCAGGGCACGAGTGATGCCGTGACGGATGGCACCGGCCTGACCGGAGATACCACCGCCCTTGACGGTAACGTAGACATCGAACTTCTCGGTGCTCTGGGTCAGCTCAAGCGGCTGACGAACCACCATGCGGGCGGTTTCGCGACCGAAGAAATTCTCCAGCGAACGATTGTTGATAGAGATGTTGCCAGTACCCGGACGCAGGAACACGCGAGCGGTGGCGGTTTTACGACGGCCAGTACCGTAGTTTTGAGTCGCCGACATAGTGAGCTCCTGTTAGATCTTCAGTTCTTGGGGTTGCTGGGCAGCATGCGGGTGAGCAGCACCGGCATACACTTTCAGCTTGCGGTACATGGCACGACCCAGAGGGTTCTTCGGCAGCATGCCCTTGACGGCGGTCTCGATCACGCGCTCAGGAGCGCGCTGGATCAGCTTTTCGAAGTTGATCGACTTAATGCCGCCCGGGAAACCGGAGTGGCTGTAGTAGATCTTGTCTTGTGCCTTGGCACCGGTTACCTGAATTTTCTCGGCATTGACGATGACGATGTAATCACCGGTATCGACATGCGGGGTGTATTCGGGCTTGTGCTTGCCACGCAGACGGGAAGCAACTTCGGTAGCCAGACGACCCAGGGTCAGACCCGCGGCATCTACGACATACCAATCGCGTTTTACGGTTTCCGGTTTGGCGCTGAAGGTTTTCATTAATCCTAGCCTCAGAGGCCCACTAAATAAGAGGGCGAATCTTACAGAATGAAATGTGTTTTTACAAGCCAACAAAGCCTAGACAGACACTCAGGTGGGGGCTCTGTGGGTCTGGGTGGCATCTGTGCTGTAACAACAACGACAGGCTAGGCATCCTGTCGAAAGTGGACCGGCATTATGCCAATGGCGAAAAAAATTACAACCTTTATTTAAGCAGCCATTGAACATTGGCCCCGCGCGTGGTCAATAATGAGGTGCCGCATCACAACCCAAGGAGATCACCATGCAATACCGCCCGCTGGGCCGTAGCCCGCTCAAGGTCAGCGCCCTCTGCCTGGGCACCATGACCTGGGGCGAACAGAATACTGAGAAGGAGGCCTTTGCCCAGATCGACCGGGCCCGCGATGCCGGGGTCAACTTCATCGATACCGCCGAGATGTACCCAGTCCCGCCGCGCGGCGAAACCTATGGCGCCACCGAAACCATCATCGGCAACTACTTCAAGCAGCACGGTCAACGTGACAAATGGGTAATTGCCAGCAAGGTGGCAGGTCCTGGCGACTGGCTCCCCCACATCCGCGACGGCCTCACCCGCTTTACCCGCGAACACATCACCAACGCTCTGGACGCCAGCCTGCGCCGCCTGCAAACCGACTATATCGATCTGTATCAACTGCACTGGCCGGACCGCAACACCAACTTTTTCGGCAAGCTCGGCTACGAACACAGCGCGGACGAGCAGTTCACTCCGATCGAAGACACCCTGGAAGTGCTCGACGAACAGATCAAGGCAGGCAAAATTCGCCACATCGGCCTGTCCAACGAAACACCCTGGGGCGTCAGTCGCTTCCTGCAACTGGCCGAAAGTCGTGGCTGGCCGCGCATCGTGTCGGTGCAGAACCCCTACAACCTGCTCAACCGCAGCTATGAAGTCGGTCTGGCAGAAATCTCGATCCGCGAGAAAGTCGGCCTGCTAGCCTACTCGCCGCTGGCGTTCGGCACCCTGACCGGCAAGTACCTCAACGGCCTGCGCCCGGAAAAAGCCCGCCTGACGTTGTTTGAGCGCTTCGCCCGCTATACCAACCCCGAAGCCCAGAAAGCCTGTGCCCGCTACGTACAACTGGCCCGCGAACATGGCATGGACCCGGCCCAGATGGCTTTGGCCTTCGTCACTCGCCAGCCGTTCGTGACCAGCAACATCATCGGCGCCACCAACATGGACCAACTCAACCGCAACCTGACCAGCATCAACATGGGGCTGACCGACAAGGTGCTGGAAAGCATCGCCGCGATCCACCGCAACCAGCCCAACCCCGCACCCTGACTATCTACCCGGCCGGCCCTGCCGGCCGGGTAGCGACATTCGCATGACTTATCCGCCAAACAGGACACTTGCGCCACCGAACAAGATGCTTTAGTCATAACATGGCCGAACAGACCGACAATAACAGGCTCCGCCATGCTCACAACCTCACCCACATCCCTTCGCCAGGTTGCCATTCTCGCCACCGATGGGGTTATTGCCTCAACCCTGATGCAGGCCAAAGATTTCTTTCACATGGCCAGCCTGCGTGACGGTCGTCAACGTGGCCTCGGACTAACCCCCGGATTTCGCACCTCAATCGTCGCCGCTGACGACCAGCCTGTCACCAGCTTCAGCCAGGACCGACTCGCGATCGAAGCAACCATCGATGCCCTGCATCCACAATTGATCGTGCTACCGGCCTTCTGGGGCGACTTCGATCAGTTGCTTGAACGCTATCCCGGGGTACCGGCCTGGCTGCGGCGTGAACACGCCCGTGGCGCCCTGATCAGCGCCGAGGCCAGTGGAGTGTTCTGGATTGCCGCCGCCGGCTTGCTGGATGATCGCGAAGCCACCACCTACTGGCGCTTGTTTGACGAGTTCAGCCGACGCTTCCCTCAGGTGCTGCTCAACCGCGACAAGCACATCACCGACGCCGACCGGATTTTCTGCGCCGCTGGCGTGACTTCGGCCTGCGACCTGCATATCCACCTGATTGAGCACTTCTGCGGCAGCCAGGTCGCCCAGGCGGTAGCCCGCGACACCCTGTACGAGGTCCAGCGCAGCTACACTCCGGGGATGATCGGTTTTGGCGGCCAGAAGCTGCACCAGGACGTCGCCATCCTGCAGATCCAGCATTGGCTGGAAGAACATTTTTCGGAGAAGTTTCGCTTTGAAGATGTGGCCAGCCAGCACGGCATGAGCATTCGCAACTTCATGCGCCGCTTCCAGAGTGCCACCGGCGATAAACCGCTGCACTACCTGCAGCGGCTACGCATAGAAACCGCGAAGAACCTGCTCAGTACTACCCGGCGCAGCATAAAGACCATCAGTTATGACATCGGCTACGATGACGCCAGCTTCTTTGCCCGACTGTTCCGTCAACACACCGGCCTGTCACCCAACCAGTTCCGCCGCCAGTTCCAGCAGAACACTGGCTGAATTTGGCAGATCGGACATCTATGGGCGGTGCGGTCGCGCCAGGAACTCGTGCGACTGCATTTCCAGCAACCGACTCAGAGTGCGCTGAAATTCAAACTCGAGCCGGCCACCGCTGTAGAGATCCTTGAGATCAACCTCAGCTGAAATGATCAGCTTGACGCTGCGATCGTAGAACTCATCGACCAGATTGATGAAGCGCCGGGCCATATCATCCTTGCTGACGCCCATCTGCTCTACATTGGCCAGCAGCACGGCGTGAAACTCCTTGGCCAGCTCGATGTAGTCGTTCTGGCTGCGCGGCCCGTCGCACAGCTCGCGAAACTCGAACCAGGCCACGTCTTCACAGACCCGAACCGAGCGAATTGGCCGATTCTCGATAGTCAGCACCTCGGCCTCGACCACCTCAACGATATCCGGCACCAGGCTTTCGAAGCTGCGACGCAGGCTCACCTCGGCCTCGGCGTCCAGCGGCCAGTGGTACAACTCAGCCTGCTCCAGGGCGCGCAGGCGATAGTCGACCCCGTTATCGACATTCACAACGTCGGTGTGCTGATTGAGCAGCGCAATCGCCGGCAAAAAGCGGGCACGCTGCAAACCATCCTTGTACAGACCATCCGGGACGATATTCGAGGTCGCCACCAGGCTCACGCCGTTCTTGAACAACTCCTCGAGCAAGGTGGCGAGAATCATGGCGTCAGTGATATCCGAAACGAAGAACTCGTCGAAACAGATAACCCGGGCCTCGTTGGCGAAACGCTTGGCAATGACCGTCAGCGGGTTCTTCTCGCCCTTGAGCGTCTTCAATTCCTGATGCACACGCTGCATGAAGCGGTGGAAGTGAGTACGCATCTTGCGCTCGAACGGCAGCGCATCGAAGAAGGTATCAACCAGATAGGTCTTGCCCCGACCCACTCCACCCCAGAAATACAGGCCCTTGATCAACTCGGGACGACGCTTGCGCAGCTTGCCGAACAGCCCACTACCGGTTCGCTGGTTCAGCTCGCTGGCAACCAGATCATCATACAGGCGCTGCAAATGCCGGACCGCCTGCTCCTGAGCCGGGTCATGGAAAAAGTCCGGACGCTTGAGGTCCGCCTGATAGCGTTCAAGGGGCGTCATGCTGGTGTACCAAGGGATATCGACGGGGGCGATACTGTACCCGCCGGCAGTAGCCCTTGGCAATCAGAAGGGAACCTCTGAAAAACGTAGGCGAGGCCGGCAAGACAAGGCAAAAACAGCCGACAAAGCGCAGTTTACGCGGTGTAAATGAGCATTTGGAGGCTGTTTTTAACGCAGTATTGCCAACGCAGGTAGTTTTTCAGAAGTTCCCTAGGCCAGCGAACGCTCGGCCGCTGCCTTGAGCTCCACCAGCTTGCCGTGAAAGAAGTGCCCGGTAGCCGCAAAGCGCTGCATATCGACTCCTGGCTGCCCTTCCAACATGTCGAACACCGCCTCGGAAGCGACAACCTCATCGGCCTCGCCCATCAGCACCGTTGCCGGGCCAGCCAGCGGCATCAGATCGGCGAAGGGCATACGCTCAACCGAGGGAGCCACCAACACCAGGCGCTGCGGCCACTGCTGCAACTGGCTGGCCGCTGCGGCCGCAACATAACCGCCGAACGAAAAGCCCATCACCCACAGCGGCAAATCACCCAACTCGCGCCGCGCCCAATCGATCACGGCCAGACAGTCAGCGGTTTCGCCACGCCCATCGTCATGTTCGCCAATACTTTTGCCAACTCCGCGAAAATTGAACCGTACGGTGCTGGCACCCTGATCGCGCGCGGCCCGCATCAGGGTATGCACTACCTTGTTGTGCAGGGTGCCGCCATGCAGCGGATGCGGATGGCAGATCACCGCCAGCGCAGTAGGCTGCTCGGCCCGGGTCAACACTACCTCCAGCGGACCCGCCGGCCCCTCGATCAACGACTGCTCCTCGGGACGGCTTTGACTCATTTGCATTTTCTCCGTGACTGTAACTTTCGGACTGACGTCGCATGGCTGTATTAGCGATAAGGCTAAGGGTACTAGCCTTGTACATGAAATGTCGCTACCGTTAAGACATAGCTGTCAGGGGCGTGCTGTTGCACTGTCCTACAATCGAATCAAGAAGGGAGCCGAAGGTGGAATCAAGCGAAAATCTGTGGATTGCGGTCATCATCGCACTGGCCATCGGCATTGTCCTGGGTATTGTTCTGACCCAGGTAGCGCGGCGTGTGAGCGGCGGCCAGTCGACCAACACCCAGGCTCAACTGGAAAGCCTGCAACTGCGTTTCGAAGAATATCAACAAGAAGTTTCCAGCCATTTCAAGACCACCGCAACTCTGGTCGCCCGGCTCAACCGCAACTATCAGGAGATTCAGGAACATCTGACCCACGGCGCCATGGAACTGGCCCCTGACGACATGACTCGTCAACGCCTGCTGGCTGCCCTTGAACAGGAAGCCGCACCGGTTGAAAGCGAGCGTGCCAACGCGGTCTTCGATACCCTTGAGCCTCCGCGCGACTATGCGCCCAAGACCGAAGACAGCCCGGGCACCCTGTCCGAAGAGTTCGGTCTCAAGCGCAAGTCCTGAGCCCTGGCTGCCGGCTACCGGCAGCCCCACCCGGAACCGACCAGCATGCCGGCCTTACCTGCTAACGACTTCGTCCGAGACGCACCAGGCAATCCCGAGCAACTGATTATCCAGGGTGACTGGACTCTTCCCCATTACGCCGAACTGCGACGCCTGATACTCAAGGCCCGCAGCGGCAAATCGGCCTGGAGCGACGCTGATCTCAGCCAACTCGGCAAGCTCGACACCGCTGGCGGACAATTGCTGGCCGAACTGCTCGGCCATGACCTTCTTCTGCGCCTGAGTGACTCCAGCGAATTGCCCCGGGAACGCCGCGCCCTGCTCAAGCGGATTGTCGACAGCCAGCAGGAAACTGCCCCAGAACATCTGCCTCCACGCGCCACGCTACTTGAGCTGCTGGAGCGGGTCGGCAAAGCCATGGCCGTATTTTGGCAACACACCACCGACTTGCTCGGCTTCATCGGCCTGACCTTGGCCGGGTTTGCCCGCAACCTGCTGCGCCCAGGCAACTGGCGGGTAACCGCCGTAGTCGCCCAGATCGAACAAACCGCCTTGAATGCGGTACCGATCGTGGCCTTGCTGACCTTCATGGTCGGTGCTGTAATCGCCTTTCTCGGCGCCACCGTGCTGTCAGAGTTTGGCGCCAGCATCTATACCGTCGACTTGATCGCTTTTTCGTTCCTGCGCGAATTCGCTGTGCTGCTGACTGCCATCCTGATGGCCGGCCGCACCGCCAGCGCCTTTACCGCCCAGATCGGCTCAATGAAAGCCAACGAGGAAATCGACGCGATCCGGGCTCTGGGTCTCAACCCGCTGGACATTTTGGTGCTACCCCGGGTGCTGGCCATGCTGGTCGCCCTGCCGCTGCTGACCTTCGTGGCCATGATCTCCGGTCTGTTTGGCGGAGCCATGGTTTGCGCGCTGTCCCTGGACATTTCACCGACCATGTTTCTCAGCATCCTGCAGAACAATGTCGAGGTCCGCCACTTCCTGCTGGGTATGGCCAAGGCGCCGCTGTTTGCTTTCCTGATTGCCATCATCGGCTGTCTGGAAGGCTTCAAGGTTAGTGGCAGTGCGGAATCGGTCGGTGAGCACACCACCTCCAGCGTGGTACAGTCGATCTTCGTCGTGATCCTGATCGACGCCCTGGCAGCACTGTTCTACATGGAGATGGGGTGGTGAGCATGGATACCACCAAGGCGACTCCTCTGGTCGAAGTCCGCGGCCTGGTCAACCGTTTCGGCACCCAAACCATTCACGAGAACCTCGACCTGGATATCAAGGAGGGGGAAATTCTCGGCGTGGTCGGCGGCTCAGGCACCGGCAAGTCGGTACTGCTGCGCTCCATCGTCGGCCTGCGCCGGCCCAACGCCGGCAGCGTCAAAGTATTCGGTCAGGACCTGCAAACGCTGCCCGAAACCCAGCGCTCGCAATATGAACGACGCTTTGGCGTGCTGTTTCAGCAAGGCGCACTGTTTTCTTCGCTGACCGTAACCGAAAATGTCGCCCTGCCACTGATCGAACATGCCGGCCTCAGCCGCGATGATGCCGAGCACCTGGCCTCGATCAAACTGGCACTGGCCGGACTCCCGCCCGGTGCCGGTGACAAGTATCCGTCCGAGCTGTCCGGCGGCATGGTCAAACGCGCCGCCCTGGCGCGAGCCCTGGCGCTGGACCCGGACATCCTGTTTCTGGACGAGCCGACCGCCGGACTCGACCCGATCGGCGCCGCCGCCTTCGACCAGTTGATCAAGACGCTGCGCGATGCCTTGGGGTTGAGCGTGTTTCTGGTCACCCATGACCTCGACACCCTGTACGCCATTTGCGACCGAATTGCCGTCCTGTCCAACCGCAAGGTGCTGGTCGCCGACACTCTGGAGCGAGTCGCCGCCACCGACAACGCCTGGATTCAGGATTACTTTCATGGCCCGCGCGGTCGAGCTGCCGCATTCAGTGCCCATTCCAGCGCCCCTGGGGAGTTGCAAAGCTAATGGAAACCCGTGCCCATCACGTTCTGATCGGTTTGTTCACTCTGCTGGCCGGCGCGGCCGGGATCTTCTTCGCCATCTGGCTTAGCCACTCCAGCACCAGCCGGGAGTACAACTACTATCTGGTCGTCTTCAACGAAGCGGTGACCGGCCTGTCGCGTGGCAGCTCGGTGCAATACAGTGGCATCCGAATCGGCGACATCAGTGAATTGAGCCTCGACCCCAACGACCCCCGCAGGGTTCTGGCACGGATTAGAGTTGGTAGCGAAGTCCCTATCAAGGAAGACACTCGCGCCCGGCTATCATTTACTGGCATCACCGGCACCTCGGTCATAGAGCTCAGCCACGGTAATCCCGAAAGCCCACTGCTGCGCGGCAAGAACGGTCAGGACCCGGTGATCATCGCCACCCCCTCGCCGATTTCCACGCTGTTGGCCAACGGCGAAGATCTGGTGACCAACATCAACCAGTTGGTCGCCAACGCCCGTACCATTCTGTCCGAAGAAAACGCTGCCAGCATCAGCCGCACCCTGTCTTCAATCGATCAGGCCACCCAGGCCATTGCCGGTCAGGGCGACAACCTGCAGATACTGGTCAGCGAACTGACCAAGATCAGCCGCCAGGCCAGCGAAACTCTGAACTACACCAGCAACCTGATGCGTGACGCCGATACCCTGCTCAACGAGCAGGGCACCCGCACACTCGACAACGCCGAACAGGCACTGGCCTCAATCGCCCGCACCAGTGGCCTGCTGGAAGAGCTACTGAGCAACAACAGCGAGGCCTTCGCCTCCGGCATGCAAGGACTTGGGCAGCTGGAGCCGGCCGTGAATGAACTGCGCAGCAGCCTGAATTCACTACGCAACATCAGCCGCCGTCTGGAAGACAACCCAACCCGCTTCCTGCTGGGCCGCGACACCATGGAGGAGTTTGAACCGTGATCCGTGCAACCACTCTGCGTCCTCTACTGGCAGCCAGCGGCCTGCTCTGGCTCAGCGCCTGCACCCTGATTCCGGAAAGCGAGCCAGTACGGGTCTATCAGTTGCCCGCTTCGACATTGGGCAGCAATCCCCAGGTTCAGCCACTGAGCCTGTCGTTGCGGATCAACACTCCACAGGCCGGCTTTGCACAAAGCGGCCCAAGGATGCTGGTCAACCCCCAGGGCGACCAACTCAGCACCTACAAGGGAGCACGCTGGAGCGACCCGGCGCCAGCACTGGTGCGCGAACACCTGGTCCGCAGCTTCAGCCTGCGCAGCGGCCTGGAAAGCGTCACCAGTGACGAGCACGGCCTGCACGCCGACCTTCACCTGGGCAGTGATCTGCAGCGCTTCCAGGTGATTTACAGCGAGCAAGGCCCACAAGCCACGGTCGAACTGGTAGCCCGCCTGATCGAACCCGGCAACCGCCACGTCATCGCCAGCCGCACCTTCCTGGTCGAACAGCCCCTTGATGACCACCAACCAGCCGGCGCGGTCAAGGCCTATGGCCTGGCCCTGGACCAGCTCTCCAGCCAACTGCTCGACTGGGCTCTACCGCAACTGCAGGACTACCAACAGCACCGGCCCTGAACCGCCAAACGACAAGGCCCGCCAATTGGCGGGCCTTGTCAAACCAGCAGCAGGATCATTCCCACTCAATCGTTGCCGGCGGCTTGCTGGAGATGTCGTAGGTTACCCGCGAGACCCCGGCAATTTCATTGATGATCCGGTTCGATACGGTTTCCAGAAACTCGTAGGGCAGGTGCGCCCAGCGGGCGGTCATGAAGTCGATGGTCTCCACCGCGCGCAGGGCGATGACCCATTCGTAGCGGCGGCCGTCACCGACCACACCAACCGATTTGACCGGCAGGAACACGGCGAAGGCCTGGCTGGTCTTGTGGTACAGATCGGCCTTGCGCAGCTCTTCGATGAAGATATAGTCGGCGCGGCGCAGAATATCGGCGTATTCCTTGCGCACTTCGGCCAGGATCCGCACGCCCAGGCCCGGGCCCGGGAACGGGTGGCGATAGACCATATCGTAGGGCAGACCCAGTTCCAGGCCGATCTTGCGCACTTCGTCCTTGAACAGTTCACGCAGCGGCTCGACCAGTTCGAACTGCATATCTTCGGGCAGGCCGCCGACATTGTGGTGCGACTTGATCACATGGGCCTTGCCGGTCTTGGCCCCGGCCGATTCGATGACGTCGGGGTAGATAGTGCCTTGAGCCAGATACTTGATGCCCTGCAGCTTGGTGGCTTCCTCATCGAACACCTCGATGAAAGTGCGGCCAATGATCTTGCGTTTGTCTTCCGGGTCGGTGACTCCGAGCAGGCGTGACAAGAACTTGTCTTCAGCGTTGGCGCGGATCACCTTGACGCCCATGTTCTCGGCAAACATGGCCATGACCTGTTCGCCTTCATGCAGACGCAGAAGACCGTTGTCAACGAATACGCAGGTCAGTTGATCGCCTATGGCCCGGTGCAGCAGGGCCGCCACCACAGAGGAGTCGACTCCACCGGACAGGCCAAGCAGCACCTTGGCGTCGCCAACCTGGGCACGCACCTGGGCGATGGCATCCTCAACGATATTCGACGGTGTCCACAGCGCTTCACAGCCACACAGGTCAAGGATGAAACGCGACAGAATCCGCAGCCCCTGCTTGGTGTGGGTCACCTCGGGGTGGAACTGCACGCCGTAGAAGTTCCGGCTTTCGTCGCCCATCGCGGCAATCGGGCAGCTCGGAGTACTGGCCAGGATGTGGAAGCCTTCGGGTAGGTTGGCCACCTTGTCGCCGTGGCTCATCCACACGTCCAGCGACAGTACGCCATCATCATCGATATGATCTTCGATACCCGACAGGAACGGGCTCTTGCCGACAATATCGACCCGCGCATAGCCGAACTCGCGCTCCTCGGAGCCCTCAACCTTGCCACCCAACTGCTCGGCCATGGTCTGCATGCCGTAGCAGATGCCCAGCACCGGCAGACCCAGCTCGAATACTACCTGCGGCGCACGCGGGGTGTCGTCCAGGGTCACCGACTCGGGGCCACCAGCGAGAATGATGCCACGCGGGGCGAACTCACGAATCGCCGCTGCGTCCATGTCCCAGGGATGGATTTCGCAATAGACGCCGATTTCCCGCACCCGGCGGGCAATCAGTTGGGTGTACTGCGAACCGAAGTCCAGAATCAGGATACGGTGGGCGTGGATGTCGTGCTGAGACATGAGCTTTCCTCTGGAAAATGACATATGGCTGCGCTGAAAGCTGAAGGCTGGAAGACCCGTCTCCGTGCACGCAGGAGCTTGTCTTCCAGCCTTCAGCCTCAAGCTTTCAGCAAAAGAACCTCAACCAACCCGATAATTCGGTGCTTCCTTGGTGATCTGCACGTCATGCACGTGCGACTCACTCATGCCGGCGCCGGTAATACGCACAAACTCCGGCTTGGTACGCATTTCTTCAACGGTGGCACAGCCGGTATAGCCCATCGACGCGCGCAGGCCACCCATCAACTGATGGATGATCGCCGCCAGCGGCCCCTTGTAGGGTACCCGGCCTTCGATGCCCTCAGGCACCAGTTTTTCGGCACCCGCGCTGGAGTCCTGGAAATAACGATCTGCCGAACCGCCACCGGCGTTGGCCATCGCCCCCAGAGACCCCATGCCACGGTAGGCCTTGTAGGAACGGCCCTGGAACAGCTCGACCTCGCCCGGCGCCTCTTCGGTGCCGGCGAACATAGAGCCCATCATCACCGCCGAAGCACCAGCAGCAATGGCCTTGGACAGGTCACCAGAGAAACGGATACCGCCATCGGCAATCAGTGGTACGTCAGTATCCTTGAGTGCTGCGGCAACATCGGCGATGGCTGAAATCTGCGGCACACCGACACCAGCAACGATGCGGGTGGTACAGATCGAACCTGGGCCAATGCCCACCTTGACCGCGTCAGCCCCGGCCTCGGCCAGCGCGCGGGCAGCAGCGCCGGTGGCAATGTTGCCGCCGATCACCTGAATCTGGGGGAAGTTGTCTTTAACCCAGCGCACCCGGTCGATCACACCCCGGGAATGGCCGTGGGCGGTATCGACGATGATCACGTCGACGCCGGCAGCCGCCAACGCGGTGACACGTTCCGGGGTATCTGCACCGGTACCGACCGCCGCACCTACGCGCAGACGACCCTGGTCGTCCTTGCTGGCCAGCGGATAGGCACGAGCTTTTTCAATGTCATTGACGGTCATCATGCCGCGCAGGCGGAAGTTGTCATCGACAATCAGGACCCGCTCAATCCGGTGCTTGTGCAGCAGCTTGCGCACTTCCTGCAGTTCGGCACCTTCCTTGACCGTCACCAGGCGCTCCTTGGGAGTCATGATGTCGCGTACCCGGGCATCCATGTTGGTTTCAAAGCGCACGTCGCGCGAGGTGACGATGCCGACCAGATTGTCGTTGTACATGACCGGCACACCGGAAATGTTGTTCTGACGGGTCAGATCGAACAGTTGACCAACGCTGGCATCGGCATCGATGGTGATCGGGTCACGAACCACGCCGGACTCGTAGCGTTTGACCTTGCGCACTTCGGCCGCCTGCTGCTCGATGGTCATGTTCTTGTGAATGATCCCCATGCCGCCTTCCTGGGCCATGGCAATGGCCAGACGCGCTTCAGTCACGGTGTCCATGGCAGCGGACAACAGCGGGATATTCAGATCGATCTGCCGGGTGAGCCGGGTCTTGAGACTGACATCCTTGGGCAGTACTTCGGAATATCCGGGCACCAACAGAACATCATCGAAGGTAAGGGCTTCTTGGCTAATACGCAGCATAGCAGGGCTCCCGAGCGGGAAAAATGGAAGCGCGCCATTATACCTATCGCAGCGCCACCACTCAATCGCATTCGTCAGTCATGATCACAGAGATTTTTGCCCCCTTGCGGCGGTTGTGAGCGCAGGGCAACAGCCCCTAAGATAGCGGCATGAATGATGACCAGCTTTTTCAGCGCCTCAGTCGCGAGCGCGAAGTACTTACCATCAGCCAACTCAACGCCAGGGCCCGCAGCCTGCTGGAAGAGGTATTCCCGCAGATCTGGGTTGAGGGCGAGCTGTCGAATCTGGCCCGCCCGTCGTCGGGTCACCTGTATTTCACCCTCAAGGATGCCAAGGCCCAGGTCCGCTGCGCACTGTTCCGCCAGCATGCCCAGCGCGTACGCATGGATCTGCGCGACGGTCTGCAGGTCCGTGCCCGCGGCCGGGTGAGCCTGTATGAGGGCCGCGGTGACTATCAGTTGATTCTCGATAGCCTGGAACCAGCCGGCGACGGCGCCCTGCGCCAGGCCTTCGAGGCGCTCAAGGCCCAGCTTCAGGCTGAGGGGTTATTCGCCGCGGAACGCAAGCGCCCGCTCCCCAGCCACCCGCGTCGGATCGGAGTGATCACCTCCCCCAGCGGCGCGGCGATTCGCGACATCATCAGCGTATTCGGCCGTCGGGCACCCTATATCGAGTTGGTGATCGTTCCCACCGCCGTTCAGGGCCGTGAAGCCGCGCCGCAGATCGTCCGCGCCATCGAGCGTGCCGAGCGTGCCGGCTTCGATGCGTTGATCGTGGCCCGCGGCGGCGGCTCGCTGGAAGACCTGTGGCCGTTCAATGAGGAAATCGTCGCCCGGGCACTGGCCGCCTGCCAGACGCCAACGGTCAGCGCCGTCGGTCACGAGACCGATTTTTCCATCAGCGATTTTGTCGCCGATGCGCGCGCGCCTACCCCATCAGCCGCCGCCGAATTGCTGAGCCCCGACGGTCAGGCCATGTTGCGCCAGTTTCAGCTGTATCAACGCCAGTTGCAGCAGCGCCTGCACGAACGTCTGGCCCGCGACCACTTGCGACTTGATAGCCTGCGCCGGCGCCTGCGCCACCCCGGCGAGCGTCTGGCACAACAGGCCCAGCGCCTGGATGACCTGGAACTGCGCCTGCGGCGCGCCCACAAGCAATTTCTGGCCCACCAGCAGCAGCGCCTGGAACGCTTGGGCGCGCGCTTGCAGTTGCAACACCCCGGCCGCCAGCTGGGGCTGCTGAGCCAGCAGTTGGAACACCTGCGCCAACGCCTGCCACGTGCCATGCAGCAGAGTCTGCAACAGCGCCGCCAACGCTTCAGCAGCCTGGCCCAGACCCTGCATCTGGTCAGCCCGCTGGCAACCTTGGGGCGTGGCTACAGCATTTTGCTCGACGATCAGGGCCAAGCCATTCGCAGCGCCGCACAGACCCGGGCTGGCCAGCACCTGAAAGCCCGCCTGCACGATGGCCAGCTCGATCTCAGAGTCGAAGCCCCCACCCCGCACACCTTATCTCTGCTGGATTGATGCCCATGCGCCACCTGTTTGCCCTGATTCTGCTGTGCTCCCTGAGCCTGCCGGCCCTGGCCGAAGGCGGATTTATTACCCGCCTGCTGAACAAGCCGGTTCCCGGCGGCGTGGCGGTAATAGCCCTGCCAGAACAACCCCAGGCGCCGCGCGTGCGCTATCAGGACCACCCGGTACTGGTGATTCGCGAGGACGGCAAGCGCTGGATCGCCATCGTCGGCATCCCGCTGTCGGTGCAACCTGGTCAGCAACAGATTGAACTGGGCGACGGCCAGCATCTGAACTTCCAGGTCAATGATCGTCATTACCCGGCCCAACACATCACCCTGCGCAATCAGCAGCACGTTACTCCTGACCCGGCCCACCAACGGCGCATTCAGCGCGAACTCGACGAGCAAATTCAGGGTTACCAGAGCTTCAGCCCGCGCCAACCCAGCAACCTGCTGTTCGATCGGCCGGTAGACGGGCGTCTGTCGAGCCCGTTCGGCGTGCGCCGATTCTTCAATGGCGAGGAGCGCAACCCGCATTCCGGGCTTGATTTTGCAGTCCCGGCCGGCACCCCGATCAAGGCCCCGGCAGCGGGCACGGTCATTCTGGTCGGCGATTACTTTTTCAATGGCAAGACGGTGTTCGTCGATCACGGCCAGGGGCTGATCAGCATGTTCTGTCACCTGTCGGCGATCGACGTCAAGGTCGGTGACGAACTGCCCCGTGGCGGGCATATCGGCAAGGTTGGCGCCACCGGGCGCGCCACTGGACCACACCTGCACTGGAATGTAAGCCTGAACAACGCCCGGGTCGATCCGGCGATTTTCATTGGCGCCTTCATGCCTTGAGCCTGCCGGGCCGCGCAAGCCTGATGCGCAAACCCGGCCTCAAAAGCAATAAAATCCACCAATAGCCATAACAGCGCTATAAATCACCATTTTTTAAAACACTATTGAAATCAAACTTCAGCAGAATTACCTTCTACTGCAACAAAACCTCAAATACACCCGTTTCAGTCACGCCCACAAGGCGCTATGGAACCTCTGAAAAACGAGGTTTCTATTTTTTTCAGGAAGCCCGGCCATGACCATGCTCACAGACCCGTCCAGCAAATACCGTGCGTTCCAGCCGGTCGACATCCCCGACCGTACCTGGCCGTCGAAGACCATCACCGAAGTGCCTGTCTGGTGCAGTTCGGATCTGCGCGACGGTAACCAGTCGCTGATCGAACCGATGGACCCGGCCAAGAAACTGCGGTTCTTTCAGACGTTGGTCAAGGTTGGAGTCAAGCAGATCGAAGTGGCCTTTCCGTCAGCCTCTCAAACCGACTTCGACTTCGTCCGCACCCTGATTGAAGATGGTCATATTCCTGACGATGTAACCATCCAGGTTCTGACCCAGGCCCGCGACGACCTGATTACCCGTACCTTTGAGTCACTGCGCGGTGCCAAACGGGCAATTGTGCATGTCTACAACGCCACCGCACCGAGCTTCCGGCGCATCGTCTTCAATCAGGACAAGGCTGGCGTGGTCGCCATTGCGGTAAATGCTGCCAAGCGCATCCGCGAGTTGGCGGCGCAGCAGCCCGAG
Organism: Pseudomonas jilinensis; assembly: GCF_003586265.1. Taxonomy (NCBI): domain Bacteria; kingdom Pseudomonadati; phylum Pseudomonadota; class Gammaproteobacteria; order Pseudomonadales; family Pseudomonadaceae; genus Pseudomonas; species Pseudomonas jilinensis. The sequence goes on along the minus strand of NZ_QJSA01000001.1, from coordinate 44,369 downwards.
ACCGAGTGGACCTTCCAGTACTCGCCGGAGATTTTTACCTCCACCGAACTGGAGTTTGCCGTTGAAGTCTGTGACGCCGTGCTGGATGTCTGGCAACCGACGCCTGAGCACAAGGTGATCCTCAACCTGCCGGCCACCGTGGAAGTTGCCACCCCGAACATCTACGCCGACCAGATCGAGTGGTTCTGCCGCCATATCAGCCGCCGCGACAGCGTGTTGATCAGCCTGCACACCCACAACGACCGTGGCACCGGTGTAGCCGCCACCGAACTGGGCCTGCTGGCCGGTGCCGACCGGGTCGAAGGCTGCCTGTTCGGCAATGGCGAGCGCACCGGTAATGTCGACCTGGTAACCCTGGCGCTGAACATGTACACCCAGGGCCTGCACCCGGGGTTGGACTTCTCCGACATCGACGCGGTGCGCAAGGTGGTTGAAGAGTGCAACCAGTTGCCAGTGCACCCACGTCATCCCTATGTCGGCGATCTGGTTCACACTGCCTTTTCCGGGTCGCACCAGGATGCGATCCGCAAGGGTTTCGTCCAGCAGGATCCGAACGGCATCTGGGAAGTCCCCTACCTGCCTATCGATCCGGCCGATATTGGCCGCAGCTACGAGGCGGTGATCCGGGTCAACAGCCAGTCCGGCAAGGGCGGCATTACTTACCTGCTTGAGCAGGAATACGGGATCAGTCTACCACGTCGTCTGCAGATCGAATTCAGCCAAGTGGTCCAGGGTGAGACCGACCGTCTGGGCCTGGAGATGACCGCCTTACAGATTCATGAACTGCTCGACCGTGAATATCTGCAGGCGACCACGCCCTATGCACTGATTCGTCACCGTCTGCAGGAAGAGAACGGCACTTCGGCGGTAGATATCGAAGTACTCAGTCATGGTGAAACCCTGCATTGGCGCGGCATCGGCAAGGGTCCGCTGGAGGCGCTGGTGGCCGCCCTGCCGGTCCAGGTTGAGGTGATGGACTATCATGAGCACGCGATTGGCTCGGGTACCAACGCCAAGGCGGCGGCTTATATCGAGTTGCGTCTGGACGGTCAGCGTCCGCTGCACGGGATCGGTATCGACGAGAATCTGACCACGGCCAGCTTCCGCGCCCTGCTCAGCGCCCTCAATCGGGCCCTGCGCAGCGCCGATGAACAGGCGGCCTAGAAACCAATAGGCCGCTCCGGCTGATAAGCCAGGAGCGGCCTGCGTTCGGTCAGCGCTTGTCCTTGCTCTTTTTCTTGGCCTTCTTGTGGTGACTCATCAACCGGCGCTTCTTGTTGACCTGACGCTCGGTCAGGGTGTTCTTGCGCTCGGCGTAGGGGTTGTCGCTGCTCTTGTACTCGACCCGTAGCGGCGTGCCGACCATCTTCAACACCTTGCGGTAGGTGTTCTCCAGATAACGGGTATAGGAGCGCGGCACGCTGTCTACCTGGTTACCGTGGATTACGATAATCGGCGGGTTGGAACCGCCCAGGTGAGCGTAACGCAGCTTGATCCGCCGCCCGTTGACCATCGGCGGCTGGTGCTCGGTGACGGCATCTTCGAGAATCTCGGTCATGCGCCGGGTCGGAACCTTGGTCATGGCACTGGCAAAGGCCTGGTCGACCGATTTGTAGAGCAGCCCCACACCACTGCCGTGCAGGGCGGAAATGAAGTGAATGTCGGCAAACTGGGCGAAGATCAGCCGCCGCTGCAGCTCAGTCTTGACGTAATCCTTCTGCTCCTCGGCCAAGCCGTCCCACTTGTTGACCGCAATCACCAGCGCCCGCCCGGCATCCAGCACAAAGCCCAGCAGATTGAGGTCATGCTCGACGATCCCTTCACGGGCATCGACCACGAAGATCACCACGTTGGCGTCCTGAATCGCCTGCAGTGTCTTGACCACCGAGAACTTCTCGATCGCCTCGAAAATCTTGCCACGCTTGCGCACCCCTGCGGTATCGATCAGGGTGTAGGGCTTGTCGTGGCGGTGATAGGGGATATAAATGCTGTCGCGGGTGGTTCCGGCCTGATCGAACACCACCACCCGATCCTCACCGAGCATGCGATTGACCAGGGTTGACTTGCCGACATTGGGTCGGCCAATCACCGCGATCTTGGTCCCGATCGGCTCGACCACCTTGCGCTCACGCGGCAGTGGCTGACCATCGGCATCCAGTTCCAGCTCCTCGTCTGCCGCGCCATCAGCCAGCACCGCTTCAAGCATCGGGTTGATATTGCGCCCATGGGCTGCGGCAATCGGGATCGGCTGACCCAGACCAAGAGCGGCGAACTCACCGAGGATCGCATCCTGATCGGCACCGTCAATTTTGTTGGCGATCAGGAAGGTATGCTTGTCACGCTTGCGCAGGTGCTCGGCGATCATCTCGTCGGCGGCGGTGCGCCCGGCCCGGGCATCGACCATGAACAGCACCGCGTCGGCCTCCTCGATGGCCTGCAGCGATTGACCGGCCATGACCTGATCAATGCCCTGCTCGTCGCCACTGATACCACCGGTATCGACCACGATATAGGACTTGCCCTGCCAACTGGCCTCGCCGTACTTGCGGTCACGGGTCAGCCCGGCGAAGTCCGCCACCAGGGCATCGCGACTCTTGGTCAGGCGATTGAACAGGGTCGATTTACCGACATTCGGACGCCCGACCAGGGCAATGACAGGAACCATGTTTACTCCGTGCGCAGTGGGCGCTAACAAATAAAACGGCCGCTGCGCACAAACGCAGCGGCCGGAGAAGTATAACCGCTTTTCGGCTATTTCAGTTTCAGCGCAGCCAGATCGCCACTGTTACCGAAGACGTACAGGGTGTCGCCCAAAGCAATCGGCGCTACCCGCACGCCCTTGCGATCAACCCGGATGCGACCGACCAAACGGCCGTCGGTCTGGGCCAGCAAGTGCACGTAGCCTTCGAAGTCAGCCACGGCAACATAGCTACTGAACGCTACCGGTGCGGTCAGTTGACGACGCATCAGGCTCTCATTGCGCCAGAGCGAGTTGCCACGATTCTGGTCAACCGCCTCAACCACGCCATTGGCGTGACTCACATAAACGCTGCCAAACCCGGCCGCCGGGCCAACATAGCTGGACACCGGACGCTGCCAGCGCATGTTACCGGACTCGGCATCCAGCGCCGCCAGGTTGCCCTGGAAGCTGGCCACGTAAAGGTTCTGACCAGACAGCAGCAGATCTCCATCGATATCGACCATCCGCTCCAATTCCGAGCGGCCCTGGGGCTGAGCAATGCGCTCTTCCCACAGCGGGATACCACTGTCGGCTGCCAGCGATACTACCCGGCCACTGGCCAATCCAGCGTAGACCTGGCGCAGGCTAACGACCGGAGTGCTGGTACCGCGCACGGTCAACACCGGCAGACTGGCTTCGTAGATCCAGCGCTGATCGCCACTGGAAATATCCAGCGCAACCAGTTTGTCATCCTGGGTCTGGACCACCACCACGTCGCCATTGGTTTGCGGCGGAGCCAGCACTTCACTGGAAACCTGGGCGCGCCACAACTCGCTGCCGTCGTTTTCGTCCAGGGTGATCACCTGACCATCCAGTGTCCCGACCATGACCCGGCCACCGCCGGCCCCAACAGCCCCGGACAGTGGTTCCTTGAGCCGCACCTGCCAGCTTACCGACCCGGTATCACGATCCATGGCAACGACCCGGCCACGAGCATCGGCGGCATACAAAGCCAGACCATCCAACGCAGGAGTCAGGGTGTTGTACAGCTTGCCCTGGCCAACACCGATGTTGCGTTTCCAGCTACGCTCCAGGCTGACCTCGGCGGTAAATTTTTCCAGCGGCGCAGGCGGCAATTCCTTTTTGCTGGAGCTACCGCACCCGGCCAGAACCAGAGCCGACAGACCAACAGCCAGATACCGAGACATCAGTTTCACTAGGCTTCCTCCGCCAGATCATCGAGCTTGAGTTGCAGTTGCGGACGCGCACGTGGATCTTCCAGCGCTTCAAGCGCGGCCTGATAGGCACTGCGTGCCTCGGCCTGACGCCCCAGGGTTAGCAGCAGATCACCACGGACCTCTTCACGCCCAGCCAGCAGCTCGCCGCTGACTGCGCCATTAAACAACGCCAAGCCTTCCTCAGCCCGCTCCTGCTGAGCCAGAACTCGAGCCAGGCGCTGGCGGGCAATTTCCTGCAAAGTTTCATCGCCACGTCGCTCAACCACTTCGCGCAGCAAGGCTTCGGCCCCGGCAAAATCGTCAGCCTCTACCGCCAGGCGCGCTTGCATCAGCGCGGCGAACTGGGCATAACGGGTTTTCGGGTAGTCGCTTCGCAGTTGCTCGGCCAACTCCGCCGCCCGGGTCCGGGCCTGCACCGACTCATCACCCAGCACGGCTTCGAGCATGGACTGATAAAGCGCCGAGGCATTGGCCGACTGGGCTGACTGATAGTTGTTCCAGCCATTCCAGCCGAACACCCCGGCCAGAGCCAGCACTACCCCGGTCAACAGAGGCATGCCGTGCCTGTTCCACAGCTCCTTGAGCTTTTCTACCTGTTCTTCTTCTGTTTGATAGGTCACGCTTCACTCCTTCGCGGGTCAATCGACCGTTGGCCCGTTTACAGTAATTCATCCAGCCGTGCCGGCAGCGCCTGCCAGTCCAGCAACTCCTGCTCGGCGTCGCTACGCAGCGGTTTAAGCCCGACCTGCTGGCTAGCCGCTTCGTTCTCCCCCAGAATCAGCGCATAGAGCGCACCGGACTTGTCGGCTTTTTTGAACTGACTCTTAAAACTGCCGCCGCCACAATGCACCACCAGACGCAAATCAGGCAAGGCATCGCGCAACTGTTCGGCCAGACCGAAACCGGCCTGTACTGCCTGATCACCCAAAGTGACCAGATAGACATCGACCTGACGAGCCAGTTCAGCCGGCACCTTGCCCAATGTTTCGATCAACAGCAGCAGCCGCTCAACCCCCATGGCGAAGCCTACCGCCGGAGCCGGCTTACCGCCGAGCTGCTCGACCAGCCCATCGTAACGGCCACCGGCACAGACCGTACCCTGGGCACCCAGCCGGTCGGTGGTCCATTCGAACACGGTCAGACCGTAGTAATCCAGCCCGCGCACCAACCGTGGGTTAACCACGTAGGGGACACCAGCTGCATCCAGCAGAGCCTTGAGCCCGGCAAAATGTTCACGAGCCTGCTCATTGAGGTAGTCGGCCAATTTTGGCGCATCGGCCAGCAGCGCCTGGGTCGCAGCCACCTTGCTGTCGAGAATCCGCAGCGGATTGCTGTCCAGGCGGCGCTGGCTGTCTTCATCAAGCTGATCGAAGCGCTCGCGCAGATAGGTCACCAGATCGGCCCGGTAGCGCGCCCGGTCCTCGCTGGAGCCCAGACTGTTCAGCTCCAGGGTTACCGCCTCGCGCAGCCCCAGTTGCTGCCACAACCGCCAGCACAGAATGATCAGCTCGGCATCAACATCCGGACCGGTAAGGTTGAAAGTTTCCACCCCTATCTGGTGGAATTGGCGGTAACGGCCTTTCTGCGGGCGCTCATGGCGAAACATCGGCCCTGTGTACCAGACCTTGTGGCTGAGCCCACCGCCGAGCAGGCCGTGCTCGAGCATGGCCCGCACACAGCCTGCAGTCCCTTCGGGGCGCAGCGTCAGGGAGTCACCATTGCGATCAGCAAAGGTGTACATCTCCTTCTCAACGATATCGGTTACTTCACCAATCGAGCGCTTGAACAACTCGGTCGACTCGACGATCGGCAGGCGAATCTGCTGGTAGCCGTAGCCGCCCAGCAGCTTGGCCACAGAAGATTCCAGATACTGCCACAAGGCGCTGTCGGCCGGCAGGATGTCGTTCATGCCGCGCACGGCTTGCAGGGTTTTCAATGCTTGTTTCCTTCACTCAGCCACGGGCGATGGTATTGGCGTCCAGCGCCTGCTTTTCTGCGACCTTGTCGCGGATCATCTTTTCCAGGGTATCGACCAGATTGGCGTTGTCGACCTTGCCATCGGGACTGCCATCGCGATAAATCAGGTTGTTCGGGCTGCCGCCGGTCAGGCCGATATCGACCTCCTTGGCTTCGCCCGGACCGTTGACCACGCAGCCGATCACCGCCACATCGAGCGGCACCAGCACATCTTCCAGGCGCGACTCCAGCTCATTCATGGTCTTGACCACATCGAAGTTCTGCCGCGAACAACTCGGGCAGGCAATGAAGTTGATCCCACGCGAGCGCAGCCGCAACGACTTGAGAATATCGAAGCCGACACGGATCTCCTCGACCGGATCAGCGGCCAGGGAAATGCGAATGGTGTCACCAATACCCTCAGCCAACAGCATGCCAAGCCCAACCGATGATTTCACTGTACCACTGCGCAAACCACCGGCTTCAGTGATCCCCAAGTGCAGGGGCTGTTCAATCTGTCTGGCCAACAGCCGGTAGGCGCCAACCGCCATGAACACGTCTGAAGCCTTGACGCTGACCTTGAAGTCCTGAAAATCCAGCTTGTCGAGATGGTCGACATGCCGCAGCGCCGACTCAACCAAAGCCTCTGGCGTCGGCTCACCGTATTTTTTCTGCAGATCCTTTTCCAGCGAACCGGCGTTGACCCCAATGCGAATCGGAATACCATGGTGACGCGCAGCATCGACCACCGCCCGCACCCGGTCCTCACGACCGATATTGCCGGGGTTGATGCGCAGGCAGTCAACACCCAGCTCTGCCACCTTGAGGGCGATTTTGTAATCGAAATGGATATCGGCCACCAGAGGTACATTGACCTGCTGACGAATGCGGCCGAACGCTTCGGCGGCTTCCATGCTCGGCACCGAGACCCGGACAATATCGGCGCCCACCGCTTCCAGGCGCTGGATCTGGTCGACCGTTGCCGCCACATCGCAGGTTTCGGTATTGGTCATGCTCTGCACCGAAATTGGCGCATCACCACCGACCAGCACCGAACCGACGCGAATCTGCCGGGACACCCGGCGCTTGATGGGGGATTCGTGGTGCATAAGAAACCTCTTACTGGCCCAGCCGCAGGCGAGCCACGCCCGACTGACTGGTGGCCGACAAATCGACCGGCTGGCCCTGAAATTCGATCGACTCGACTGCATTGACCGCGCCGATCACCAGATCCAACGGCCCGCTGTGGGCCAGCTCCAATGACTGCCCGGCCTGCATCAGCGCACTGTGCAGCACTTGACCGCCAGGGGCGCTGACCTGCAACCAGCAACTGTCGCGAAAACGCATCCGCAATCCATTCGCAGTTGCCACAGGTTCAGCTTGTGCAGACATATCAACTGCTGACTCAGCATCAGAGGCGAGTTCAGACGCCAAATCCCCTGCATCACGGTCATCAGACGCAGCTTGCCCAGTCGCCTCGCGCTCGAGCAGTTCAATGGCCGGACTACGCACCGGGCTGACACTTTCCGGCAGGGTCATGGCATCGACCTGGACCTCTTCAATCAAACGCTCAGGCAATTCGCTGACCGGTGCCGGTGGCGCCAGATTGCGTTTCTCCTGCCACCACAGCAATGCCAACACCAATAGGACCAGCACAATCACGATACTGCTCCAGCGCATCAACTGCCGCGTCGCTCTGGGCGGATGCTGAACCCGACCGATGCCGCTGACCTGACGCTCGCGCGTCTTGATTCCACGGAAACGATCAAACTCCTGTACCAGGCGGGCTGGATCAAGCAACAACAAACGGGCATAGGCCCGCACATAACCACGAGAGAAGGTGTCACCTGGCAGCCGATCGAACTCACCTGCTTCCAGGTGTTCAACCATGCGTCGGGACAGCCGCAGCCCCTCAGCCACCTGGGCAATGCTCAGGTTCTGAGCTTCACGCTCGGCACGCAGAATCTCACCCGGGTTGACCGTAATGGCAGGTGCCTGGGGCTCTTCATCAGGGAGGTGCTCTACGCTCATCGCGTCTCCGAAGCCTGCAACGCCTGTGCCTCCGGACTGGCCGGATAGAAGCGACGCAATTGCAGGGCATAGCTGGCGGCCCGGCTGTGATCCTCGAACCGACGCGCCAGCTGGATACCGAGCCACAGGCTCGATGCATCCTGACCGGACAACTGAACGAAGCGACGGTAGTGATCCCAGGCGGGCACATAATTTTGGTCTTCGAACTCCAGCCGTGACAATTCCAGCAACGCCATCGGCTGACGGCTGTTGAGGCGCAGCGAACGCTCGAAGTGTTGTTTGGCAGCCTCGCGGTTACCCTTACGCAGGTAGGCCAGCCCGAGGTTTTCGAATACTCGCGAACGCTCACCGTACAGACGGTTCTCGGCAGCCCGCTGCAGATACTGCAGCGACTCGTCATAGCGCTCACGCTCAAGCAAAAAAGCCCCGAAATTGTTCAACACTCGGGGATTGTCCGGCTCACTGGCCAGCGCTGCACGGAAATGCTTTTCTGCGCTGTCGTACTCGCCTTCCTGCTGGAACACCAGCGCCAGAGCGATATTGGCCGAGGATGAACGCGGATCGATCTTCAGAGCCTCACTGAGTGGAGCCTTGGCCCGCTCGGTCTCGCCTTCCTGCAGATAACCCAAGCCAAGCTGAATGTAGGCGTCAAGGGCGGCCTCGGAGTCCACAGCACGGCGTGGCTGGTCCATGGTGGTCATACAGCCACCCAGCGCCAACAGCATGACGGCTCCTGCGATCTTCAACGTCTTCATCAACATCCTTCCTCGTTGGTCGATTAACGGCTGGGATTGACTGGCCCAGGCTCAGCACTGGCATCCGAAGCCAGCTGTCGCACCGCGATGTAGCGCTCGCTACGTCGGGTCCGGTCCATCACCTGGCCAACCAGTTGCCCACAGGCGGCATCGATATCGTCACCACGGGTGGTCCGCACAGTCACGTTGAAACCAGCCTTGTGAAGCATGTCCTGGAAGCGCCGGATGGCATTGTTGCTCGGCCGTTCATAACCCGAATACGGAAAGGGGTTGAACGGGATCAGGTTGACCTTGCAGGGGATGTCGCGCAGCAAGGCGATCACCTGCTCGGCATGCTCAGGCTGATCGTTGACATCCTTGAGCAGGGTGTACTCGATGGTCAGCACCCGCTTCTCGCCCAGCCGCGAGATATAGCTCTGGCAGGCAGGCAACAGCACTTCCAGTGGATATTTCTTGTTCAGCGGCACCAGCTTGTCACGCAGCGCATTGTTCGGTGCATGCAGTGACAGCGCCAGAGAGACATCAATGTCTTCGGCCAGCTTGTTGATCATCGGCACAACACCGGAGGTCGACAGCGTGACCTTGCGCTTGGAAATGCCATAGCCCAGGTCATCCATCATCATGCGCATGGCATCGACGACGTTATCGTAGTTGAGCAGCGGCTCGCCCATGCCCATCATCACCACATTGGTGATGGCCCGATCAATCTTGGCCGGTACGGTACCGAACGACTTGTTGGCGATCCATACCTGGCCAATGATCTCGGCCACGGTCAGATCGCTATTGAATCCTTGCTTGCCAGTGGAGCAGAAGCTGCAATCCAGGGCGCAGCCAGCCTGCGACGACACACACAGGGTGCCACGGCCGTTCTGCGGGATATACACGGTCTCCACGCAGCTACCGGAGGCCACGCGCACAACCCACTTGCGCGTGCCATCCTTGGAGATGTCCTCGCTGACCACTTCCGGGCCGCGTATCTCGGCGCGGGCCTTGAGCTTTTCACGCAAGGCCTTGCCGAGATTGGTCATCTCGTCGAAATCATCAACACCGAAGTGATGGATCCACTTCATCACCTGGCCGGCGCGAAAGCGTTTCTCTCCGAGTTCCTCGAAGAAGGCCTCCAGTTTCGGCTGGGTCAGGCCCAGCAGATTAATTTTGCCGGTTGCATCGGTCATGGCGGTCACATCACTTGATCAGTGTCGAGGGCGATGCTCAGCGAGTACGCGGGCACAGCTCGGTTTCGGCGAAGAAGTACGCCACTTCACGGGCAGCCGAAGTGGTCGAGTCCGAGCCGTGTACGGCGTTGGCGTCGATCGACTCGGCGAAGTCGGCACGAATGGTACCGGCGGCGGCTTCTTTCGGGTTGGTGGCACCCATCAGCTCGCGGTTCTTCAGTACAGCACCTTCGCCTTCCAGCACCTGCACAACAACCGGGCCGGAAGTCATGAAGCCAACCAGATCCTTGAAGAACGGACGCTCTTTATGCTCGGCGTAGAAGCCTTCAGCGTCGGACTGGGACAGCTGCACCATCTTGGCAGCCACGACACGCAGACCGGCCTGCTCGAAGCGGCTGACGATCTGACCGATCACGTTCTTGGCAACGGCATCGGGCTTGATAATGGACAGGGTGCGTTCAACAGCCATGGGAAACTCCAGACAGATTTTTGATCAAAGGGGGTTAAGTAAACTTGTTAACCTGCGGATTATACGCAGGTTGACTACAAAAGCGTAACCGCCGTCGAGCGGAGCCTCGCAGCGATTTGCATACAGGTATTTCCACCGCCAGCAGTGCACAACAACAGGGCTGTCGGCTAGCGTGACGACCTCAACGGCCGGCACGCAAACGCGTGACCACCTCACACAGCATCTCTGCTGCGCGATCAACCTCCTGCTCGCTGGTAAAGCGCCCCAGTGACAGACGCAGCGAGCTGTGCGCCAACTGGTCCGAAACCCCGATACCACGCAGCACGTAGGACGGTTCAACCGAAGCCGAAGTACAGGCAGAGCCAGTCGACAGGGCCAGATCCTTGAGCGCCAGCAGCAGCAACTCGCCATCCACACCAGCAAAACCCAGATTGAGATTGTGCGGCACCCGGCGTTCGGCACTGCCATTGAGACTGACACCATCTAGTCCGGCCAGCCCCGCCAGCAGCCGGTCATGCAAAGCACTGATACGCGCACACTCTTCGTCCATCAACTGGCCAGCCAAGGCAAAAGCCTCGCCCATGCCGACCAACTGATGGGTCGGCAAGGTGCCCGAGCGCATCCCCCGCTCATGACCGCCACCATGAATTTGTGCTTCCAGCCGCAGCGGCAAGCCACGGCGGACAAACAAGGCACCAACGCCCTTGGGACCATAGGTTTTGTGGGCACTGAACGACATCAGGTCAACCGGCAGGCGCTTGAGATCGATCGGCAGTTTGCCGGTGGACTGCGCTGCATCAACATGGAACAGCACCCCTCGCTCATGGGCCACCGCCCCCAACGCTGCAATGTCGTTGATGGTGCCGATCTCGTTGTTGACGTGCATCAGCGAAACCAGAATGGTGTCATCACGCAGCGCCGCCGCCAATTGCTGCGGCTCGATGACGCCCTCGCTACCGGGGCTCAGATAGCTCACCTCGAAGCCTTCGCGCTCAAGCTGACGACAACTGTCGAGCACCGCCTTGTGCTCGATTGCCGAGGTCACGATATGCCGACCGCGCTCGACTAGCGCATGGGCCACGCCCTTGATCGCCAGGTTGTCCGACTCGGTAGCGCCAGAAGTCCAGACGATTTCGCGCGGATCAGCACCGACCAGATCGGCGACCTGTCGACGGGCCAACTCGACAGCTTCCTCGGCTCTCCAGCCATAGATATGCGAGCGTGAGGCCGGATTGGCGAAGTTGCCATCCAGAGTCAGGCAGGCCAGCATTTTCTCGGCCACCCTCGGATCTACCGGGGTAGTCGCAGCATAATCCAGATAAATCGGCATCATCATGACTCACCCCTGCCGTTCGGACGACGCAGCATCCTCGGTCAACGGCGGCACAGTCTCGGGTTGATCGTCCTTGAGCGGCTCAAAGTCATGGTCATCCAGGGTCGGCAGATCCTTGCCACAATAATCGCTACCCAGGTCGCTGAGCGCCTTGCACATCCCCTCCAGCCGGCCATCGACCGCATGCAGATGATCGAGCAGTTGACCAATTGCCTTGGCCACCGGGTCGGGCATGTCGCGACTGACCCCATAGGCATCGAAACCGATTTTCTCGGCCATGGCCTGGCGCCGGGCGCTTTGCTCATCAACCGGCTCGTCCGGCTCCTTGAGAATGATCCGCCCAGGAATCCCCACTGCTGTGGCACCAGCCGGCACAGCCTTGGTCACCACCGCATTGGAGCCAATCTTGGCGCCTTTGCCCACGGTAAAAGGCCCCAGCACCTTGGCCCCGGCACCCACCACCACACCATCTTCCAGCGTCGGATGACGCTTGCCCTTGTTCCAACTGGTTCCGCCCAGGGTTACGCCCTGGTACAGGGTGACGTCATCACCGATCTCGGCCGTTTCGCCAATCACTACGCCCATGCCGTGGTCGATGAAAAAACGCCGCCCGAGCCGGGCGCCCGGATGAATCTCGACGCCGGTCAGCCAGCGGGCGAAATGCGACACCATGCGAGCCAACAACCGGGCATTACGGGTCCACAAGGCATGCGCAATCCGGTGCAGCCAGACCGCATGCAGCCCGGGATAGCAGGTCAGCACCTCAAAGGTGTTGCGTGCTGCCGGGTCGCGGTCAAATACACCAGCGATGTCTTCCTTCATGCGCTTGAACATGTTCAACGTCTCCGCTCACCGGCCGCAGGCGCGCCGATGGCTTTCTGGGTTTCGGTCAGGATACCGCGCAGGATGTTCATTTCCATCCGGTTGAGTTGCACCCGTCCATACAAGCGACGCAAACGCGGCATCAACTGCCTGGGTTTCTGAGGGTCGAGGAAGCCAATTTCAACCAGCACTTGCTCCAGATGAGCATAGAATTTTTCCAACTCTTCTGCGGTGGCCGGAATTTCGTTATGGATCGCCGTGGTCTCGATCTTGTGCATCTTGGTCGGCTGCCCCTGCTCACTCAGCCACAGCATACGCAGCTCATAGCTGAGCACCTGAACTGCGGCAGCCAGATTCAGCGAACTGAAAGCCGGGTCCGAAGGGATATGGACATGATACTGACAGCGCTGCAACTCTTCACTGGTCAGGCCCGAGTCCTCGCGCCCGAACACCAGAGCCACCGGTGCCTCCGGCGTCTCGCCCAACTGCTCAAGCACTCTGCCCGCTGACTCGCGCGGATCCAGCACCGGCCACGGAATCCGCCTGTCCCTGGCACTGGTGCCAAGCACCAAAACGCAATCGGCAATGGCCTCCTCCAGCGTCGCCACCACGCGCGCCTGCTCAAGCACGTCATCGGCGCCCGAGGCCCTGGCCCGTGCCTCCGGATCGGGAAAACGCACCGGATCAACCAACACCAGTTGACTCAAGCCCATGTTTTTCATGGCCCGGGCGGCGCCGCCAATGTTGCCGGGGTGACTAGTATTGACCAGCACAATGCGGACGTTGTCGAGCACGATGATCTCCAGGCAGGGAAGGAACTCTGCATCTTACAAAAGCACGCGGCAGATGACCATTCATGTACGCAGAGCTTTCTGCTACACTTACCGGCTTTCCCCGTTCCTTTACATTTCGAGATAGCCCTATGCAGCCGATGCTGAATATCGCTCTGCGCGCCGCGCGCAGCGCGGGAGAACTGATTTACCGCTCCATGGATCGCCTGGACGTTCTCACCGTTAGCGAAAAGGATGCTCGCGACTACGTGTCGGAAGTCGACCGTTCCGCCGAACAAACCATCATTCAACATCTGCGCAAGGCCTATCCCGATCACGGCATCCACGCCGAAGAGTCCGGCTTTCAGCCGGGCCGCGGCGACGGTGCCGACATTGTCTGGATCATCGATCCGCTCGACGGCACCACCAACTTCCTGCGCGGCGTACCGCATTTCGCCGTCAGCATTGCCTGTCGCATCAAGGGCCGTATCGAACATGCAGTGGTTCTCGACCCGGTTCGCCAGGAAGAGTTTACTGCCAGCCGCGGCCGTGGCGCAGCACTCAACGGCAAGCGTCTGCGCGTGAGCAGCCGCAAGACTCTGGACGGCGCCCTGCTCGGCACAGGCTTCCCATTCCGCGACAACCAAATTGATGCACTGGACAACTACCTGGGCATGTTCCGCAGCCTGGTTGGCCAGACCGCCGGCCTGCGCCGCTGTGGCGCCGCCAGCCTGGATCTGGCCTACGTCGCCGCCGGTCGCTATGACGCATTCTGGGAATTCGGCCTGGCCGAATGGGACATGGCCGCCGGCAGCCTGCTGATCCAGGAAGCTGGCGGACTGGTCAGCGACTTCACCGGCGGTCATCATTACCTGGACAAGGGCAATGTCGTCGCCGGCAACCCCAAGTGCTTCAAGGCCGTCCTGACAGCCATCCAGCCGCACCTGACCCCGGCGATGAAGCGCTGATCAGGCGGCTGCCGACCAGTCAGAAAAGCGACTTCGGCAAGTAACAAAAAAGCCCACCCCGATATCGGCAGTGGGCTTTTTTGTGTCCGACCAATCTAGGGCCGGTCGTCCACCGCTTCCTCGACCTGTGGAGGAATCAGGTCCTCGCGAGTCAGATTCATGGTAACCAGAAGGCCGTTGGCAACGAAGATCGATGAGTAGGTACCGACACACACACCGATCAACAGCGCCGTAGCGAAGCCATGGATGTTCTCGCCACCGAAGAAGAACAGCGCCAGCAGCACCAGAATGGTCGAGAACGAGGTCGCCAGAGTCCGGGCCAGGGTCTGGGTAGTGGAGACGTTGATCACCTCGATCAGATCGGCCTTGCGCATTACCCGCAGGTTTTCCCGTACCCGGTCAAATACCACGATGGTGTCGTTCAGCGAGTAACCAATCACCGCCAGCAATGCCGCCAGCACGGTCAGGTCAAACGACAGGCCGAACAAGGCGAAAAAGCCCAGGGTGAAGATCACATCATGGAACAGCGCGGCAATCGCCCCTACTGCGAACTTCATCTGGAAGCGCAGCGACACGTAGAGCAGAATCCCGCCCATGGCCAACAACATCCCCAGACCACCCTGATCGCGCAGTTCCTCACCCACCTGCGGCCCGATGAACTCGACCCGTTTGACAGTGACCTCGCCAGCGTCTTCGCGCTGGATCATCCGGGCGATCTCACTCCCCAGATTCGGATCCTCACTGGCCAGACGTATGATCACATCGGTACTGGCGCCGAAGTTCTGTACTACCGCATCTTCCCAGCCTGCTGCGCGCAGAGTCTGGCGGATAGACTCAAGGTCCGCCGGCTCATCATAGTTCAGCTCGATCAGTGCACCACCAGTGAAGTCCAACCCCAGATTGAGGTTCTTCACCACCAGGCTGCCGATCGAAACCAGCATGAGTACGGCAGCGACTACGAAGAAGAACTTGCGCAGCGCCATGAAATTGATGGTTTTGATATTCATGATGCGCTCCTCACAGCCACAGCTTCTTCACGTCGCGACCGCCGACGCTGAGATTGACCATGGCCCGGGTAACCAGAATGGCACTGAACATCGAAGTCAGAATGCCCAACGACAGCGTTACGGCAAACCCCTTGACCGGCCCCGAGCCCATGGCGAACAGGATCACCCCCACCAGCAGGGTGGTCAGGTTACCGTCGACGATCGCCGAGAAGGCCTTGTCATAGCCTTCGTGCACAGCCCGCTGAATGCTGTTGCCGGCGCGAATTTCCTCACGGATACGCGAGAAGATCAGCACGTTGGCGTCGACCGCCATCCCCAGGGTCAAGACGATACCGGCGATACCGGGCAGAGTCAGCGTGGCGCCCAGCACCGACATCAGCGCCAGCAGCAGCACCAGGTTGAAACTCAGAGCGATGCTGGCAAAGATGCCAAAGGCACGGTAGACGATGATCATGAAGATCAGCACCAGCGCAAAGCCGACCTGGGTAGCAGTTACCCCCTTGGCAATGTTCTCGGCCCCCAGGCTCGGACCAATGGTCCGCTCTTCGACAAAGTACATCGGTGCCGCCAGGCCACCAGCGCGCAGCAGCAACGCTAGTTCCGAGGCTTCGGCCGGCGAGTTCAGGCCGGTGATCCGGAACTGGTTGCCCAGCGTGCTCTGAATGGTGGCCAGACTGATGATGCTCTTGTCCTCGACGAACGCCGGGACTTCAACGGTCTGCATCACCCCGTCAACTTCCTGCTGTACGGTCCGGGTGATCTGGCGCTGCTCGATGAACAGCACCGCCATGCCACGACCGACATTGGTCCGGGTGGCGCGGGTCATCAGCTCCCCGCCGTGTCCGTCAAGACGGATATTGACCTGCGGGCGGCCATTCTCATCGAAATTGGACTGGGCGTCAGTTACCTGATCACCGGTCAGGATGATGCTGCGCTCAACGTCTGCCGGCGGGCGGCTGCCATCGCGGAATTCGAAGGTTTCGATGGTCGCCCGGGCAGCATCCGGTTCGGCGGCCAGGCGGAACTCGAGGTTGGCGGTCTTGCCGAGAATCCGCTTGGCCTCGGCAGTATCCTGCACACCAGGCAGCTCAACCACGATGCGGTTGGCACCCTGACGCTGCACCAGCGGCTCGGCCACGCCCAGCTCATTAACCCGGTTACGCACGGTGGTCAGGTTCTGACGCACCGAATACTCACGAATCTCGGTCATCTCGGCGTCAGTCAGGGTCAGACGCAATACCTGAAGATCTTCACGGGTACCGGTGGAGAGCTGGAATTGGCTGTACTGACGATTGATCAGGCGCTGGGCAGCGCTAAGCTGGTCGGCTTCGGTAAAACCGAACTGCAGGGTATTGCCCTGATTCGGCAGGCTGCGGTAGCGAATGCGCTCATTACGCAGCAGGCTGCGCAGCTCGCTTTCGTAGACATTGACCCGATTCTCGACCGCTTTGTCCATATCCACTTCCAACAGGAAGTGCACCCCACCGGACAGGTCCAGACCCAGCTTCATCGGCCCGGCCCCGATATTCATCAACCAGTCAGGCGTAGTGGGTGCCAGGTTCTGGGCCACCACGAACTGATCTCCCAGAGCACGGCGCACCACATCCTGGGCCGGCAGCTGATCGCCACGATTGACCAAGCGGACCAGGCCGGAGCGGCTCTGCTGCCCTAACTCGGTACCCTTGGTTTCAATACCGGCATCACGCAAAGCCTGATCTATACGATTCAGATCACGCTGTTCGATGGTCTGGGTGGAGCTGGCGCCGGAGATCTGGATCGCCGGATCATCCGGGTACAGATTGGGTGTGGCGTAAACCAGGCCGAGCGCCAGCACGGCCACGATTAACAGGTATTTCCACAGCGGGTAACGATTGAGCATATCAGGGGCCTGATAACGATCAGGGCGCCATGCAGCGCCCGGATTGGGAGTCAGAGAAGATCAGATGGCTTTCAGAGTGCCCTTGGGCAGCGCGGCAACCACAGCGCCTTTCTGGAATTTGAGCTCCTGGCCATCACCTACTTCCAGCACTACGAACTCGTCGGTCACTTTCTTGACCTTGCCGAGGATGCCGCCACCGGTAACTACTTCATCACCGACGTTCAGGCTGCCGATCAGGTTCTTGTGTTCCTTGGCCCGTTTGGCCTGCGGACGCCAGATCATCAGATAAAAGATGACCAGAAAACCAATCAGAAAAATCCACTCGAAACCACCACCGGCCGGCGCACCGCCTGCGGACTGGGCCATGGCATTGGGGATGAAAAAGCTCATGTGATACTCCTGTTATATAAAACGGCAAGCAAGGGTTAATGGGGCTTCCTGGGCACTATTCAAGCCTCCAGGGGAGGTACCGGCAGGCCGAGTCGAGCGTAGAAGTCATCCACAAAGTCGCTCAATGTACCCTGTTGGATGGCACTGCGCAAACCGGCCATAAGCCGTTGATAATGTCGCAAATTGTGAATGGTGTTGAGCATGCTGCCGAGCATCTCGCCACACTTGTCCAGATGATGCAGATAAGCCCGGGAAAAATGCTGACAGGTATAGCAATCACAGCCCGGATCCAGCGGCGAGTCGTCATGACGGTGCACGGCATTGCGAATCTTGATCACGCCGGTATCGGTGAACAAGTGGCCGTTGCGCGCATTACGAGTCGGCATCACGCAGTCGAACATGTCTACCCCGCGGCGCACACCTTCAACCAGATCCTCCGGCTTGCCCACGCCCATCAGGTAGCGCGGTTTGTCGGCCGGCAGTTGCGGCGGCAGAAAATCCAGCACCTTGATCATCTCTTCCTTGGGCTCGCCGACCGACAGACCGCCAATGGCCAGGCCGTCGAAGCCAATCTGCTCCAGCCCCTCCAGCGAACGCAGCCGCAAATCTTCGTGCATCCCGCCCTGAACGATACCGAACAGCGCCGAGGGATTACCTTCATGGGCATTTTTCGAGCGCTGGGCCCAGCGCAGCGACAGTTCCATCGAGCGACGGGCGGTGTCGTGATCAGCCGGATAGGGTGTGCACTCGTCAAAGATCATCACGATGTCCGACCCCAGCTCGCGCTGAACCTGCATCGACTCTTCCGGGCCCATGAACACTTTGGCACCATTGACCGGCGAGGAAAAGTACACCCCCTCCTCCTTGATCTTGCGCATGGCTCCCAGGCTGAACACCTGAAAGCCGCCAGAATCGGTCAGGATCGGGCCCTGCCACTGCATGAAGTCATGCAGATCACCATGCTTGCGAATGACCTCAGTGCCCGGGCGCAGCCACAGGTGAAAGGTATTGCCCAAAATGATCTGGGCACCGATCGCCTCGATGTCCCGGGGCAACATGCCCTTGACCGTGCCATAGGTGCCGACTGGCATGAACGCCGGAGTCTCGACCACTCCACGGGGAAAAGTCAGGCGTCCGCGCCGGGCCCTGCCGTCGGTCGCCAACAGTTCAAATTGCATGTGACTCATGAAACATCCTCGGGGCCAAGCGGCGCCGGATTGCGGGTAATGAACATCGCATCCCCGTAACTGAAGAAACGGTACTCCTGCGCCACGGCCGCCTGATAGGCCGCCATGGTCTGCGGATAACCGGCAAAGGCTGACACCAGCATCAGCAGGGTCGATTCCGGCAGGTGGAAGTTGGTCACCAAGGCATCAACCACATGGAACGGCTTGCCGGGGTATAGGAAAATGTCGGTGTCACCACTGAACGGTTTGAGCTGCCCACTCTGCGCGGCGGTTTCCAGTGAACGCACGCTGGTGGTGCCTACCGCAACCACCCTGCCACCACGAGCCTTGCAGGCCTCGACTGCGGCAACCACCGCGTCGGATACCTCCAGCCACTCGCTGTGCATATGGTGATCTTCAATGCGCTCGACCCTTACCGGCTGGAAAGTCCCGGCACCCACGTGCAGGGTCACCTGAGCACTTTCCACCCCTTTGGCTGCAATCGCCGCCAGCAGCTCGCGATCAAAATGCAGCCCGGCAGTTGGCGCCGCCACCGCACCGGCCTTCTCGGCATAGACGGTCTGGTAGCGCTCACGGTCAGCCGTTTCATCCGGGCGGTCGATATAGGGCGGCAACGGCATGTGCCCGACCCGCTCCAGCAATGGCAACACGTCCTCATCGAACGCCAGCTCGAACAGCGCTTCATGGCGCGCCTGCATCAAGGCCTGGGCCCCACCCTCGATCAAAATGCGACTGCCCGGCTTGGGCGATTTGCTTGAGCGCACATGGGCCAGCACCCGACGGCTGTCGAGCAGCCGCTCAACCAGAATCTCCAACTGACCGCCGGTCTCCTTGTGGCCGAACAGCCGCGCCGGAATCACTCGAGTGTTATTGAACACCAGCAGATCACCTGGTTGCAGCAGATCCAGCAGATCGACAAACCGGCGATGCGCCAACTCCCCACTGGGGCCGTCCAGACACAGCAAACGGCTGGCCCGCCGCTCGGGCAGCGGGTGCCGGGCGATCAGTTGATCGGGCAAATCGAAATGAAAGTCACTGACACGCATGCAGGCGATAGATCCGGGCGGTTGCAAAGGGTGGCATATGGTAGCGGAAAAGCACGCATGCAGCCACGAACAGGATTGACCTACCCGCCGCCAGCTACGTATACTCCGCGCCAGCTTGCGCTAGACGCATGCCTCGGTGGCGGAATTGGTAGACGCGGCGGATTCAAAATCCGTTTCTGGTGACAGAGTGGGAGTTCGATTCTCCCCCGAGGCACCATCTGAACAGCCTGTTCGGATGGCCTTCCTGAAAGTTCTTCACAACCCATACATAATTCTTAGCAGATCCACAGCCTAGCCGCGCCGTGGCCGATTTTTCCTGCCTGCCATAACGCGACAACCCTGCCACAGCGGGGTTGTCGCAACTGGCGCAAGATAGCCTTACTGCTCGTCGAGGAACCGCTCGGCATCCAGCGCCGCCATGCAACCGGCACCGGCCGAAGTGATCGCCTGACGGTACACGTGATCGGCCACGTCACCGGCAGCAAACACCCCAGGGATATTGGTCGCGGTGGCGTTGCCCTCGGTGCCGCTCTTGATCTTCAGGTAGCCGTCATTCATCTCCAGCTGACCTGCGAACAGACTGGTGTTCGGCGTGTGGCCAATGGCAATGAACACCCCTGCCAGGGCGATATCCTCGGTGCCGCCGGCATTATGAGCGATGCGCATACCGGTCACGCCCATATCATCACCCAGCACTTCATCCAGCGTGGCATTGAGCTTGAGCTCAATCTTGCCCTCAGCGACCCGCGCCATCAGCTTGTCGACCAGAATTTTCTCAGCCCGGAAGCTGTCACGGCGATGCACCAGGGTGACCTTCTTGGCAATATTGGCCAGATACAGCGCCTCTTCCACCGCGGTGTTGCCACCCCCGACCACAGCCACTTCCTGATTGCGGTAGAAGAACCCGTCACAGGTGGCGCAGGCTGAAACCCCCTTGCCCATGAACGCTTCTTCCGAGGGCAAACCCAGGTAGCGCGCCGAGGCGCCGGTGGCAATGATCAGCGCGTCGCACTGGTATTCACCACTGTCACCCCAGAGACTGAACGGCCGCTTGGTCAGATCAACCTTGTTGATGTGGTCAAAGAGGATCTCAGTCTCGAAACGCTCGGCGTGCTGGCGCATACGCTCCATCAGATCCGGTCCCTGCAGACCTTCGACGTCACCCGGCCAGTTATCCACCTCGGTGGTGGTGGTGAGCTGACCGCCCATCTGCATGCCGGTGATCAGCACTGGCTTGAGGTTGGCGCGGGCAGCATAGACCGCAGCACTGTAACCGGCAGGGCCTGACCCCAGAATGATCAGCCGGGAATAACGAACATCGGACATTGCAGCCTCCAAAGCACCGGTTCAACGGTGTGTTGAAATAAAACGGAGCGGCCGGGTCAAGGGGAAACCCGTAAATGACCGCTCACAAAACGGAATCACAGGAGCAGTGAAATCGCGGGTCTGACAGTTGACCGGCATGTCCACACACTCTCCAGAATCTTGATAGCCCGCATATTAATGCAGCGAAGGGTTGATTGGGTATTTCAATCACTGTATCGGGCGGATAGTTTACCCCTATAGTGACGATCATCGAACCTGCATTTGATCAAGGAACCGCCCCGATGGCCGAATCCCTTCCCTTCCTGCGTGGCCCGGACTACCTCAAGGAAGGCTGGCGCACTATTCTGCAACCTGGTCTGCGGCGCTTTTTTATCATCCCGCTGCTGCTCAACCTGGCCCTGTTCATCGCCCTGATCGGCTTTGGCATCCGCCAGTTCAATCTGTGGATGACCCGGCTGATGCCGCAACTGCCTGACTGGCTGAGTTTCGTCGAGTGGCTGCTATGGCCGCTGTTCGCCCTGGTAGTTCTGCTGGTGCTGTTTTTCAGCTTCAGCATGATCGCCAACCTGATCGCCTCACCGTTCTATGGCTTTCTGGCGGAAAAGGTTGCCGAACAGGAACGCGGACTGGTCAGCCCCCCCACCAGCTACCGCGACATCGCCCTGGTAGTGCCCCGCAGCCTGGGCCGGGAGCTGCGCAAGATCGCCTACTATCTGCCACGCCTGATCGCCCTGTTGCTGCTGACCCTGATCCCGGTGATCAATCTGATCGCCTCCCCGCTATTGCTGGCCTTCGGAATCTGGATGATGGCCGTGCAATATATCGACTACCAGGCCGACAATGATCAGGTCAGCTTCATCGACATGCTGCGCTGGATGCGCGGCCAGCGCCTGCTGTCGCTGGGCTTCGGCCTGCCAGTCTACATCGGCATGCTGATTCCGCTGGTCAATCTGCTGGTAATGCCGGCGGCCGTGGCCGGCTCCACCCTGCTCTGGGTCCGTGAACGAAACACCAGGCCTTAGGTAACCTAGCTGCGCAGTCACATTCGGCGTCACCATTCGGTCATCCAATCTTCACACGCCGATCATGACCCGCAGCCATACTCCGAGCATGAGACCGACCCACACCCCCGACCACTGCTTCGCGCTGGTCACCGAAACCTATGCCCCACAGATCAATGGTGTTGCCAACACCCTTGGCCGCCTGTGCCGGGGCCTGTTACATCGCCATCATGCGGTGCAGTTGATACGTCCGGCCCAGGCCGGGGAAAAGCCCGGCCTGATCGACGACGGCGCACTCCATCAACACCTGGTCTCGGGGCTGCCGATTCCTGGCTATCCGGAACTGCAATGGGGCCTGCCCGCCAATCGCTACCTATCCAGGCTGTGGCAGGAACAGCGCCCCGAAGCCGTATACCTGGCCACCGAGGGGCCGTTGGGCTGGTCCGCGCTACGCACCGCCCGGCGCCTCAGAATTCCGGTAATCAGCGGCTTTCACACCAACTTCCAGCAGTACAGCGACCATTACGGTCTGGGCCTGATGCGCGAACCGATGATGCGCTACCTGCGCTGGTTCCATAACCAGACCCGACTGATCCTGACCGCCAGCTCGACCCAGCAACGCGAGCTGTTGCGCCTGGGCCTGCACAACCTGGCCCTGCTCGGGCGAGGTGTCGACTGTGAACTGTTCCACCCGGCCCACCGCGACCCGGCCCTGCGCCACCAATGGGGCGCTGAGCCCGGCGACCTGGTACTGCTGCACGTCGGCCGACTGGCGGCAGAGAAGAACCTGGGCTTGCTGATCAATAGCTGGAACACCCTGCGGCGCGAGGCCGAGCAACGCCATCAGAGCCTGCACCTGGTGGTGGTCGGCGATGGGCCGCAAGCCCCGGAACTGCGCCAGCAGTTGCCCGGCGCAGTCTTCATGGGCGCGCTGACAGGCCAGCCGCTGGCCGCGGCCTATGCCAGCGCTGATCTGTTCGTGTTTCCCAGTCTGACCGAAACCTTTGGCAACGTGGTCACCGAAGCCATGGCCTCAGGCCTGGCAGTCAACGCCTTCGACACCGCCGCCGCCCATCAACACATCCGCGACCGTTACAGCGGTTGTCTGGCGCCAATCGCCCATGAGCAGGTATTTATCGACAACCTGCGCTGGCTGATCCGTGATAGCGAAGGCCGGCGCAGCGTGCGCCTGCACGCGCGCCACCGGGCCTGCCAGTTGGATTGGTCGGCCATCGTCGAACGGTTCGAGGGGTATTTGCTGCAGGCGGCACAACCGGCCGCCGATCAAACGGCGGCGGTTGGCAAATAGATAGGCCCGCCCTGCATCAGGCGGGCCTAGCCCTCAGGCGAGGGTTTTCAGCGCGTCGCGACTGAACGGCAGGATATCGGCGAAACGCCCTTCACGGACCTTGTCAGCCCAGGCCGGATCGACAATCAGGGCCCGGCCAACCGCCACCAGATCAAACTCGTCAGCCGCCAGGCGAACCAGCAGATCATCGATATTGGCGGTCTGAGCCACCTTGTCGGTTTTGACCATGTATTCCAGGAACTCGCTGTCCAGGCCAACACTGCCAACAGTGATACAGGGTTTGCCGGTGATCTTGCGGGTCCAGCCTGCCAGATTCAGGTTCGAGCCCTCGAACTCCGGCTCCCAGAAACGTCGCTGCGAGCAGTGGAAAATATCCACGCCGGCCTCACTCAACGGCTTGAGGAACTGCTCCAGCAGCTCCGGAGTCGGAGCCAGACGCGCGGTGTAGTCCTGCTGCTTCCACTGCGAGAACCGGAAAATCACCGGGAAGTCCGGCCCAACCGCCTCACGCACCGCACGAATCACCTCGACAGCGAAACGACCGCGCCTCTCCAGGCTGCCGCCATAGGCGTCATCACGCTGGTTGCAGCCTTCCCAGAAGAACTGGTCGACCAGATAACCGTGTGCACCATGGATTTCCACCGCATCGAAACCGATGGCCTTGGCATCACGCGCGGCCTGGGCGAAAGCCTGGACCACCTCATCGATATCCTGCTGAGTCATGCCATGGACGATCAGCTTGCCATCCTTGCGCTTTTCCATCGGGCCGTAGCCGGGCACATCGCCATCCGGCTCGGTGCCCAGGCGCCGAACATTGCCAACATGCCACAGCTGCGGAGCGATCTTGCCGCCGACCGCATGTACTGCATCGACCACCTTCTTCCAGCCTGCCAGGGCCGCTTCACCATGAATTGCCGGGACATGCGGGTAACCGTTGGCGGCCTTGTGACCAATCGTGGTGCCTTCAGTAATGATCAGACCAACGCCAGACTCGGCGCGACGCTGGTAGTAACGCACCACGTCTTCGGTCGGAACACCGTCAGGGGAGAAGTTGCGGGTCATCGGCGCCATGACAATGCGGTTACCGAGGCTCAAGGGCCCCAGGGTAATGGGTTCAAACAAGGGACGGACATCAGCGGACATAAAGTGTCTCCTGGAAGGTTATTGGGCTGGGTAGTACGCGACCGTGTCAGTTGACCGGTCGTCTATTTGATTTGATCAAGCACCATCCATGGCACCCCGACAGCTCCCGCAGGACGATCAGGGTTGCAGCAGGCGTTCCAGTTGGGCAATGAACACCCGCAGCGGGGCAATTTGACGATCGATCTTCATCCGCAGCAGCGCGCCCTCCCAGGCTGCACCAATAAAGCTGGCCAGGGCCACGCAATCCTGCTCCGGGTTCAGCTCACCGCACTGACGGGCCTGCTCCAGACACTCGGCCAGCAGTTCACCCGAGCGCTTGAGAATGGCACTGGCGGCATAACCAATCGGCTGACTTTCATCGGCCTTTTCGTGACACAGGCTGCCGATGAAACACTGGTGGGTTGGCTGCTCCTGGTTGGCAAAATAGCCCACCAGGTCACGGTAAAAGCGCAGAACCCGCTCGCGCGGCGAGGCATCCTCACTCTGCAAGGCGCTGGCAAAACGCTCCAGGCGGGGGGTGTAGTAATAGTGCAAGGCCTGGATAGCGAAATCTTCCTTGCTCTCGAAGTAATGATAGAAAGAGCCCTTGGGCACCCCGGCCCCCTGAGTGATTTCCTGCACCCCGGTACCGTTGTAGCCCTTGCGCAACATTACTTCAGTGCCGGCGGCAAGAATCCTGGCGCGTTTGTCTTGGATAGCGTTCATGCCAGGTACTATACGACCGGTCATCTCAACTTTATAGCGACAACCATGATTATTGATTTTGGTGATAAAAGGGAATTAACAACAGGAAGGGAGAAAACAAAACGGCTCCCGTTGCCCAAGGGCAAGGGGAGCCGTTTTTTTACAGCGCGTGACTATCAGTGGTGAACACCACCTTCACCATGAATATGACCATGAGCAATCTCATCGTCACTGGCATCACGCACGCTGACAACCTTGACTTCGAAGGTCAGACGCTGGCCAGCCAGCGGATGGTTGCCATCAACGGTGACTTCGTCGCCTTCCAGCGCAGTGATGGTAACGATCTGCATGCTGCCGTCCGGGCCGGAGGCATGGAACTGCATGCCGACTTCCAGCTCATCAACGCCTTCGAACATGTGGCGGCCCAGGACCGCTACCAGCTCAGCGCTGAACTCGCCATAGGCTTCTTCCGGCTCGACCGACACCTTCAGTTCATCACCGGCTTGCTTGCCGTCCAGCGCCTTTTCCAGGCCCGGAATGATGTTGCCTGCGCCGTGCAGGTAAACCAGCGGAGCACCGCCTGCGGAAGAATCCAGAACTTCGCCAGCATCGTTGGTCAGGGTGTAGTCAATCGATACGGCCTTGTTGGCGGCAATCTGCATAATATTGTCCTATGCTGCGTCAAAAAACCTCAGTGTACGCGTATTATCTGCAGAACGCACGGGTTGACCGATACATGACCGCGCCGGAAGATAGCCCGCACGGTCAACGACAATGGAATCAGCATGACGACACGTTTGGTACTGGTCATCAACTGTGGCAGTTCCTCGATCAAATTCGCCCTGCGCAAGGAAGGCGACAGCCAACCGCTGCTGAGCGGCCTGGCCGAACAACTGGACACTCCCGGCGCCAACCTGAGCTGGCAGGCCGGCAATGAAAAGCATACCGAAGCCCTCAGCGGCCAGGATCACCAAAGCGCTCTGGCCAGCCTGTTGCCGGTGATCGGCCGGTTTGCCGGGCAACCGATCAGCGCAGTAGGTCATCGGGTGGTACATGGCGGCGAGCACTTCACCGGCGCCAGCCTGATCGATGAGCAAGTCATGGCTGCTATCGAAGCCAATGCCCCGCTGGCGCCTCTGCACAACCCGGCCAACCTGATCGGTATCCGCGCCGCCCGCAAGGTGTTTCAGGACATACCTCAGGTAGCCATTTTCGACACTGCCTTTCACCAGAGCATGCCGCCACACGCCTACCGCTACGCGCTGCCGGATGATCTGTATGCCGTGCATGGGGTTCGTCGCTACGGCTTCCATGGCACCAGCCACCAGTACGTCACCAATCAGGCCAGCCGCCTGACGGGCCAGCGTCCGGGCCAGGGCGCCTGGCTCAGCGCCCACCTGGGCAACGGCTGCTCAAGTTGTGCGGTATTCAACGGCAAGAGCCTGGATACCAGCATGGGGCTGACCCCGCTGGAAGGCCTGGTAATGGGCACCCGCAGCGGTGATGTCGACCCCAATCTGCATGCGCACCTGGCTCGCACCCTGGGCTGGGATCTGCCACGGATCGAGCGGCTGCTCAACCGCGAAAGCGGACTATTGGGGCTCTCAGGTCTGTCCAACGACATGCGTCAACTGGAGCAGGCCCGAGCCAACGGCCACAGCGGCGCAAAACTGGCCATCGAGGTGTTCTGTTACCGCTTGGCCCGCTCGCTGGCTGGCCTGGCCGTGGCTCTGCCACATCTTGACGGGCTGGTCTTTACCGGCGGCATCGGCGAAAACTCGCCCCTGATCCGCGCCCTGACCCTCAATCATCTGGGCATTCTCGGCCTGAGCCTGGACCCGGATGCCAACAGCAGCCTGCCCCGCGGCCTGGCTGGCAAGATTCACGCACCGGGGTCGCCGCAGATCCTGGTGATCCCTACCGACGAAGAACGCCAGATTGCCGAAGAAAGCCTGGCGCTGCTCGATCACTCGCATGCCAAGGACTGACACATGCATACCTTTTTCATTGCCCCGACCGGCTTCGGCGTAGGCCTTACTTCCATCAGCCTGGGCCTGATCCGGGCGCTGGAGCGCACCGGCCTCAAGGTTCACTTTCTCAAGCCGATTGCCCAACCCCATCCCGGTGACGCAGGGCCCGAGCGCTCGAGCGAACTGATCAGCCGCACTCTGGGCCTGCAACCACCAACCCCGCTACCGCTGCCTGAAGTCGAGCACCGGCTGGCCAACGGCGAACTCGACGAAGTGCTGGAAGACATCGTCAGCCGTTACAGACAGGCCGCCGAGGGTGCCGACGTGGTGGTGATCGAAGGCATGGTGCCGACCCGGCAGGCCAGCTACGCCGCACGGATCAACGTCCACCTGGCACGCAGCCTGGACGCTGAAATCATTCTGGTCAGCGCTCCGGACGGCGATGATATGGCCAGCCTGGCCGACCGCATCGAGATCCACGCCCAAACCTTTGGCGGCCCGCGTAACCCCAAGGTGCTCGGAGTGATCGTCAACAAGGTCCGCGACCTGGCACCCGGCGACACTGAACCTGCCGACCGGGGCGAACTCAAGCGCACTCTCAAGGAGTTCGCTCTGGCCCTGAAGCAGGAGTCCAAGGTTCTGGACACCGATGACTTCCGGCTGATCGGCTGCATTCCCTGGCAGGACGAACTGAACGCACCCCGCACCTCGGATATTGCCGAACTGCTCGGCGCCCGAGTGCTGCATGAGGGTGACATAGATAGTCGCCGGGTCATGGAAATCGCCTTGTGTGCCCGCACCGTCCCCAACATCCTCAACCGGCTCAAACCCGGCACTCTGATCGTCACCCCCGGCGACCGCGATGACATCATCATTGCCAGCGGCCTGGCCTCATTGGCCGGCACCCCGCTGGCCGGCCTGCTGCTGACGGGCGGCATCATTCCGGATCAGGGCGTGATCGAATTCTGCCGCCCAGCGCTGGGCAGCGGCCTGCCGGTGCTGAGTGTGGCCAGCAACAGTTTCGATACCGCCACCCAGCTGGACCGGATGAACCGGGAAATACCGATCGACGATCAGGAACGGGCCGGGAAAGTCACCGACTACGTGGCTTCGCACATTGACCAGGCCTGGCTGCAGCGCCGCTGTGGCAGCCCGCGGGAACTGCGCCTGTCACCGCCGGCGTTCCGTTATGAGTTGGTGCGCCGGGCGCAGCAGGCGGCCAAGCGTATCGTGCTACCCGAAGGCGACGAGCCACGCACGGTCCAGGCTGCGGCCATCTGTCAGCGCCGCGGCATCGCCCAGTGCATTCTGCTGGCCAAACCCGAATCGGTCGAGGCGGTGGCCAAGGCCCAGCACATCACCCTGCCCGAAGGCCTGCAAATCATTGATCCGGACAGCGTGCGCGAACGCTACGTCGAGCCCATGGTCGAGTTACGCAAAGGGCGCGGCCTGAACGCACCCATGGCCCTGCAGCAACTGGAAGACAATGTGGTACTGGGCACCATGATGCTGGCTCTGGACGAAGTCGATGGCCTGGTTTCCGGCGCCATCCATACCACCGCCAACACCATCCGCCCGGCCTTCCAACTGATCAAGACCGCGCCCGGCTATAACCTGGTGTCGTCGATCTTCTTCATGCTGCTGCCCGAACAGGTGCTGGTCTATGGTGACTGTGCGGTCAACCCCGACCCTAATGCCGAGGAACTGGCCGAGATCGCCATCCAGAGCGCCCGTTCGGCCGAATCCTTCGGCATTCCCGCACGGGTGGCGATGATCAGCTACTCGACCGGCAGCTCCGGTACCGGGGTCGATGTGGAGAAGGTTCGTGAGGCCACCCGCCTGGCCCGTGAGCGCGAACCGGGACTTTTGATCGATGGCCCACTCCAGTATGATGCCGCCGCCATTGCCAGTGTCGGTCGGCAAAAGGCTCCGGACAGCCCGGTGGCCGGTCAGGCCACTGTATTCGTGTTCCCGGACCTGAACACTGGCAACACCACCTACAAGGCGGTGCAACGCAGCGCCAACGTGGTCAGCGTCGGCCCGATGCTGCAGGGCCTGCGCAAACCGGTCAACGACCTGTCGCGTGGGGCACTGGTGGACGATATCGTCTATACCATTGCCCTGACGGCAATCCAGGCCGACAAAAACAACTGAAACGGTGGCCTCACGGCCACCCCTATGGATCGTCATCGATGCTGAGTTTTTTACCTGCACCGGTACGCGGGGTGCTGGCCGCCCTGCTGCTGGTGCTCAACACCCTGATTCACTTCTCCCTGCTGCTACCCTGCGCCCTGCTCAAACTGCTGCCCATCAAGTCCCTGCAGGTGCTGTGCACCCGGGTCATGATTCGCATCGCCGAGTCCTGGATGCTATGCAACAGTGCCTGGATGCGCCTAAGCGGCCAGACCCAGTGGGACATCCAGGGGCACGAACAACTCAAGTACGAAGGCTGGTATCTGGTCACCAGCAACCACCGGAGCTGGGTCGACATTCTGGCTCTGCAACACACCCTCAATCGGCGCATGCCAATGCTCAAGTTCTTCCTCAAACAGGAACTGATCTGGGTGCCGGTCATTGGGCTGTGCTGGTGGGCGCTGGATTTCCCGTTCATGAAACGCTACTCCAAGACCTACCTGGCCAAACACCCGGAAAAGGCCGGACAGGACCTGGAGACCACCCGCAAGGCCTGCGCCAAATTCAAGAACACCCCAGTGGCGGTTTTCAACTTCCTGGAGGGCACCCGCCTGACCCCGGCCAAGCATGCCGAGCAGCAATCACCCTACCATCACCTGCTCAAACCCAAGTCCGGCGGCGTGGCGTTCGTGCTCGACGCCATGGGCAACAAGTTGCGCTCACTGGTCGATATCACCATCCACTACCCGGACGGCAGCCCGAGCTTCTGGGATCTGCTTTGCGGACGTATCCGCCAGGTGGTGATGCGCTGCCAGATCCGCCCGATTCCCGGCGAATTCCTCGGCCAGGACTACCAGAACGACGCGGCATTTCGCGAGCGTTTCCAGCAGTGGGTCAACGGTCTGTGGGAAGAAAAGGATGCACTGCTGGCGCAGTTGCATAGTGAGTATCCGCCGCTGGCAGGGCGCGGATAAAGCGGTAGAAATTACACGTTAGCAGGCGGCGGGAGCTGATGCTCCCGCCGCCCGACATCAAATCACAGCGGGAACAGATTGATCTCCACCCGACGGTTCTGAGCACGTCCGGCAGTAGTGTCGTTGCTGGCGATCGGCTGAGTCGGACCAACGCCACGGCTACTGATCCGGCTGCCCGGCACACCCTGGCCAGTCAGATAGGAAGCCACGCTGTTGGCACGGTCCTGCGACAGACGCATGTTCAGCTCCATGGAACCGGTGCTGTCGGTGTGACCGACGATAGCGACACCGTTCTTGTCGAACTCCTTGAACACCTTAACCAGCGAGTTCAGGGTTGGATAGAAGCTGCTTGAGATGTCCGAGCTGTTGCTGGCAAAGGTGATGTTGCCAGGCATGATCAGTTGCAGGTTGTCGCCATTACGGATCACCTGCACCCCGGTGCCAGTCAGTTCCTGACGCAGACGAGCTTCCTGCTGATCAACGTAATAACCGTAACCGGCACCCGCTGCGCCGCCAACGGTTGCGCCGATCAGCGCGCCCTTGGTCCGGTCACTGCGACTTGAAGTAGCAGCACCGACAACCGCTCCGGCAGCGGCACCGCCCAGACCATACAGTGCAGAACGGCTGGTCTTCTGTTCGCCAGTGTAGGCATCCTGGGTAGCGCAGCCGGTCAGCAGCACGGCACTCAGGCCAACAGCAAACAAAGCTTGAGTTTTCATTTTTGGTTTCCTTGCATAGGGTCGTTCATATCCGAGCCACAGGTTAGCATTCCAGGGCGAGCGGGTCAGAGGCTGAGACCACAGAATAGGAAAAAATTTCCCGCCTCACCCTTGTATGAAGGGGTTTTCGCGAATCTCGTCACCTATTCGGGTATCTGGCCCATGACCAGTCACCACCACGGCCTCTTCGTCCAGTGTATACAGACGCTGGCGAATCGATTTTTCGATCTGCCCATAGTCGCCACCCCACAGATCGGTGCGACCGATCCCACGACGAAACAGGGTGTCGCCGGCAATCAGCAGCTTGGCCTGGGGGAACCAGAAGCTCATCGAGCCGGGGGTATGCCCCGGAGTATGCATCGCCACCCCGCAACCACAGGCCAGTTCCTCGTCATCACGCAACCACTGGTCAGGCGCCGGCACCGGCGTATAAGGCACCCCGAACATCCGACACTGCATTTCCAGGTTATCCCAGAGAAACTTGTCCCCCTCATGCAGATGCAGTGTGGCGCCGGTAGCTTTCTTCATTTCCCCGGAGGCCAGAAAGTGGTCCAGATGAGCATGGGTATGAATGATGCTGACCACTTTCAGGCCCAGCTCATCCAGACGCTTGAGAATGAACTGATGATCCCCGCCGGGATCGACCACGATGGCTTTTTTGGTCAGCGGATCGCCAATGATCGTGCAGTTGCACTGCAACGGGCCGACCGGGAAAGTTTCGCGGATTAGCGTGGTATGTGTGGCGTCCATGGGAGTCCTTGTCGATAGTACAGAGAACATTTTGGCACAGTGTGCTTACCGGGAGGAGTCGGCAGCGGATTTGACACCCCGGGAGGGGTTGCTAAGCTACAGCCTCGCACCACAATACCGCCGGGACGACCCGGTGTGTATTCCGCTTTTCAGGGACGACCCTGCCTGACATGGACTTTGCTCATGAACATGGCTTGGATCTTTCTCGTCACCGCCGGCCTGCTGGAAGTCGGCTGGGCTCTTGGACTCAAGGCCTCTGCCGGTTTCACCCGCCCGCTCCCCAGTATTCTGACCCTGCTTGCCATGGCCGCCAGCTTCTATCTACTGGCTCAGGCCATGAAGGTGTTGCCGGTCGGTACCGCCTATGCCATCTGGGTCGGCATCGGTGCCGTCGGCACCGTTGTGCTGGGGATTCTGATCTATGGCGATAGCGCCAACCCGCTGCGCCTGGCCAGCTTGCTGCTGGTCCTGGCCGGCCTGGTGGGGCTCAAGTTTGCAGGTTGAACCCGCAGCAACCGGGCGCCCAGGGCGCCCGGTTTTATTCAGTGACTGCTAGCTCCCAGCCGCACCTGACGCAGGCACACGGCAGTCAGCACAGCCGTGGTGGCCATGATCAGCGCACCGATAAACGCATTGACGTGCAGCGCTTCGCTAAAGGCCATCTGCACACTGAGTAGAACCTGACTGGCAGCCTCCGGAGCCAACTGTTCGATCACACCCAGCGCACCGCCCAACGTATCGACGGCCACCTCATACTGCTCAGGGCTCAACCCGGCTGGCAGGCTGTCGGTCATTTGCCGGCGGTATACGCTGGCACCTACTGTGCCGATCACCGCAATGCCCAGAGCCATACCCAGTTCGGCGGCAGTTTCCGAGGTAGCGGCGGCCGTACCAGCCTTCTCCGGCGGTGCCGAACTGATCACCAGATCGGTCCCAAGAATCATCATCGGCATTACCCCGGCGCCCATGATGACCGTCCCCAGCACCAGCAAGCCGACCGTTGCGCGCCCGCTGACCAGCATCAGGGCGACGAACCCCATGACCGCCAGCAGCAGCCCACAACTGACCAGTACCGAAGGTTTAAGCCAACGCGCCATACGCGGCACCAGCAACGAGGCTGCGGTTTGAACCAGCGCCGAGGGCAACATCACCAGCCCGGCCTGCAGCGGCGTCAGACCAACCACACCCTGCAAATACTGGAAAATCAGCAGCCAGGCACCAGACAGCGCCAGAATGGTCAGCAACATGGCCACCACCGAGACACTGAAGGCCCGGTTGGCAAACAGCCCCAGATCGAACATCGGCTGGGCAATCAGGCGCTGGCGCCGGACGAACAGCCAGCCCACAGCAAGCCCGCTCAGGCTGACCAGCAGTGCCAGCAGACTCAGGCCGTCGCGAGCGCTGCTCTTGATGCCATAGATCACCAGCAGAAACGTCGCCACGCACAACAGCGCACTGACCAGATCCAGCCGCCCGGCCTGCTCATCGCGAAACTCAGGCAACAGCAATGGCCCAGCAATAAGAAGGAGAAGCATGACAGGCACACCAAGCAGGAACACTGACCCCCACCAGAAGAACTCCAGCATCAGCCCACCTACCAGCGGCCCAATGGCGCTGCCAACGATGAAGCCGGTCATCCAGATGGTGATAGCCAGGGTGCGCTGGCTATCGACCTGGAACATGTTGCGGATCAGCGACAGGGTCGAAGGCATCAGGGTCGCACCGGCGATGCCGAGTAGCGCGCGGGTCAGAATCAGCATATTGGCCGAGTTGGCGAACGCCGCCATTACCGAGGCAACGCCAAAGGCAAAGGCGCCGACCAGCAGCAACCGTCGCCGACCGATACGATCCCCCAGGGTCCCCATGGTGATCAGGAAACCGGCGATCATGAAGCCGTAGATGTCGAGAATCCACAACAGTTGCGAACTGGTCGGCTTGAGATCGGCGCTCAGGTGCGGCGCAGCCAGATGCAGGACAGTCATGTCCAGCGCCAGCAGCAGGGTCGGCAATACCAGGACCGCCAACCCCCACCACTCGCGCTTGCCCGCGCGTTTCCAGGTGGTTGCGTCGATTGTCGGGGTAACACTCATAGGGCTCATCCTGTGGGCGCGCCAGCTAGGCGCAAAAACGGGCATCCATGCGCCGCAGGACTGCGGCGCCTACGCTGAGGCAGACAGCGTGTTCAAGATAATGAGCGCCTCCTTATACGCCGCCGCGCTCTCAAGCGCAAGAGCGGCAAAGTGCAATGCCGATCACCCCAACAGCCCTAGCACCTTGGCCTGAGCCACCGCCTGGGTCCGCCGCGAGACACCCAGCTTGTGGTTGATCCGCCGGGCGTGGCTCTTGACCGTGTGCAAAGAGATGAACAGTGCTTCGCTGATCTGCTGGTTTGAATAGCCCTGAGCGATGCAGCGCAGCACATCCAGCTCACGGCTGCTGAGCGGTTCGCGCAGGGCCGCATTGATACGTCGACCATCCGGGCCGCTGACCCCAGGCAAACGCTCCAGCAACTGGTCACGCAAGGCTGAAGCTGGTGCGCGGCGCAGAGCCTCGGCCAGCCCGGCTGGTGCCTGATCGACCAGACGCATGAACGGGCCGGCCAGATGATCATCGGCAGCCTGCACCAGCGCACTGAACAGCAACTGCTCAGCCTCAGCCTGGCGCTGGGTACGAAACAGCATGCGCAGCAGATGCAACTGAACCGACAAGGCCCGCAGCTTTTCCCCATTGTGCTGGAGCTGCGAAAGCAGCCGGCGCATCAGGCTTTCGGCCGCGACCTGTTCGCCCCGATACCAGAGCAGTCCGGCATGAATCTGCTCAATCAGCGAAGCCAGCGCATGGAAGAATGGCGGTGGCGCGGCTGGCGACTCCAGACAATAGGTCTGACGCAGACGCGGTAGCCAGTGCGCAGCCAGATCAAGCCGCTCGGAGTGCATCCACAGCTCGCTCTTGATCGCCGTGATCCAGCCCAGATAGTAGATTGGCGGAACGTCCCACAGATGCATGAGCCGTTCGGCCTCGGTCAGCACATCGAAGGCACGGGCCACCTCACGTTGCTGGGTCAACAAACTGCCCATCACGCAGTAGCCCATCAGCACATAGACATCCCGGCAGCGGCGTCCCTCTTCAATGCCGCTATCGAGCAGGCGCAGGGCCATGCCCATGTCGCCCTGCTGCCCCAGCAGATAACCACGGTAAAGCCGCAGGCGAGCCCGGACTGCCAACCCCTCGGGATAATCCATCCGCTCCAGTTCCTGGCTATGCCGCTCCAGCAGTTGCAGGGCCCGGCCAACCTGCCCTCGGGCCTGCAACAAACGGGCGCGCATGAACACCACCTGAGCCTCAAGCAGCGGGTTGCCGGCACGTTGCGCCAGTTCCAGAGCGCTGCGAGCCCAGTGTCGGGCA
Organism: Pseudomonas jilinensis; assembly: GCF_003586265.1. Taxonomy (NCBI): domain Bacteria; kingdom Pseudomonadati; phylum Pseudomonadota; class Gammaproteobacteria; order Pseudomonadales; family Pseudomonadaceae; genus Pseudomonas; species Pseudomonas jilinensis. The sequence goes on along the minus strand of NZ_QJSA01000001.1, from coordinate 9,249 downwards.
GCCTCATGGTGGCCACGGCACAGCTCGACATCAGCCAGAGTCAGCATCGCCATCAATCGGCTCCCGGGGTCACGCTCATCCAGACAAGCCAGGGCCTGATGGCTGAGATGGTCGGCCTCATCCAGACGACCCGCCGCCCGGGCCAGAAACCCCTTGAGCACCAGAGCCTGACCCAGCACCCGGCGCTGCCTGTCGGCATTGGCCTGCGGCAGGAAGCGGCTGAGCCTGGCCAGCATGGCCTCGGCATCTTCAAGCTGACAGGCCAGCGCCAGCGTCCAGCCATGCACCAGCACCAGCCGCGCGCTGCTGCCCTGCAATACGCTGGGCAACTCGGCCTTCCAGCGCAACAGGGTGCCGACATGCTGCTCGGCCAGCAATTGGTCAAGCGACAGGTTCTGGACCAGGCTGGCTGCCTCTTCCGGTCGCTCGGCTGCCAGCGCATGCTCGACCGCATCACTGATCCGACCCTGATGACCAAACCAGTGGCAGGCTCGCAGATGAGTGCGCAGACGCAGGCGCGGATCGTCACGGGCAACCCGATCGCGCAGCACGTCGGAAAACAGATGGTGAAAACGATACCAGGTGCCGTCATTGTCCAGCGGTACCAGAAACACATGGTGCCGCAACAGGTGGGTAATGATGTCCAGGCTGTCGGAGGCATCGCGCACGCTGTCGCAGAGCTCGACACAGAAACGGTCGAGCCAGGCAATTTCGTGCAGAAATACCCGCACCGGTTCGGGCTGGCGCAGAATCACCTCTTCAAGCAGGTACTCGTCCACCAACGGCCCGGACAACGGCAAGGCCAGCGGCCTGGACTGTTGTTCGGCCGCAACACTGAGCAACCGCAGACCGGCGATCCAGCCTTCGTTGCGCTGCAACGCCTGGCGCGTCCACTCGGGGTCGGCCAGGTCCAGCCCAGCCTGCTCGAGAAACAGCCGAGCTTCGTCGTTGCTCAGGCGCAAATGCTCTTCGCCCAGTTCCAGTAACTGATGACTCAGGCGCAGCCGGGCCAGGTGCCAGTCAGGCTTCTGGCGGCTGGTGATGAACAGTTGAATATTGCCCGGCAGGTGTTCCAGCAACAGTGCGCACAAACGATCACAGGGCGGACTCTGGACCAGATGGTAGTCGTCCAGCACCAGCACCAGGGGCCGGTCTTCGGCATGCCGGGCGCGCAACTCGGAGAGGATCGACACCGCCCGCTGCTCAACGTCCAACGGCTGCTGACTGTGGTGTTGCTGCAACAACGCCAGCTCGGCCTCGCCCAGCCCCGGATAAAGGGTAGCCAGGGCATCGACCAGGGTCCGCAGGAACTGCGCTGGCTGACCGTCACGACCATCCAGTGAAACCCAGGCAGAACGCCAGGGCGCGTCCAACTGTTGGCAGTATTCGATCGCCAGGGTGCTTTTGCCAAACCCTGCCGGTGCACAGACCAGAATCAGCCGGCGCTGGCGGGCCTTGTTCAACAGACCGATCAACTCAGGGCGCGGCAAATGATCCACCGGCAGCGGCGGGCGGAAGATCTTGCCGGGGTTGAGGGGGATCGACAGAGCCATGCGCCAAGTTTATCGATTGGCGGGCAAAGCGTCTTGTCGATTTGTAACAAAACAGGCGGCCCGGGGGCCGCCTGCTCAGGGTGACTCAGTTGTTCAAACTAACGTACGCCAGATTGACGCAGTGCCGCCGGAGTGAAGTCACTGGGATTGGCACCGTAGTTGAACTCATAGTCGGTGCGCTCTTCATTATTCATACCCATCACCAGGTAACGACCGGCAACCAGGTCATACAGGGTTTCCATGGCATACCACGGCACCTGATTGTTGTAGTACTGCAGCGCATGCGCCTCAGCTACACGCCACAGCGAGCCACGCGCGTCGTAATGGTCAATATGCGCAGCCTGCCAGCTATCCTCATCGACAAAGAAGTGGCGCTTGGCGTAGATATGACGCTCGCCGTCCTTGACCGTGGCGACTACTTCCCAAACCCGGTGCAGCTCATAACGTGTCAGGTCCTGATTGATATGGCCCGGCTGAATGATGTCGCTGTAACGCAGGTCGGTAGAGTTCAGACCATAGCTGTTGTAGGCGATATACAGCTCTTTCTTGCCGACCAGTTCCCAGTTGTAACGGTCAGGTGCGCCGTTGTACATATCCAGATTGTCGGAGGTACGCAGACCGTCAGAGGCGGTACCTGGACCGTCATAGGAGACCTGCGGCGCGCGCCGCACCCGGCGCTGACCAGCATTGTAAACCCAGGCCATGCGCGGTTCTTTGACCTGATCAATGGTCTCATGCACCAGCAGTACGTTCCCGGCCAGACGCGCCGGCTCGGTTACCTGCTGCTTGAAGTAGAACAGGATGTTGCCCTGACTGGCCGGATCATAGTCAGGCAATCCATAGGGGAACACGAACTCTTCATTGAAACGAACCAGCGTGAAGGAACCGTTGGTCTGCGGAGTTACCTGGCCGACCACCCGGCGCACGGTGCCACCACGGTAACGGGTAATGTGGTTCCACGCCACTTCCACACCACTTTGCGGCATCGGGAACGGGTTGGCCTTCTCGAAGTTGGCCAGGCCGTTGCCACCCTGCACCAGCTGAGTATTGGCAGCATTGCGACGAGTGGCCTCATAGATAGCTTCGGGCATGGCCGCGCTACGGCGGGTCGGGTAAACCGGCATGCGATAGGTATCGGGGTAACGCTTGAACATGGCGATCTGGCCAGGAGCCAGATTGTCCTGGTACTGCTCATAGTTCTGCGCAGTAATCACAAACAGCGGCTTGTCATCGGCAAAGGGGTCTGAAAGAAAACCCTTGCTGTCAACTGAGCCGGCATCGACCGGCAAACCACCAGTCCAGGCAGGAATAGTGCCCGCAGCATTACCGGCCATCTCGGCGCCAACCGGGGTCAGGGTACTGCCCAATGCAGAAACATCCCGAGCGTGCGCGGCCTGGATAGCCAGGGCCGAGGCCAGGATGGAGGAAAAGATCAGGGTGCTTTGCTTCATATGATTCTGCCTTGCTTGCTATGCCGCGGCATGGAGTAACCATCCAGAGCTCAGGGCTCGGGGGCGCGTCATAGCGTGCCTGGGTGGATTGATAAATGAGGCTGTATCGCTGAAAACAGCTATACAACGCTGCGGTGCACTATAGCCAAGCACTTTGGTCGGGTGATCCACCCAAAGTATGATTTGCAGGATAATCAGGGAACCGGCAAGAGAGCCTGACCATCGGGTGAAGCGGCATGACCGCCACTACTTTGACAGCCCCGAAGATCAATTTCAGAGTTGCTAAAAACGTGCGAGGGCACAGAGTGTTACCCCCGCACGTTACCACGATAAAAAGCTTACAAGGTAGACAGGAACGGGGCTCCAGCCTCTTGCCACTCAGCGATCTCGACGCGAATGCGCTTCTTGTCGAGCTTGCCGACACTGGTTTTGGGTATTTCGGTAACAGTTGCGATCTGCGTCGGGATCGCCCACTTGTTGATCCGCCCCTCATCCACGAATGGCTTGAGATGGTCGCGCAGAACCTTGGCATCCATCGCCTGCCCTTCACGCGGCACGATCAGCGCAAACGGACGCTCGTCCCACTGCGGATCAGGTACCCCGACTACTGCCACTTCCTTGACCGCCGGACTGAGGCTGATCAGGTCTTCCAGCTCAAGCGAGGAAATCCACTCGCCGCCGGTCTTGATCACATCCTTAATGCGGTCGCGAATTTCAATGAAGCCCATCTCATCGATGGTCGCCACGTCACCGGTATGCATCCAGCCGTGGGCCCACAGCTCAGCACTCTTCTCCGGCTCGCGGTAGTAACCCTGAGTCAGCCAGGGCGCACGCAACACCAGTTCACCCTGCGACTTGCCGTCACTGGGCAGGAAGTTGCCGTCACTGTCCATGATCCGCGCCTCGACTAACGGCACCGGCACACCAGCCTTGATCTTGTAGGCCGCGCGCTCGTCTTCACTGCCAGCTTCCAGTTCCAGGTTGATGTAACCACTGGAAATCAGCGGACAGGTCTCGGACATGCCGTAGGCGGCGGACAGTTTCATGCCCCGAGCCTTGGCCGCCTCGTACAGGCCGCGGTTCAGCGCACTGCCGCCGATGATCACTTTCATCCCGCCAAAATCGTAATCCTTGGCGCCGTCGGCATTGAGCAGCATGCCAAGGATAGTTGGCACGCAGTGGGAGAAGGTCACCTTTTCCTGCTTGATCAGCTTGCACAGCATTTCCGGCTCATAGCGGCCCGGATACACCTGTTTGACCCCCAGCAAGGTCGCGGTGTAGGGAATACCCCAGGCATGCACGTGGAACATCGGCGTGATCGGCATGTAGACGTCGCGGTTGCCGAACAGGCGCATGCTGTCCAGACCGCCCATCATGCCGGCCTGGGTCAGGGTGTGCAGTACCAGTTGCCGATGAGTGAAATACACGCCCTTGGGGTTGCCGGTGGTACCGGTGGTGTAGAAGGTCGTGGCAACCGAATTCTCGTCGAAGTCAGGGAAGTCGTAGGTCGGCGCGGCGGCGGCCAGCAGCGTTTCATACTCACCAACCAGATTTGGCAGATCGGCGGTTTTCTCGTCGCCATCGGTCAGCAAAATAGTTTTCTCGACCGTGGTCAGGTGATCCTCGACCGCCTTGTACAGCGGCACGAACTCGGCATTGACCAGCACGAAGATGTCATCGGCATGGTTCATGGTGTATAGGATCTGTTCCGGCGACAGGCGGATATTGATGGTGTGCAGCACCGCGCCAATCATCGGCACGGCGAACATGCATTCCAGATAGCGATGGCTGTCCCAATCCATCACCGCAACGGTATCGCCCGGCTTGACGCCGGCAGCAGTCAGAACATTGGCCAGACGGCAGATACGCTCATTGAAGGTGGCATAATCGTAGCGGCTGATATCACGGTAGATGATTTCCTGGCTACGCTCATAACGGCGGCCGGACAGCAGCAGGTTCTTGATCAGCAACGGGGTAGAATGAGCGCCTTCGGTCGGCGGGATGACACGGGTCTTGAGCATGTGGTGTGACCTTCCTGTTATTGGGCTTGTGGGGTCTTGGTTTTGAATCTCGGCTCGGCAACTTTGGCCGATGGGGGCACTATAGACAGTCCCGTTGAGCGCCACCTATCACTCCAAAGTATGAACCGGATCATAACGGGTATCACGAACCGGTTTGAGCGTATAATGGCCGCATCAAGTCGATTGATGACCAAAAATAAGTAACCAGTCATATAGGTAGGAACACAACATGTCAGACACCGATATCGTCATCGTCAGCGGCGCCCGCACCCCGATGGGCGGCTTTCAGGGTAGCCTGTCGAGCCTCAGCGCCGTGGACCTGGGCGCCATCGCCATTCGCGAAGCCGTAGCCCGCGCCGGCATCGACGCTGCCGATGTGCAGGAGGTAATCATGGGCTGCGTACTGCCCGCTGGTCTCAAACAGGGTCCGGCCCGCCAGGCCAGCCTCAACGCCGGGCTGCCCGCCGCCACTGGCTGCACCACCATCAACAAACTGTGTGGCTCCGGCATGAAAGCGGTAATGCAGGCCCACGACGCACTCAAGGCCGGCAGCAACCAGGTCATGGTCGCCGGTGGCATGGAGAGCATGACCAACGCCCCCTACATCATGGAAAAGGCCCGCACCGGCCTGCGCATGGGTCACGGCGAAATCAAGGACCACATGTTCTTCGACGGTTTGGAAGATGCCCGCACCGGTCGCCTGATGGGTTCCTTCGCCCAGGATACTGCCGACAAGTACGGCATCAGCCGTGAAGAGATGGACGCCTACGCCATCGAATCACTCAAGCGCGCCCAGGCTGCAATCGACAACGGCAGCCTGGCCAGCGAAATCGTTCCGGTCACCGTTACCACCCGCAAGGGTGAGGTTGTGGTCAAGGACGATGAGCAGCCGCACAACGCCAACATCGACAAGATCCCCGGTCTGCGCCCGGCCTTTAAGAAGGACGGCACCATCACCGCCGCCAACGCCAGTTCGATTTCCGATGGCGCCAGCGCTCTGGTCCTGATGACCGCCGCCGAAGCTCAGCGTCGTGGCCTCAAGCCACTGGCCCGGATCGTTGGCCACGCCACCCAGAGCCAGGACCCGAGCGAGTTCACCCTGGCCCCGGTCGGCGCCATGACCAACCTGTTCAACAAGACCGGCTGGAGCAAGGACGACGTTGACCTGTTCGAAATCAACGAAGCCTTTGCCATGGTCACCATGCTGGCCATGCGTGAACACGGCCTGGATCACAGCAAGGTCAACATCTACGGTGGTGCCTGCGCCCAGGGTCACCCGGTCGGCTCCACCGGCTCGCGGATCATTGTCACCTTGATCAACGCCCTGCAGAAAACCGGCGGCAAGCGTGGCATCGCCTCGCTGTGCATCGGTGGTGGTGAAGCTACTGCCGTGGCGATCGAGTTGGTGTAATCACCGGCTGGTCGTTTCGCGGCTGCGAGCCGCTCCTACCAAACCCTCTGCGTTACCTCGGTAGGAGCGCCTTGCAGGCGCGAAAAAGCTGTTTCTCCATGCTCAATCAGTAGGCTTGCCCTGCTTCGCCGACGCATCGGCAACAGCACAAGCCCGGCACAAGCACGCCTTGCCCTTGAGCGCCTCCGGCACCTGGGCCAGCGCCTGCGGGCTTACACTCACCTGCCGACACCAGCAATCCACCTCAAAACTGCCTGCCGCAGCCGGAGCGCAGCCGTTGGGCTGGCCGCACAGCGGGCAGGTATGACGCGCAAATGGCTGCATGACGTGAAACTCCCGCTACGTGCTTTGATTGCGCTGATTATCAGCCGTTGGACCAATCGAATTCCATCTGCCGCGCGGTCATCTGGGCCAGAGCCATGCCACCCAACCTGGAAACCAGATGCAGGCTCATATCGATGCCGGCAGAAATGCCGCCCGACGTCACCAGCTTGCCGGTATCGACCCAGCGCCGCCCCTCACACACCGTCAATGCCGGATAGTCATGCCTAAGATCAGCAATGTCTTCCCAGTGCGTCGTGACCTCCAGCCCGTCCAGCACTCCGGCCTGAGCCAGAATAAAGGCCCCGGTACACACCGAGGCCACCAGCGGCACCGACCTGGCCTGCTCGGCAACCCAGGCAATCACCCCCGGCTTGTGCAGTTCAGCGCTATGAACGCCCCCCGCCACGATCAGCACATCCAGCGCAGGGTGATCACTCAGCGCATACTGCGGATTGACGCTGAAACCGCCGCGAGCATTGACCGGCTGCAGCGTTTCAGCTAGCAAAAACACCTTGAACAAACCCTTGGGCTCAGACAACCGGCTGGCGGTTGAGAACACCTCGAACGGGCCAGAAAAATCCAGCACCTCGGCGTGGTCATAGATATAGATTCCAACGTTCACTGCTGCGTACTCCTATACACATCTATGGGCAGCCCTGCTCACCCTGTTCAATCGATGCCAGAGGTATCGGCGCATCCGGTCGATGCGTGACAGCCCGGTAATCGGCATTCCAGCCCATCCGGCCGGCAACTTCAAGCCGCTCATGACCCGACTTGCAGGCCCATAGCGACAACATCGTCATGCGCTCGCCAAGCGGCACGACCACCTCCAACCGCCGCCGGGGTCTGATGCTGACCTGACCAGACTCATTACTGCGCCCCAGCACCTGCGGCCCAGGCTTGCCGGGCATCAAAGCATAAACCTGTACACCAGCGATCGGCGTCTGCGACTGTGCATCAACAAAAATTGCCTCAAGGCCATCGTGAACAGTCACCAAGCGTGGCGTACAGCCGCCAAGCGCGGCGGCAATCAACGTCAGCAGTACAAGCAAAGCCTTCCCGGGCATAGGGGTATCCTGTCAGCATAGGGTTCAAACGCAGCGAGTATTGCCGCTTTTGCCTACCCGTGAAAGCCCTGGCACGGCACTCTCCAATCCTGTGCCTACCCGTAGCGGCCCGCTGCTGACTTATGCTGCACCATTCACCACGACCCTTACCCTTGCCATATTCAAACACCTGTTCGACACTGGACGTCTTTTTTCACTTTCACTCTGCCCGGTCTAAGGAGAGTTTCCATGAGCGATATCCGTTTTGACGACAAGGTCGTCATCGTTACCGGCGCCGGCGGCGGCATCGGCCGTGCCCACGCCCTGCTGTTCGCCAAGCACGGAGCCAAGGTCATCGTCAACGACCTGGGTGGCAGCGCCACCGGCGAAGGCGCCAACAGCGAAGCCGCACTGAAAGTCGTAGAAGAAATCAAGGCCGCCGGCGGCACCGCCATCGCCAACCCCGACAGCGTAGTAGACGGCGACAAAATCGTGCAGTGCGCCATGGATAACTTCGGCCGCGTCGATGTAGTGGTCAACAACGCCGGTATCCTGCGCGACAAGAGCTTCGCCAAGATGACCGACGCCGACTGGGATCTGGTCTACAAGGTTCACGTCGAAGGTGCCTACAAGACGACTAAAGCCGCCTGGGAGCACATGAAGAATAACAACTTCGGCCGTGTGATCTTCACCTCCTCCACCTCAGGCATCTACGGCAACTTCGGCCAGGCCAATTACGGCATGGCCAAGCTAGGCCTGTACGGCTTCACCCGGACCCTGGCCATCGAAGGCCGCAAGAACAACATCTTCGTCAACGCGATCGCCCCCACTGGCGGCACCCGCATGACCGAAGGCCTGTTCCCGCCCGGTGCTTTCGACAAGCTCAAGCCCGAACTGGTCAGCCCGCTGGTCGCCTACCTGTGCTCCGAGCAATGCCAGGAAACCGGCAGCCTGTTCGAAGTCGGCGGTGGCTGGATGGGTAAAGTACGCTGGGAGCGCTCACTGGGCATCGGCTTCAACCCCGACGAAGGCTTCAGCCCGGAAGACGTCGCCGCCAACTTCGAACAGCTGTGCAGCTTCGAAGGCGCGGTGCATCCCAAGGACAATATCGAAGCCCTGCGTGAGCTGATGGCGAATATTCAGAAGTTTGCCTGACCTCGTCTTACCTGGCGTCATGGCGAGAAGCGTAGCGACGTGGCCATCCATGTACGAGCTAAGCCAGCGCTTCCCGCCACCTGCGGCATCAAACGCTGACTACCAATAGATGAAAGCCCGCTCCTTGTGCAACAGGAGCGGGCTTTTTGTTGGAACCAACATACTGAAACGACACTTAAACCCTCGCCAGGTACTGTGAAGGTATTAGCTCGCAGTGATCACCTAGCCGGCCTGCCAGCTCAAAAACCCGCGGATCGAAGCGAAATGAATCGCCCCGGGTTTCATGGA